>NZ_JBHVRN010000003.1:0-330192 GCF_042885775.1 Paenarthrobacter sp. NPDC058040
CGCCCCCCCACCACAACAATTCCCCCCCAAAAAACCCATTGCGGTTTAACCGCGTTTTTGTACTACCTGTCGGCGGACACTGGCGGGGGCCCCCCCCCGGGGGGCCCCCCCCTCCCTGGGGCGCCCCGCCGTCGTTGGTGGATCTTTGGGTGCGGCTGCTGCCGCGGGTATGCCCGTTACTGCTGGGCTGCGTCCAAGGTGACATCGACATCCTGGGACTGTCCGTTCCTGACGATGGTGACCTTCACCTTCGCCCCGGCGGACTGCTCACGGACTGCAGCGGTCAGCTGGTTGGGATCGCTGATGGTGTAGTCGCCAAACTTCGTGACCACGTCCCCAACCTTGATGCCCGCCTTCGCGGCCGCGGATCCGCTGGTCACGGCGGCAACTTCGGCACCAACCGAGAAGCCAGAGTCGCTGCCCGTCGACGACTTGGCCCTGACAGAGACGCCGAACTGGCCGTGGCTCGCCTTGCCCGAGTCGATGATTTCCTGGGCCACCCGCTTGGCGTGGTTGATCGGAATGCTGAAACCGACACCGATGTTGCCGCTGGACGAGCTGGCAGAGCTGCTGCCGGCCGAAGCAATGGCGACGTTGACGCCGATGATCTCACCCTTGCTGTTCACCAGCGCTCCACCGGAGTTGCCCGGGTTGATGGCGGCGTCAGTCTGGATAACGTTGATGGAAATCGAACCCTCATTGCTGGTGCTCTGGCTCTGCCCGCCGCCGGGAGGGGCGAACTGGAAGCCCTGGTCACCGCCCTGGGAGTTGTCCGAACCGTCCTTCGGTGCAGCCGAAGAAGCCACGCTGATGGTCCTGTTCAGAGTGGAAACGATGCCGTCCGTCACCGTTCCCGTCAGGCCCAGCGGGGCGCCAATGGCCACCGCGGTGTCCCCCACGTTGACCTTCGAGGAGTCCCCCAGGGTGGCGGGAACCAGTCCGGACGCATCCGAAACCTTGATGACGGCGAGGTCGGACAGCGGGTCGGTACCCACGACGGTCGCTTTGAGGACCTTGCCATCGCTGGTCCGGACCTCGATTGCTGCGTTGGACGTTGCACCGTCCAGCGTTACGACGTGCGTGTTGGTCAGGATATGGCCTTGGTCATCGATGATGATGCCCGAGCCCGTGCCGCCTTCGTTGCCGCTGGTGGCCTTGATGGTGACGACACTGGGTGAGGCCTTTGCCGCCGCGGCCGTAATGGCGTTGACGTCGTCCTTGTTGTTGACGATCACCGTGCTGGACTGCCCAGTGCTGGAGGACGTGGTTGTTGGGTGGTCCCACAGCAAGTTGCTGCCGGCCACGACGCCACCGCCCACCAGGCCTGCCGCGAGAATGCTGGCTACCAGCGTGCCAACTCCGAACACGGGCTTGCGCTTGGTGGCAACTGCGGAGTGCTGGCCGGGAGCCTGCTGCATACCGGGTCCCTGTTGGGCGCCGTACTGTCCACCCGGGGTGCTGTTGAAGTGTGCTGGGCCCGGAGTTCCGGAAGCCTGGCCACCGTGGGACGGCCCCGGAACTCCCGGGTTTTGCCCGGAACCGTAGAACGGATGGTGCTGCGGATAACTCGGACGCTGGGCGGTCCCTTGGTACATTTGGCCTGCATAGGGCTGCTGGTTCTGGTGCGCGCCCGTATTGGGCTGGGGTGCCGTGTGCTCCCCGGGTGCCGCGTTTTGATTCTGGTTGGCGTTCCGTTCGGGAGCATCGGACCGCGGAGCGGCCGGCGGCTGGAAGGCCGGCATTGGAGCTGTGGCCTGGGACCCCGTTCCCTGACCGGAGTTCCAAGCGGGCTGCTGCTGGGTGGGAGTTGCATCCGAAGTGTTGGCTGCAGGTTCGCGCGGCTCGTTCGGCTCGCGGTCTTCCGAAGCGGCGCCCTGTGCTGGGTTCTCCGTCATGGGTCTTCCTTTCGTTCTCGTCTCCAACTAACTATGGCCCTGTTTACTGGAACAATTTCGGACGTTCGCTGGGAGCTTCCTGAAAGCCGGAATGGCTGGTGCATTGGATGACACCGGACCGCGGAAACAGGCTTCAACGCGCGGCCCCTCGGGCTTTCTCCTTCATTTCGCTGGTGGCATATTCACCCCGGTGGACGGGGTATCAGGTGCACCATAGAATCAAGAGGAATTGCCACAGCGACCTGCGGCTTTACACACCATGCGTGGGGGCGCTGAGCATTCTGTGACGATTGGATCGCCTTGTTCCAGTCGCAGACGTGCTGAAGGGTTGCACATGCGGTCAATAGTGAAACGTGTACTCGCCGTGATTGGCGTGGCTGGAGTGCTGGCCCTCCCGGCCGGGGCGGCGTGGGCCGCTGATCCGGTCACCATACCATCGGGCCAAAACATCGTCGATGATGCCAACGTCTTGGGCAACCGGAAGGGCGAAGTCCAGGACGCCATCCAAAAGACGTTGAAGGACCACAAGTACAACCTTTATGTGGTCACGGTGAACTCCTTCGAGAACCCGTCGGACCCTGCGCAGTGGGGGCAGGCTGTGGCTACCAGCAAGAAGATGGGCAAAGCGGATGTACTCTTGGCGATCTCGACCGCCGGCCAGTACTACTTCGCCCCGAACTCCACGAGTTCCATCTACTCCAAGCGGACCAACATCACCCAAAACGCCATCGTTGCGAACCTCGCCGGAGGCAAGAAGGACTATGCCCAGGCAGCCATCGACACCGCAGCAGCAATCGGTGATGCGGCTGGCGGTGGCAGCGGAACCGTGCCGAGCGGCAACGCCGGCGTCGGCGTCCTGGTGGGTGTCGGAGTCGTAGCGGCCGGCGGCGTCGGAACTTATCTTTACCTGCGCAACCGGCGCAAGAAGTCAGGACAGGCCTCGAGCGCCAGCTACGGACCACAGGGGGAACAGCTCGATCCCCTTGCCGGTCTCAGCATCCCTGAACTCCGGCAGAAGAGCGGCTCCCTGCTCATTGAAGCGGACGACGCCATCAAGTCCAGCGAGCAGGAGCTTGGCTTCGCCCAAGCCCAGTACGGCGATGCGGCGATCGGCAACTTCACCAAGGCCCTGCAGGAAGCCAAGGGCCACATGACTGAGTCATTCAAGCTTCAGCAGCAACTCGATGACCATATCCCGGACACCGAAGAACAGCAGCGCAGTTGGCTCGGCGAAATCATCCGCCGGTCCGAAGCCGCCTTGGCTTCCCTGCGGGACCAGAAGGCCGATTTCGATTCCCTGCGCGAACTGGAGAAGAACGCACCGCAGGCTCTGGCTGCCGTCACCTCCGGCGCACGTGACGCGGACGCGAAAATAGCGAACGCGGAACAGTCGCTGGAGACGCTCCGTGCCAAGTACGCCGACTCTGCCCTCGTCCAGGTCTCCGACAACATCATGCAGGCCAAGGAACGCCTGGCCTTCGTTAATAATGCAGCCACGACGGCGCAGGAGAAGCTTGGCTCCGGGGAGAACAGCCTCGCCGCGGTGGCGGTTCGCGCCGCCGAGGAGAGCCTGCACCAGACCAACGTGCTGATCGACGCCATTTCCAAGACCGCAGGTAGCCTTGAGGAGGCCCGTACCTCCTTGGAGGGCGCCGTCGCCGAAACGAGCCAGGACCTGGCACAGGCCCGGGCCATGATCCAGTCAGGCCAGCACCCCGAACTCGCCGGCCCTGTAGCGGGCGTCGAAGCAGCCCTGGCCCAGGTCAAGACCGAAATCCAAGGCGGCAGGATCGATCCCATCGCAACGCTGAATCGCGTGGAGACAGCACACCAGGCTTTGGACCAGTCGCTGTCCGGCATTCGCGACCAGGAAGAACAGGCCCGGCGAGCACAGGCATCCCTGCAGCAGACGATCATGGCCGCACAAGCACAGATCAGTGCAACGTCGGATTACATCACGGCCCGCCGCGGCGGCGTGGGAACGGAAGCAAGGACCCGCTTGGCAGAAGCCCAGCGAAACCTGGATTATGCCTTGTCGATCTCGCGCAACGATCCCGTGACCGCACTGACCTACGCGCAGCAGGCACACTCGCTCGCCGCGCAGGCCGCGCAGCTCGCGCAGGCCGATGTTGACCACTTTGGCTACGCGGACCAAGGGTACGGCCGCGGCGGCATGTTCGGTGGGGGCGGCGGAGGCGGAGGCCTCGGTGGCGCCATCCTGGGCGGCATCCTGATCAACTCCATACTCAATGGCGGCCACGGCGGCTGGGGCGGCGGCCACAGCGACGGCGGTGGGGGTGGCGGCTTCTTCGGCGGCGACTCAGGCGGAGGCGACTGGGGCGGTGGTGGAGGAGATTTCGGCGGCGGCGATTCCGGGAGCTTCTAGGCATCACCGACTGGTCCCGGCCAGCACAAACTAGGTGGGGTTCCTGCCCCATGTAGAAGCGGTACAACAACTGATCACTGATTTCAGTGGGTTCCACTGAGCAGGACGAAAGGCAACACCATGGTTAAGCAGTCCATTTTCGGTCGGATCGCACAACTCGCCAAGGCAAACATCAACGCTTTGCTTGACCAGGCCGAGGACCCGCAGAAGATGCTGGACCAGATGGTCCGCGACTACACGAACAATATTGCCGAGGCCGAGTCCGCCGTAGCGCAGACCATTGGCAACCTGCGCATGCTGCAGGCCGATTACAACGAGGACGTCAAGAACGCCCAGGATTGGGGCAACAAGGCCCTGGCGGCGTCAAGGAAGGCCGACGAGTACCGCGCTTCCGGCGATTCCGTGGACGCCGAGAAGTTCGACAACCTCGCCAAGGTGGCCATCCAGCGCCAGATGACGGCCGAGTCCGAAGCGAAGGCAGCCGAGCCGAGCATCGCCTCGCAGACCGAGGTTGTGGACAAGCTCAAGAGCGGTCTTGACCAGATGAAGAACAAGCTCAACCAACTCACCGCCAAGCGCAATGAGCTCGTTGCCCGCTCCAAGACGGCCGCTGCCCAGTCGCAGGTCCACGACGCCCTCAAGAGCATTGACATCATGGACCCGACCAGCGAGGTAGGCCGCTTCGAGGAAAAGATCCGCCGCGAAGAAGCCAAGGTCCTCGGCCAGCAGGAACTCGCGGCTTCCAGCCTCGATGCACAGTTCAACCAGCTCGAAGACCTGGGCGAGCAGACCGAAATCGAAGCCCGTCTTGCAGCGCTCAAGTCAGGTGGCAGCAAGCCTGCCCTCGGCGCGGGGGCGCCCGCTTCCTCCGGCGCCACCATCGACGAGGCAGACTTCGACAAGCTCTAAATCCGAGTCCCACACAACGAATGGCCGGGTCCCGATGGGTCCCGGCCATTCCGTGTTTAGGGAGCGGGTTTCTGCGGCCATGGCCAGCGCGGCTAGTTCGCCGGGACTCCCGCAATGCCCGGGGCGGGGCTTACTTCCGTGGCGACTTCGGCCCGGATTTCAAACCCCTTGGGATGGAAGTAGGTCACGGTGCACTCAAGGACTTCCCCGTCCGGGCCCAGTGTAGTGCGCTCCAAGCGGGGCACCAGAGGAAAGCCGCGGACGTTCAGCGCGTCGGCCAGGTGCTCGGGTGGCTCGTGCATGGTCACGGTGATTTCGGCCCGCTGGAGCGGCTTCAGGGTCCTGTCCTGGATTACTTGGTAAATGGAGTTCTTCTCCGCATCGGCCAAGCTGATGTGGCGGCCGATATGCGAGGGGATGAAGATCTCCGCAATCGCGTAGGGCCATCCAGCACTGGAGTACGAACGGCGAATGACCAGCACCAGGTTGTCGTCGGATACAAGCTTGGCTGGAACCGTCTTGTCCTTTTCCATCCACTTGTATTCGATCAGGCCCTTGACCGTCTTCATTCCGGCGGCAGTAAACGTCTCCATGAAGGGTGCCAGCCTGTTCAACATCCGGACTGGTCGCTGGGCCATAACAAAAGTTCCCTTGCCCTGGCGACGAACCAGCAGCCCCTTGGTCACCAGCTTTTCGATGGCCTTCCGAACCGTAGTGCGGCTGATCCCGTATTGGTCCATCAATGACTCTTCAGTGGGAATGCGCGAACCCGGTTCCAGCCGACTCACTTGATCCGTCAAGACGTCGGCGACCTGTTGGTAAACAGCTACTGGGCTGTCCCTCTGCAGAACCCGCGGCTTATGCGCGTCGTCGTAGTCGTCGTCGACCATGCAGACCTTCCTGGCGTTTCCTTGCACCCCTGCTGGCGGGGATTTGATACTGACACCGGCACCATGGCGTTCTGGATAAAACAAAAGCCCGGACCAGTAAATACTGATCCGGGCTTTTCCCAGTTGCGGGGACAGGATTTGAACCTGTGACCTCTGGGTTATGAGCCCAGCGAGCTACCGAACTGCTCCACCCCGCGTCGCTTGATCAACTCTACCCCATGGCGCGGGGTGGTCATGACCATTTGGCGCCAAGGTGCGTCAGATCACACCGGCATTGCGCGACCCTTCGAGATCCACTGATCGCTCTTCAAGCAAACAAAAAGTCCGGACCAGCAAATGCTGATCCGGACTTTTCTCCAGTTGCGGGGACAGGATTTGAACCTGTGACCTCTGGGTTATGAGCCCAGCGAGCTACCGAACTGCTCCACCCCGCGTCGCAAGAACAACATTACCGTCCGGTGAATGTCAGGCCAAATCCTGACGACGTGATGTGCGTCTCGCCCCTTAAAAACCGATGCCCGCTCCGTCATGGAGCGGGCATCGGACTTACCGGATGGTACCCGGGCTAGTTACTCGGAGACGGAGACGGCGTCGCGCTGGGTGTGGCGGTTGGCGAGTCCGTCGGGGCGGGAGTCACGCCCAAGCGGGTTTCGGCATCGAGGGCCTTCTTCAGCGCCTCGGACAGCTTGGTTTGCTGCTGTCCATAGCCGGCGAAGTCGCCCTTGGCGAGTGCTGCCTGGCCATCCACGATAGCTTTGTTGGCCTCGTCCAAGGCCGCCTTGAGGTCTGCCTTGGCGTCCGTGGGACCTTCCGGAGGCGACGTGGTGCCGGGCGGATTCGTTGGCGTTTGGCCGTTATTCTCGGAGTCACCGGCGGTAGCTCCGGAATTGCCGCCAAACAGTTGGTCCAAGGCCGCATCCAGCGTGGGCGCGAAACCGATCTTGTCACCAAAGGCCACCAGCACCCGTTGCAGCGTCGGGTACGAGGTCTCGCCCGTCGACTTCAAATACACGGGCTGCACGTACAGCAAACCGCCACCCACCGGCAGCGTCAGCAGGTTGCCGTTCAAGACGTCCGATGCACCCTGGCGCAGCAGGTTGAGCGCCTGGGAGACGGTGGGATCAGAGTTGAACTTGTTCTGTGCCTGGCCCGGTCCCGGCACCTGGGTGTCGGTAGGCAACTGCAACAGCCTGAGTTTGCCGTAGCTGTCGGACTTCACGCCCTTGACGTTTCCGGCGTCAGAATCAGCGGCCAGGAACCCGTACAGGATGTTCCTCGCGTTGCCGTTGACAGTCTGGGGAATGAAGGAGGATGTCAGCTGGAAAGCCGGCTTGTCCTGGTCAGGCATCTGCAGCGACATGTAGAACGGCGGCTGCTTGACGGCCTCGGATACCGTGGGATCGTTCGGAACGCTCCAAGCATCGTTGTTCTGGTAGAAGCTGTCAGCATCGGTCACGTGGTAACGACCAAGGAGTTCACGTTGGACCTTGAAGAGATCCTCCGGGTACCGAACGTGGCTCATGAGGTCGCCGGACATCTCCGAGTACGGCTTGAGGGCCGTCGGGAACACCTTCTGCCAAGCCTTCAGGATCGGATCCTGGTCGTCCCAGGCATAGAGCGTCACGGAGCCGTCATAGGCATCCACGGTCGCCTTGACGGAGTTGCGGATGTAGTTGACCGAACTGTTGGGCAGGGCCACTGTACGTCCTGCACTCGTCTGGGAGTCGGCGGTGGCATTCTGCAACTGCTGAGGCTGCGAATACGGGAAGTACTGGCTGGTGGTGTAGCCGTCCACAATCCACTTGACGCGGCCGTCCACAACCGCCGGGTAGGCGTTGCCGTCCACCGTCAGGTAGGGAGCCAGCTTCTCGACGCGGTCACGGGGATTTCGGTCGTACAGGATCTGGGACTTCTCGTTCACACCATCGGAGAGGAGCAGGTCCGACGACTGGAACTTGATGGAGTAAAGGATCCTGTTAAGCCAGTTTCCGACGTTCGGCCCACCGTTGCCAGTGAAGGTGTATTGGGTTTCACCGCTGCCCTCACGGCCGGCCGGGCGGTCCTGTTCTCGATGGGGTGCGCCCTCGGGCGCACCTACGATCGAGTACTCCGGTGAGTTTTCGCCGAAGTAGATCCGCGGCTGGTAACTGGTGTCGTTGCCCAGGACCCCGCTGGAGGGGATGCCCGACTGCAGGAAGTCCGGCTTGCCATCTGCGGTGAACTTATTGCCCTTGGCAGCCACCACTCCGTAACCGTGCGTGTAAACAATGTGCCGGTTGACCCAGGTCTGCTGGTTGGCGCTCAGTCCATCCGGGTTCAATTCGCGAACCGCAATGACGGTGTCCTGCACTTTACCGTCCACCATGTAGCGGTCAACGTTGAGTGTCTGCGGGAACTGGTAGTACGGACGGTACTGCTCGAGCTGTGAGAACGCGGACGAAATGAGGTTCGGGTCCAGGAGGCGAATGTTGGCGGCAGTCTGGGCGTCCTTCGCCAGGGCGCCGCTCGTGGCCGTGGTGGTGGCGTTGTAGGCAGACACATCGATCTTGTCCAAGCCGTAGGCGGCCCGCGTCATGTTGATGTTGCGGCCAATGAATTCCCGTTCAAGCGTGTTTTCAGAAGGGCGTACCTGGAACTGCTGGATAACCCATGGATAGACGCCTCCCGCAAGGATGGCCGTGATGATCAGCATGGCCGTTCCAATAACCGGCAGGCGCCAACGGCCGATCACCGCAGCCACGATGAACAGGATCGCCACGAGGCCCGCGGCGACTGCGAGAATCGCCTTGGTGGGGACCACCGCGTTGACGTCCGTGTAGAGGGCACCGGCCCAGCGTCCCGAAGCACTCTGAACCGTTGTGTAGCGGTCCAGCCAGAAGTTGACACCTAGCAGCAGCAGGAAGAATGCGCCCGTCACGGCAATGTGGATCTGCGCAGCCCGGCTGGTAAAGATCCCCCGCTCCATGAGACGGATGCTGCCATAAAGGTAGTGGGTCAGGATGCCCGCGATCCCGGCAACCACCGCGATGCTGATGAGGAAACCGGTGATGAAGCCCAGGAAGGGCAGGGACATGAGGTAGAAACTAATGTCCAGGTTGAACAAAGGGTCTGTCTGGCCAAACGGTTCCTGGTTGAAAAACAGGAGGGCCTTCTGCCACTGGCTTGCTGCCGCGCTGCCGGCAAAGAGGCCGAAGAGGATCGGCAGGCCGATCATGACCACGCGCCGCACGGGCTCCAGCTGCGCCTGGTACCGGTTGAGATTGTCGCGCGACTCCGCATCCGGTGCATACACCGGGCGTGAGCGGTATGCAATCCTGATGGCGAAGAAGACGGCCGCGAACATCATGCCGAAACCGACAAGGAACGTCACGATACGGGCAAGGTTCTCGCGGATATAGACCTCGAAGAAGCCCAACTGCTGGTACCACAGGACATCTGTCCACACGTTGGCGAAGAAAATGAAACCGACGACCGCCACTGCAACGACAATCAGCGTCGGAGTCAGGGCACCTCGTCTCAGCGGCGATCTTCCGGGCGGGCTGGAGCTGGCGGGACGGGACAAACTCTGTACCTCATTGGTGGTCGTCAGTTAACAGTCGGTGTGCGTGTGTTTCAACTGCTTCCACCGCTGGGTGCAGGCGGAAGCCGTCATATATGCCACGAGTGGCGGTGGAGCTAAGTTCCACCGCCAGTCTAGTTGTTTGTGCAGGTGGGAAGGCTTGCCGTGTCCTTGCCCGCCCCAAGCCGTTCCACGGCAGCGGTGGCATCTGCCAGGGTTTCCACCTTGACCACTTGGAGGCCGTCCGGAACGTGTCCAACCACGTCGGCGCAATTCGCCGCAGGGGCAAGGAACATTGTGGCCCCGTGGTCCCGGGCACCAATCATTTTCTGGGCGATCCCGCCGATGGCTCCCACAGCTCCGTCGGCTGTGATGGTGCCCGTTCCGGCCACGTGCTTTCCTCCGGTCATGTCCCCCGGTGTGAGGCTGTCCACGATCCCCAGGGCGAACATCATTCCGGCGCTCGGTCCGCCAACGTTGTCCAGCGAAATCTTCACGTCGAAAGGAAAGGTGAAATCGCTGGAAAGGAGGACACCCAGCACATAGCGGTCGTTGGAGTTCTTGGTTGGCGTGACGGTCTCAGTCACAGTCGAGCCGTTCCTTTCGACCACAACCGCTGCAGGGGCACCGGCACCCGCTGATAATTCCGCCTGGATAACACTCATGGCGGTGATCGGCTTGCCGTTGATGGAGATCAGCCGGTCACCATCCTGGATCTTGCCGGCGGACGGCGAAGCATCTGAGAGGCCAGCAACGGTGAGACGCTGCTCGAACGGGATATCCAATTCGCGCAAAGCGGCAGCCACAGCATTTTCCTGCGACGTCTCCATGGCGATCTCGCCCTGTTGGACGGTTTCCTCCGCAGTGGTCCCCTTCGGATAGATCAGCTCCTCCGGGTAGATGGCCTTGGATTTGTCCAGCCATGCACGGAAGACATCGAAGATACTGGCGGGGCTCTTCGGTCCACCGCTCATCACCACCGTAGTGAGGTCGAGATTGCCCTTCGCCGGGAAGGACTGCCGTCCCGAGATGGTGATGACTTGCTTGTCACCATCCTGACCCAAGGTATTGAACGTAGGTCCGGCGGATTCCACCACATAGGGAACTGGCAGCGCAGCGGCGCCGACCCCAAGTCCCAAGGCAAGGAGGCCGGACACGATCATGATCATGTACCTGCTGCTGCCCGGCGGTGACACCGGCGCTGAGGAGGGATCGGCGTCGGGCGTTTGACGCGGGTCAACCGAGCCCTCGGGACTGGGCGAAGTAAGCATTGAGGCCTCTCTAAGCCGGCACTGCGTGACGGCATTTTCGCTCCTGCCGCTGGCAGCGGCACAGGGAACATACCAAGCATCCACACTACGCGGTCCGGGCGCTGCCGGACTGCTTTGCCGACAGCGAACGTCGCAGGCCACAGGCAGACAGCTTTTCCACAGCGCGGTACGGTGAAAGTGATCACCAGCCAGTTCGACGATCGGCGGCACCATGTCTTCCACCCCCAACAATCCGTCAAACGACGACGAAACCCCCAAGGATCCGCTGGCCGAAATGCTGCAGAACCTGATGGGTGGCCAGGGAATGGGCAACATCGATCCCGCCGAACTGGCCAAGGCAGCCGGCCTGCCCAACGATCCCCAACTCCTGCAACAAATGTTTGCGCAGGTCCAGGCCATGATGAGTTCAACGTCCGAAGGACCCGTCAACTGGCAGCTGGCCCACGAGAACGCCCGACGCGTCGCTGCCGCCGGCAGCGACCCCTCGGTAAACACCACACAAAAACGCGAAATCGACGAAGCCCTCCGTTTGGCCGAACTGTGGCTCGATCCCGTGACGGATCTTCCTTCAACCGGCCTGATCGGCCGTGCGTGGTCCCGCGCGGAATGGGTAGAAGCCACCCTGGGCACATGGAAGCGGTTGACCGAACCCGTAGCCAACAGCATTGCCAACGCCCTGTCCAATGCCCTCAGCCAGCAACTGCCCGAAGAAATGAAGTCCATGATGGGTGGCGCTTCCTCGATGCTGCAGAACATGGGTGGAGCGATCTTCGGCATGCAGTTGGGCCAAGCCATCGGAGCCTTGTCGGCGGAAGTGGTCAGCTCAACCGACATCGGTGTCCCGCTGGCCGACTTGGAAATGGCCCTGCTGCCTGCCAACGTTGCCGAGTTCGGCGAGGGACTCAGCCTTCCCGAAAATGATGTCCGGCTGTTCCTGGCCGTCCGCGAAGCCGCCCACGCCCGTTTGTTTGTCCAGGTTCCCTGGCTCCGTGGGCACCTGCTGGGGGCCATCGAAGCCTATGCCCGCGGAATCCACATCGACATGTCGCGGATCGAAGACCTGGCCCGGGACCTCGATCCGAGCAACCCGGAAGGAATCCAGGAGGCGTTGTCGCAGGGTGTCTTCACCCCCGAACGGACTCCGGTGCAGACAGCCGCCTTGGAAAAACTTGAGACCGCACTGGCCCTGGTTGAAGGCTGGGTGGATGAGCTGACCGCCGAAGCGACGGAAAAGGTCCTGCCCTCGGCCACGGCCCTGCGGGAAACCGTCCGGCGCCGGCGGGCTACCGGTGGCCCTGCCGAACACGCCTTCTCATCCCTTGTGGGACTCGAACTCAGGCCGCGGCGCCTCCGCGATGCCGCCACCTTGTGGGCCACCCTCAAGGAAGAGCGCGGAATTGCCGGCCGCGACGCCATCTGGCACCACCCGGATCTCTTGCCAACGGCTGAGGACCTTGACGATCCCAAGGGCTTCTCGGAACGCCGCCGCCTGGCTGAAGCCAGCGACAGCGAAGTGGACGATGCCCTGCAAAAGCTGCTCAGCGGCGGATACGACTCTCCCGCCGACGCAGCGCCGGAAGGCGATCCGTCGGCCCAATCCGGACCTGATGAAGGGGAGCCTGAAGCACCCGCGAAGTAACACAACAGTGGCCGCCAGGGAAACCTGGCGGCCACTGTTGCTTATGCGACATCAATCGTTGGATGTTCCCGGGCCTTCCGACAGTCCCCGCGACGTCGCAAAGCTCACGCCCTCCAGGAAAGCCTTGGCCCGATCCGTCTCCGGATAGGCGTCCAGCAAGCGCCAGAAGGCAGCGTTGTGACCGGCCACCAAGAGGTGGGCGAGTTCATGCAGCAGGACGTAGTCGATGACCCATTGGGGCATCGGCCGGAGTTTGTGCGAAAGCCTGATGGTGCCGTCCGCCGGAGTAGCCGAACCCCAACGTGAGTTCTGGTTCGTCACCCAGCGGACCGACGTCGGGACCGCCCTGCCGCCAAGGTATATGCGGGACAAAAGCGCAGCGTGCTGGGCCAATGCGGCATCCGACGACGGACGCCTTCTCCCCTCGCCGCTCCCCCGGCGCTCTCCCTTGGCCTTGAGTTTGGCCAACATCCGACGAACCCATTCGCGTTCCTGGGCCTTGGTGAAGCTGGCCGGAATCGCCACTACGGCGTTGCCGTCCTCCCAGAACGCCGCCACAGTCCTGCGACGACGGGTAGACCGACGCACGATGACGGGAGCGCCGTCGTCGGTACGGAGCGGCAATTCGTCGACCATCAGAGCTCGGAGCTTTCCGTGAGTACTTGCAACACGGCCTCCCCGTACCGTTCAAGCTTCGAGGGTCCAATGCCCGCCAGGCCCGCCAGTTGCTCCAGGGTCTCCGGCCTGGCTTCGGCTATGGCAGTGAGCGTGGCATCCGTGAACACCACGTACGCGGGCACGTCCGCCGACTGGGCTTCCTCGCGGCGCCACTGCCGCAACGCCTCGAACGTTTGTTCCTCGTAGGTGGGAGGACATTGGTTGCATCGCCCAACCTTCCGTTCGGCCCCCGTTGCGAGCATGCTGCCGCAAACCCGGCACGACGCCGGAGCAGCGGCTTTTCGCCGCGGCGCACCCGCGCGAGTCCTGGCATTCGCAGACGCGACAGAATCAGGGCGGAGGCCATCAAGGAAACGTGATGGTTTGCGATTTGCCCGGCCACCCGGTGTGCGGGCGGCAGACCACGAGAGGTTCAGGTGTTCCCTTGCCCGGGTTATTCCCACGTACAGCAGTCGGCGTTCCTCGTCCACATCCTCCGGAGAGTCGGCGAAGGAGATGGGCATCAGTCCTTCGCTCAACCCAACCAGGAAAACGGCATCCCATTCCAGGCCCTTCGCGGCGTGCAAGGAAGCGAGCGTGACGCCCTGGACGGTGGGGGCGTGTTGGGCAACGGAGCGTTCCTGAAGCTCATTCACAAACTCCGCCAAAGTAAAGGACCCTCCCCTGCTGACAGCAAGTTCGTCAGCCAACGCCACCAAGGCAGCCAACGATTCCCAGCGTTCCCGGAGGGCTCCACCACTGTGCGGAGCCGTGTCCGTGTAACCGAGGGAGGCAATGATGTCCCTGACAACTTGCCCAAGGGGTTCCTGGGCCCCCTCCGATACGGCCCGCGTAGCGGCCCTCAGCTGCAGGATGGCGTCGCGGACTTCCTTTCGCGCGAAGAACCGTTCACCGCCCCTGAGCTGGTATCCGATACCGGCCGACGCCAAGGCCTGTTCATAGGCTTCCGACTGGCCGTTCGTCCGGAAGAGGATAGCGACCTCGCTTGCCTTGACGCCGGCATCCAGCAACTCCTGGATCTTGCCCGCGACCACGGCGGCCTCTGCTTCGTCGTCCGGACATTCGAGGAAACGGGGTTCGGGTCCGGACGGCCGCTGTGCCACGAGCTTGAGCGGTGGAGCCCACGCCGCATCTGCCACCGGGCCGCCGCTGCGTCTGGAGCCAAGGAGGTCGTTGGCCAGCTTCACTACCTGCGGCGTCGACCGGTAATCGCGGACAAGTTTAACCAGTGTCGCTTTGGGGTACTGCGCTTTGAATCCCAGGAGATGCTTCGGGGAAGCGCCGGTGAACGAATAGATGGTCTGGCTGGCATCCCCCACGACGCACAGTTCGTCCCTGCCACCCAACCAAAGGTCCAGGAGCCGCTGCTGGAGCGGAGAAACGTCCTGGTATTCATCCACCACAAAATGGCGGTACTGTTCCCGGACCGTAGCGGCCACCTTGGGATCCTCCTGCAGGATGCCCACGGTGATCAGCAGCACATCTTCAAAATCGATGACGTTGCGGTCTGTCTTGATATCTTCGTAGGCCTGGAACACCCGGGAAACCGCAGTCAGGTCGAAGCCCCCGGGGGCGCCCCTGCCCTTGGCGTTCTCAAGGTAATTCGCCGGAGTCAACATTGACACCTTGGCCCATTCGATCTCGGCGGCAAGATCACGGATGGAAGCACGGTCCGTGCTGAGCCGGAGCCTTCGCGAGGCCTCCGCGATCATGGTGGCTTTGTGGTCCAACAGGTTGGGCAGGGTTCCGCCGATGGCCTGCGGCCAGAAGAACTGCAATTGCCTCAGCGCCGCCGCGTGGAACGTCCGTGCCTGGACATTGGGAACACCGAGATCACGGAGCCTGCTGCGCATCTCGGCCGCCGCCCGGGCCGTAAACGTAACAGCCAGAAGCCGTTGCGGTGAGTACACCCCCGAATGCACACCGTATGCGATCCGGTGGGTGATGGCCCGGGTCTTGCCCGTTCCGGCGCCGGCGAGGACACACATAGGCCCAGTCAGGGTGCTTGCTACTTCCCGCTGTTCCTCGTCCAGCCCGCCAAGGATTCGTTCTTCGAGCGAACTGTCGGCGTCAACCATGCCGTGGGTCACGGCTGTAGGTCTTCGATCACGCCGCCGTACCAATGCTCAATCAGCGATCGCGCAATGGACAAACGCGTGGAGATGGTAATCTCGCCGCTCAACACGGCCGCCTGCAGTTCCTCGCGGCTGAACCACCGCGCACGGGTGACCTCAACGCCGTCGGGCTTGGCGATGGAATCGCTGGTGGTGGCCGTAAAACCCAACATCAGCGATGCTGGGAACGGCCAGGACTGGGAGCCAAGGTACTGGCAGGCCGTCACGCGAACGCCGACTTCCTCGCCGATTTCCCGGACCACAGCCTGCTCCAGGGACTCACCGGGCTCAACGAATCCGGCCAGGGTTGAGTAGTTTTTGGCATCTGCGGGCCCGCCTCCGCCCAGCAGCAGCCGGCCATCAGGGCCCACCACCGTGACGATAATGGCGGGGTCCGTCCGAGGGTAGTGCTCGGAGTTGTCCTTGGGGCAACGCCTCACCCACCCGCCGGCTTCAATATCCGTAGGCGTACCGCATTGGGGGCAATGCGTATGCGTGGCATGCCAGTTGCTGATGGCGCTGGCTTCGATGAACAACGCGGTATCGCTGGCGTCGAGCCTCGCGGCGACTTCGCGGAATCCCGCCCACTCAGCGTCATCCGGGATGAGCGATGTCCCGGGCACGGGCGGTTCACCGACCGTGAAAAGCAGCACGGCGCTGCCCTCCGGGAGGGAGGACGGACCCAATGTGGTACCCAGATAGATGGCCGTTACAGAGCTGCCTCCAGCAGCGTTCAGAACCTCCCACAGCCGGAGCGCATCGCCGAACCAGAGACCCTGCGCTGTCACCAGGGCCTTGCGCTGCGAGATGACCATGGCTTTGGCGGTTCCTGAGGCAATCAGGTCCTCCACCATGCCCGGCTTGAGGCGGGCGCCCGAGCCACGGTCCACCACGGCGGGTCGCACTGGAAGAACAGTGTCCATGAGGTGATTGGCCAGCGCTGGAGACTCCGTGTAGCTCATGTATCTACCGTACTGACTGATTCCGACAAAGAACATTTGGCAGGCCCGTATTGTGGATATGGGTGGACGCATGCGACTGGACCGCTTCGGCTCCTGTTTTCCTACGGATCTGAAGACTCGCCGCGCTGCATCATGGCCATCGGCTCCGCTCAATCTACCGTTGAAGACGTGAGAAGAACCCCGCTTGAACTTGCCGCTGTAGCAACCGCGGCGGTGCCTGGATTGGCACCGACGGCTACGGCTCATTCTTCCGATGACGACGCCGACTTCGACTCGGCGCTGTTGCTCGATGCGGAAGGCAAGCGATGGCGCGTCCGATCTCCACGGCATCCGGAAGCCAGCACCCGGCTGGAAACTGAATTCTTGATCCTGCGCGCCTTCGCGCCGGCCATCCGGGCTGAATTGCCCTTCCACGTGCCCACCATCGCGGGGACTGTCCGGCAGGGTGAACTGACGACGTTCGTCTATGCCCATCTCCAAGGTGCCACGCTCTCCATAGAGGAACTGTCCGCCGGCAACGCGGACCTCGCGCGCGACATCGGTTCCGCTTTGGCCGCAATCCATGATCTTCCCTTGGCGCTGGTCACCAGTGCCGATTTGCCCAGCTACTCAGCAAACGAGTTCCGCCAGCGCAAACTCAATGAGTTGGACCAGGCAGCAACCACCGGCAAGATCCCGGCGGCACTGCTTCGGCGCTGGGAGCACGCCCTTGAAGACGTGGCCCTGTGGCGCTTCAACACCTCGGTGGTCCATGGAGATCTCCACGAGGACAACCTGATGGTTCAGCACGACGCCGTGACAGCGGTCACCGGCTGGACGGACCTGCGTATTGGCGACCCGGCCGACGACTTCGCGTGGCTGGTGGCCTCGAACGAAGCGTCGTTCATCGACGCAGTCCTGGCACGCTACACCCAGGTCCGACGCGAAACGCCGGACGGCCACCTCCTGCGACGGGCTGCACTGCTTGCCGAGTTTGCCCTGGCCCAATACTTGGTCAAGGCCATGGCCGCGGGGCACGAGGAGATGACCGCAGAGGCGGAGTCCATGCTCCAGTCCCTCGCGGACGACATCGAAGAACAGGCAAGGCTGGACGAAGCTGCCCGCGCCGAGCGGGCGTCCGCCGAAGCCTCCGCTCCCACTGGGTCCCCCGACGGAGTGCTGCCGGCAGTCAGCGTCGCAACAATTCCGGACGCTGGCGCAGTCCCAGTTTCCGTGGCCCCGATCCCGGATGAAGACCAACCGGCCAAACCCGAGTCTTCACCCGAGGCGTCCAGTCAACTGGCGACGAAGGATCCCGAAGACGCGCCGGGGCAGGAGGACACGTCCACTGCCGCGATCGGCGTCGTTAACGTGACGCCGCTGCGTAGCTGACCCGGCTGTCGATCGGCAACCGGATCCGCTGAAGGCCACGGCAAGGATCCCCACTTCCGACTAGTCGTCACGTGCCTCATTGTCCCGGCCATGGTGGTTGAGGGCACGGGCAATGATTCCTTCGAGGTCAGCTGCCTGTCCAAGGTCATGCGGGCGGACCACGGCGTCCTCCGCGACATAGTAGAAGGCCGCGCTGACATCTTCCAGGGGGACGCCTTTGAGCCGGGACCAAGCCAAGCGGTACACCGCCAACTGCACAGCCCGCGTAGCCAATTGCTTGCCGGCGGGGCGACGGCCGGTTTTCCAGTCGATGAGTTGCCAGCGGCCGTCGGCGTCACGGAAAACAGCGTCGATACGGCCGCGGACAACGACGTCACCGATCCTTGTCTCGACAGGAACTTCCACGAACGCCGGCGCCCTGTGGGCCCACTCGGACTTCTTGAAGGCCTCAACCATGTGGTCAAGTCCATAGGCTTCGTCGATATGCGCATCCGAGCCCGGAGCCTCATCGAGGTCGAGCATTCCCGTCGTGCCGAAGTAGTCCTCCACCCAAGAGTGGAAGGCGGTCCCCTTCCGCGCGGAGATGCCTGGTTCACGGGGCACCGGTCTGCGGAGCTGGGCCAGTACAGCGGTGGGGTCTGCCCCGAGATCGACAAAAAGCGACGCTGAAATGTGGCTTGGCAAATGAACGTCGCGATGGGAGGTGGATCGCCGCTGCCTGTCCAGTAGCAGCTGCGCCTCCTGGGCCCACCGTGCGGCCCTGCCGTTGGAGTCCAGGGCGGCAAGAACCGCTTCGGGCTGATTGATGTAAGCGCGGACAGCGGAGGCGGCCGAGTCCATGCCGGCACGCCGGCCCGGAACCAACCTCAACCTGCTCCCGGTGCGGGGATCTGATGGCCCTTCCAAGGGATCGTAAGGATAAAGTGCCACCTCCAACGTGGTTGTCAGCGGGCTTGACTCCGGAAGTGCCTCTTCCGCCACGGACTCGGTATGGATGGTGACAGGGCCGTTGTCCCCGGCCAGCGGCCCCAGTTCAGACAGGAAAGGCGACATCTCCGCGATTCCGGCCCTGGAGCCGTTCCAAGCGGCACTTGAGACCCACAGAACAAACTTCGCACGGGTGTAAGCCACGTACGCCAGGCGGCGTTCTTCGGCTTCGCCGTGGTGCTGTACATCCGATTTGAAGACTTTCTCCGCATCCAACCAACCCTTTTGGTCCGGTTGGTCAAGATCCCACTGCGGAAGGTCGGCGTGGTCCCCCCTAAGCGGCCAGGGCAGCGCCGCCGCCCCACTGCTCCACCGCGAGTCCCTGTTGCTGGGAAAGGCCCCTGCGTTGAGGCCCGGAACAAACACGACGTCCCATTCCAGCCCCTTTGAAGCATGGACCGTCAACAGCTGGACAGCCTCCCGGTTGGCCTCGACGGGAGCAATATCCAAGCCGCCCTCTTCGGAGGCAGCAGCCTCCAACCAGGAGAGGAAGGCCAAAAGATCGATGCGTTGCGAGGTCTGCAGGAAACCGGCCGCAGCATCCTGGAAAGCGTCCAGGTTGCGGCGTGCCTGATGGATGCTTATTCCGGGTTTCGCGGCGACCTCGATGTCCAGGAGCATCGCGCGTTCCACTTCGCCCAGGAGCGTGGTGAGGTCGTCACCGATATAGCTGCGCAATGACCGCAACTCTCCGGACAGGTTCTGCAAGCGGTTCAAGGCTTCTTCGGTCAGCGACCGGCCGTGACCCGAGGTCCATCCTGGCCGCGGCAGGAAGTCCAAGGCCTCCACCAGGCTGGCGGCGTCGGTGATGTCGCTCTCCACCACCACGGATTTCGGGTCTTCGTCATCGTCGGGATAAGCGGTTTGGACCTCCGGGCTGGAACGTCGTCGGGCAAGGTACTTGGCCCAATCCCCCAAGGCCATGAGGTCGGCCGGGCCAATGCGCCAGCGAGCGCCGGCCAGCAAGCGCATCAACGCATCGGAGCGGCCCGGATCCGCAAGGACACGTAGTGTGGCCACAAGGTCAACAATCTCGGGGGTATCGAGAAGGCCTCCCAGTCCCACAATCTGGTAGTCAATGCCTTGCAGCTCGAACTCACGGCGAAGCGATTCCATTTGCGCACGTCGCCGGCACAGGACTGCCATGGTGGGTTTGACCGCGGTACCGTCCTTCTCCGATTCGAAGACGGTCCGCTGGTAGCGTCGGATATCCCTTGCGATAATCGCGGCCTCGTCCTCGTCGGTGCCAAACCGGCCAATCACCACACTGCCCTCGGCTGCCACGGGGCTGGGAACCAGCGAAGGAACGCGGACGACGGCGGAACTCTCCCGCTCGCCAGCCGGCCCTCCTGAAACTGCAGCCCTGTTCAAGGGCTCGGCTATAACGTTGGCTGCCTCCAGGATGGTGCGTCCATTGCGCCACGCCGTTGTCAGGAAAGAGGTAGGAGCGACGGAAAACGAAGCGGCACCGGTGACGGGGTCCGTGTTCCGCACGGGGAATTCCTGCACAAAGTGGAACAACTGACCGGCTGACGCACCACGGAAACCGTAGATCGACTGGTTCGGGTCTCCCACGGCGGTCACGGCATGGCCGTTGCCAAAGAGACGCGAGAACAACACGAGCTGTGCGTGCGAGGTGTCCTGGAATTCGTCCAGCAGTACCACCTTGTAGCGGGCACGCTCCGTGGCGGCCGCCAGTGGGATGTCGCTGGCGATCCGCGCCGCCAGCGCAACGAGGTCACCAAAGTCCAGGACGCCGCGTTTCCGTTTGGCTTGCTGGTAGCGGACCACCATGTCGGCCACGCTTGCCCGGGTTCGGAGCATGGCGGAGAGGTCCTTGGCGCCCTGCGTTGGATTCTTTGCCGCGCCGACAACGTACGGAAGCTGCTCATAGCCGGACACACGGTCCAGAATCCACTCACGAACCGCACTGGGCTCCTGCAGGTGCTCGGCACATTCGCCAGCCAGTTGGATAACGGCATTGACCAGCGTGGACTTGGCCGCGGTGAAGTGCTCGAATTCGCCGTCATAGGCCTCTACCACTTCGCTGGCCAACTGCCATGACTGGGCTCCGCCAAGAAGTACGACGTCGCGTTCGATCCCGAGCCTGAGGCCGTAGTCCGACACGATGCCGCTGGCGTACGAGTGATACGTGGATACCTTCGGTTCAAGGTGGTCCGCCTGGGCAAGGCCCTCGGGAAAACCAATCCGTCCATCGTCGGCTGCGGCAATACGCTGGAGTGCAGCGAGCTTGGCACGGATCCTGCTGGCCAATTCGCCCGCGGCCTTCCGGGTGAACGTCACGCCAAGAATTTCCTCGGGGCGAACCCAACCGTTGGCCACGAGCCACACCACACGGTCGGCCATGGTGGCTGTCTTGCCGGAGCCCGCGCCGGCAATCACGAGCCGTGGAGCCAGAGGGGACTCGATGATGCCTGCTTGCTCGGATGTGGGCCGGTTCTTCTCACCGAGGATCCCGGCGAGTTCGTCCGGTGAAAAGAGAACCGGAAGCTCGTCCGAGGGGCCACGAACATCCCCAGCCCTGTTGGCTCCGACTCCGTCCAGGACGTCGATCGTCATTCCGTTACCTGCTTTCCTCGGGCACACAGCGGGCACACGTCGGGCAATCGGCAGCCATTTCCCCCGTGTCCGCTCTTGCCGGGGTCGTGGCGAGCCTCGAACGTAGCGCCCGCCATCAGTTCCGCTGCCTCGTTGACCATTGGCTCAGCCCAGTTGTCCTTGCTGTCCAAGGCATCCTGTTGCTGGATGACGGGCGTCTTGGTTTTTGTTCCAAGTTGTGCAAGGACGGCTCCGCCGGGCGTAGGCGGCCCATCTGCGCCCAGGCCGTCCCGGTCCCCGAATGCCCCTTTCAGAACCGCGGCCTGATACGCCCCCAGCTGCGGATGCCGGGCGACCTCTGCCTTGCCTGGCTGGCGTTTGCCCGTCTTCAAGTCGACAATCACCAGCCGCCCCTCGGAGTCAATCTCCAAGCGGTCCACCTGGCCACGCAGGATTGCCTGGCGGCCAATGGAACCCGAACCATCTGGTGCCTCGCCCGGAGGAACGACGTCCGCAAGACGTACTTCGAAGTCATGTTCCACCGCCACCAAGGACCTGCCCTCGCTTCGCATGACCACCACGTACTGCGCCAGCTTCCGAACCATGAGTTCAGCCCTCTGGAAGTCGAGCTTTCCCTCCCAGTTATCCTTCATGCCCAAAGTTGGCCAACGGCGCACGAGTTCAGCGACGTATTCGGCACCCGATGCCTCTGGAAGCTCCTGTGCGATGCCGTGGACCAGGGTTCCGAGGCTGCGGGCAAAGTCGGTTGTAGGTTCCCCGCCTGCCGCCTGGACAAACCAGTCAAGCGGCGACTTGTGGACAGCTTCCACCTTTGATGGGGAAACGCTGACAGTCCCGCCGGCCGGAACGATGGCCTCCGTGGAACTCAGGGGGGCGAGTCCCCACCAGGAATCGGGATGGGCCCCCGGAGTGGGCGGTTCGGCCGCGGCGAGTCGAGCCAGGACGCGCGCGGCTTCCTGGACCAGCTGAGGTTCGCCCGCCCCGGGTTCCCCGGCCTGGGCATGCTGCCGCAGTTCGGCCACGAGCGCGCGAAGCGTCATGGGCCGGTCCACAGGCGTGTAGTCCCGCTGGAATTCGCCGGACGGCAAAGGCGCCACGTGGTCCAGGAAGGCCGAGGGCTGCTCGTCTTCCGACGAGACAGCAGTGCAGATCAGCACTTCGCGGGCACGGGATACTGCAGTGGAGAAGGAGCGGAGTTCGTCGTAGCGGATATCCCGGAGCCGGCTCAAAGGTCCCCGCCCAAGGGCGTATTCCACTCCGTGCTCCACGGCATCTGCATAAAGCGTGCTCCCAAGCAGCTCGCCGCGGAGCCGGGTGTTGGGCCATACGCCTTCCTGGAGCCCGGCGACAATGACCACCGGCCATTCACGCCCCGCAGCACTGGCCGGCGTCAACAACTCAACGCATTCCTCCAACTGGGCGCGGGCAGCCAGCGTGTCCATGGGAAGTTCCTGGTTCAGCAAGTACTCGAGGAACTGTTCCGGACCTGAGCCGGGCAACTGGTCCACGAACCGCTCAGCCGTGTGGAACAGCGCCATCATGGCGTCCAGATCGCGGTCTGCGCGGGCTCCGGCGTTGCCTCCCTCCAACGCGGCTTCGGACCATCTCGATGCGAGTCCCGTTGCGTGCCACAGGGCCCAAAGGACGGATTCAGCGTTTGCACCGGGTTCCTCAACGGCTGCAGTTCCGGCCGCGAGCATGCGGGCCAGACGACGGGCGGCGCTGCCTTCGATCCCCAACGTGGCCAACGACCCCGGTTGCAGCAAGGCTTCCACCAAGAGGGCATCACTGGCACGCCCCCCGCCGCCTTGAAGCTCTTCCCGTCGCAGTGACTGACGCAAGCGCCGAAGCTCAATGGCAGACGCGCCGCCGATCCGGGACGTCAGCAAGGAAACTGCTGCTTCCGGGGTGAGCTTGGCGGGATCGAGGGCCACGGCGTACGCCTCCAGTAGCGGGCGTACGGCAACTTCGTCACGGACAGCGGAATCTGCAACCGGCACACGCACGGGTATCCCCTGACTGACCAAATACCGCTGCAACTGCGAGATCTGTCCACCGTTGCGGACTATCACCGCGATCTGGCTGAAGTCCCTGCCGTCCCGCAATTGGGCTTCCAGGATTCGCTGGGCCACATACCGGAGTTCGTGGACTGCCGAGGGGAGCACATGGCCTTCCACTCCGCCCGCACCGGCCTTTCCCGCGACGCCCCGGTCCGTGGGCGGTTGGTCGAGGCGGCGCGCCATCTGGCCGCCGGAGCGCTGTGAAATCCGCGAGGCAACCCGCTTCCAGGCTTCCGCGACGTGAACGGTATGCCGGTGGGTTATCTCCAAGGGGCGCACCAAGACACTTTCGAGTGGTCCGCCCACAAGGGACGGAAGATCAGCCACCAGGTCCGGACGTGCCCCACGGAAACCCTGCACGACGGTGTCCGGCGAGTACGTGACCACGATGTCCTTGTTCTCACCGATGTCGGCAAGAAGTTCGAACACTGCCGGGTTGGCCTCTTGGGCGTCATCCACCAGGATCAGTTTGAGGCGATCACGCTCGGCAGCGAGGAAGGCCGGCGAGTCCTGGAAAATCTGGCGGGCCGTGGTGATGATTCCCGCAGGATCGAAGGCCTCAGGCATGCGCAGGTCCAGCACATCCCTGTATTCACGGTACAGTTCCGCGGCGGCAATCCAGTCCGGCCGCCCGCATTCGTAGCCGAGTGCCACCAAGTCCTCTGCTGTCCGTCCCGATTCGATGATGCGATCGAACAACTGGCGGATTTCATGCCGGAAGCCCCGGGTGGGCAGTGCCGCTGACAAGTCCTCGGGCCAAGGCAACTCGAAGCCGGGCTGAACGTGGCCCTCCAGCAACTCCTTGATAATGAGGTCCTGCTCCGGACCGGACAGCAGCTTTGGTTGCCGCGGCAGCGGCAGGATTCCCTCCGCCTTGGCGCGCCGGATGACGTCGAAAGCGTAAGACGCCCAGGTGCGTGCCGGCGTCGTACTCAGGCTGCGGGCGAGCCGCCCCGTGAACGTGTCCCGCAGCGCCGCGGCGGCATGCCGTCCCGGAGCGAGGATGAGAATGTTTTCCGGATCGAGGCCATCCCGTGAAACACGCCGGACTGCCGACTCGACAAGGACCGTGGACTTTCCGGTGCCCGGCCCGCCTGGCACCAGGACCGGACCGCTTCCCTGGCCCAAAGACACGACGGCTTCCTGGTCCGCTGACAATGCCGGCGCCGAATAGTGAAGTTCGCGAGGGGGTAGCAGGCGCAATGAGGCCGGGTTCTGTCGGATCTTGGCAGCAGTTGCGGTCACACAGTCATTTCATCATCGGGCACCGACAAAATATGGAGTTGACGCTCCAACTGGTCGGAGATCACATCAAGTTGGTCGAAATCCATCTCCGTTGGTGCCCACCTCGCTGCGGCCAGGTCCACTCGCCAGCGGCCTTCCCCGGTCCGCAGGAATTCCTGGTGCGCGCCGTGCAGCGGAGTCGACTCCATGATGTAGTGCCGCAGTGCTTCAGACTCATGCCCTGGCGGAGCATCACCGCTGGCCCGCAGGACGCGCCACCAGGAAACGGAGCTGCCGTAGTGGCTCATCACGGCGCCAACCTGCCGCGGACCGCCTGCTCCAAGGAGCTCTGCGACGTCACCATAGGAAACGGCTGTGCCCGGCGGAATGAGGTCCACAACGGCAAGAACCGCCGTCACATACTCCATCCGCATGTGATCAGCCTAGCTGCAGGAGTGTCGTACCCAATAGTGTCGCAGCCAGCCGGTAGCTTGAAATCATGAGTTCCTGGAATACCCTTCCCCGTGCAGCCTTCGATCTTGAAACCACAGGGAAGAATTCCCGCTCCGCCCGCATAGTCACAGCATCCATCACCGTTGTGGACGAGCACGGCGAACTGGTCAAGGAACACGAATGGCTTGCCGATCCCGGCGTGGAAATTCCGGTGGAGGCCAGTGAAGTGCATGGGATCACCACAGCGAAAGCGCGCGCGGAGGGCCGGCCTGCAGCCGAGGTCACCCGGGAAGTCGCTGCCACCCTGCAGCAACTTTTCGATGCCGGCACTCCGGTCATAGCGTTCAATGCCAGCTACGACTTCACCGTGCTAGCGGCGGAGTCGGCACGCCACGGCGTCCCCCAGTTGAGCCGCTTTCCGGTACTGGACCCCTACGTCATGAACAAGCAAGTGGACCGGTTCCGGAAAGGAAAGCGGACGCTGACCGCTTTGTGCGAGGAATACGGCGTGGACCTGGAGAACGCCCACACCTCCGCCGCGGATGCTTTGGCCACGCTCAGGGTCCTGGACGCCATGGCGGGCAAGTTCCCGAAGTTGCACATGCCCGCGTCCAAGCTGCACCATTTGCAGGTGGACTGGGCAGCCTCCCAGGCTGCGGACTTCCAGCAGTACTTGCGGCGGAGCAAGCCCACGGCGGTGATCGAAGGCGAGTGGCCTGTCCTGCCACCGGAGGACGCCAGCCGCGGCGGGTTCTAAGCCGCCACAAGCACCCGGCCCCACGATTTGCGATGCAAGTCACAAGAATTAGGGGAACTCCCAGAGTGGCACCGTGAACCGCTTCGATTCCCCGCGCCCGTCAAACTCATGAATACCCAGAGTCTCATGCAGGCTTGAGGAGTAGATTTATTCGGCGAAAGTGACGTCCTGCAATCACTTCTTCGATTCACAGCCGCGCACCGGCGTGGTGACATAATTAAGTTTGGCGGGTTGAAGTCTGCTAAGGCAGCCATCATCCAGGCGCTGCCACGTTCCCCGCCCACTGCGTACCGTCTCCGTGACCATCGATGAAAGTGATTTCTTCATGAAATTCAAAGCCCCCAAGTGGCTTGCCGTTGCCCCCGTTGCAGCGGCACTGGTGATCTCCCTCGCAGCCTGCGGCGGAGGTTCCTCCCAGCCCAGCAGCTCTACTTCCACGGACGCCCTTGCGGGCAGCGACCAGCAGACGCTGGACAAGTACACCACCGCGGATGTCACCCCGATCGACAAGATCGACAAGTCCAAGCTTGGCCTCATCACCGACGGCACCCTGCGCGTAGGCACGCTCTCCGACGCCCCGCCGAACATCTTCATCGACCCGTCCGGCAAGTTCACCGGCTACGACAACGAGCTCCTGCGCGCCATCGGCGACAAGCTGGGCCTCAAGGTCGAGTTCGCCTCCACCGACTTCTCCGCCCTGCTCTCGCAGGTGTCGAACAAGCAGTTCGACGTCGGGTCCTCCTCGATCTCCACCACCGACGCACGCCGCAAGACCGTTGGCTTCACCAATGGTTACGATTTCGGCTACATGGCGGTAGTTACCAAGAACGATGCCAAGGTCACGGGCTTCGCCGACCTCAAGGAAGGGCTGCGCATCGGCGTCGTCCAGGGCACCGTGCAGGACGACTACGTCACGAACACCCTGAAGATCGAGCCGGTCCGTTTCCCCGACTACAATACCGTTTACGGCAACGTGAAGAACGGACAGATCGACGCTTGGGTGGCTCCTTCGCAGCAGGCGGACGGACAGGTCAAGGAAGGCGACAACACCAAGATCGCCGAAAAGGTTGTCAACACGCAGAACTTCACCGCCTACGCAGTGAACAAGGACAACAAGGCCCTGATCGACGCGCTGAACGCCGGCTTGGACGCCGTGATCGCCGACGGCACCTGGACCAAGCTGACAGCTGAGTGGTACAAGGACCGTCCGACGTCTGCCGAGCAGACTCCGCAGGGCTGGAAGCCGGGCAGCAAGGCCGTCCAGCTCCCCGCCAAGTAAACCGGTCGTTCCATGGATATCCTCAAGCAATTAGCTGACACCTTCTTCAACTGGCAGTTGATGGGCGAAGTCATCCCCAAGATGTTCGCCGTTGGCCTGCCCAACACGATCGTTTTGGCTGTCGTTTCCGGTATCATCGGGACGGCAATCGGGATGCTGCTCGCCCTCATGGGGATTTCCCGGAACGCAGCCGCCCGGTGGGTCGCCCGCATCTACACGGACATCCTCCGCGGGCTCCCACCGGTGCTGACCATCTTGGTGATCGGGTTCGGGTTCGGTCCCATCATCCGCCAACTGACGGGTTCCACCAGCCCGTACCCGATGGCCATCGCCGCACTGTCCCTGATGTCCGGCGCCTACATTGGCGAGATTTTCCGCTCCGGCATCCAAAGCGTGGACAAGGGACAGCTGGAAGCCTCCCGGGCCCTTGGATTCGGCTACGGCGCGTCCATGCGCCTGGTTGTGGTCCCCCAGGGTATCCGGAGGGTGCTCCCCGCACTCGTTAACCAGTTCATCGCGCTGATCAAGGAATCTTCCTTGGTGTTCATGCTTGGCCTGTTGGCCAGCGAGCGGGAAATCTTCCAGATCGGCAAAGACCTGGCAGCCAACAGCGGCAACCTGTCACCGTACGTCGCCGCTGCCATCTTCTACCTGGCCATGACCATTCCGCTCACGCACCTCGTGAACTGGATTGATGCCCGCCTGCGTTCGGGCCGTCCGGAGAAGAAAGAACCGGACGACGCTGCCGCAGTCGTCGGGAAGGGAGCCCACGCATGAGCGAGTTCGCCTCAGGGTCACTGACTGCAAAGAACATCCACCTGTCGTTCGGCAGCAACCACGTCCTGCGTGGCATCGACCTGCACGTCGAGAAGGGCACCACGGCGTCCGTTATTGGTCCGTCCGGTTCGGGCAAGTCCACCTTGCTGCGCGTCATGAACCGGCTCATCGAACCGGACCACGGAGACATCCTGCTCGATGGGAAGTCGGTCCTCAAGGACAATCCGGATGAACTTCGCCGCCGTATTGGCATGGTGTTCCAGCAGTTCAATCTGTTCCCGCACAAGACCGTTGCCGAAAACATCACGCTGGCCCTGCGCAAGCTCCGCGGCATGTCCAAGGAACAAGCCCGCGAAGAGGCCCTGAGCCAGCTTGACCTCGTAGGCCTGAAGCACAAGGCAGACTCGCGTCCGGCCAACCTCTCCGGTGGGCAGCAACAGCGTGTAGCCATTGCCCGCGCCCTGGCCATGAAGCCCGAAGTAATGTTCTTCGACGAGGCCACGTCGGCGTTGGACCCCGAGCTCGTCAAGGGCGTCCTGGCACTGATGACGGATCTGGCCAAGGGCGGCATGACCATGGTGGTGGTAACCCACGAGATGGGGTTCTCCCGGAACGTCTCGGATGTGGTGACGTTCATGGACGCCGGTGTTGTGGTTGAGTCCGGCCCGCCGGAGCAACTCTTCAACTCTCCGCGGACGGAACGCCTGCAGGGCTTCCTCTCCGACGTGCTGTAGACGCCACCGGCCCAGGCAGCGCAATCCCCGGCTTCCGCAACGACCCCTCCAGGATCAGCGGAAGCCGGGGATTTGCCGTTTAAGGCTTGAGGGTGGCCTTGACCTGCAGCACGGTCAGAGCGGCGGCGTCCACCTTGGCCCGGAATGCCGGATCCGACTGCGCCTTCCGGACCACGGCCTGGTGCATCGCGGGGATCTGCGCCGGGTCAGCGCAAATCATCATGGTCCCACCGGCCCCAAAGAAGTTGGTGGCCCGGTCAGCGCTGCTCCAGGGTTCCAGTTGGGCGGCACTGCACATGTCGTCGGAGAGGATGATTCCCTTGAAACCGGCATCCGCCCGGAGCATCGATTGCATGACCACCGGCGAAAACGGCGCAATGTTTGCGGGGTCAATGCGGTCGTAGTAGGCATTGGACAGCATGACCCACTGGGCACCGCCCTGGATGGCGGCATTGAACGGCGCCAAGGCGGGGTCCGAACGTGTTGTTTCAGTGTCCCGCACGTCCTTGCTGACATCGGTATTGGGCACTACCCGGCCCAGGCCCGGATAGTGCTTCACCACGGGTGCAACCCCGGCATCGTCGAGCCCTTGGGCGAAGGCGTTTCCGAGCGAGGATACTTGGTCCGGCGTATAACCATACTGGCGCTGGAAGCGCCCGACGGGTCCATTGGATGGCGCAAAATCAGCGTTCTTCACAGTGTCCAGGACGGGCGCCAGGTCCACGTTCACACCGGCGCTTCTCAGTTCCCTCCCCCACAAGGCCGCGCTTGAACGCAGCTTATCCGGCCCAAGTCCGGCCTGGGCCAAGGCCGGCGGTATGACGGAGAACCCAGGCCCCGAGAGAACCTGAACGTTGCCACCTTCCTGGTCCGTCGCCACGAACAAGGGAACGCTTCCCGTGGTTGCCGGCGACACAGTGCCGTTCAGCGAAGCCACCACGCCGGCCGTCGCGGCCGCGCCGGCCTTGCTCCGTCCGCTGAGGTAGACATTGCCCACGTGGTACTTGCCCAAGGCCTCCATGGTTCCGGGATCGGGTCCCGTGGCTTTGGCCGCGACCATGAACAGTTGTCCTGCCCGCTGCTCGAGGCTCAAGGCGGAGAGCTGCTGCGCGGCAGCATCCTGGGTTGCCGGCGGTGGCACGGTAGCGGTTGTGGTGGATGCCGGGGACGAAGCCGGCTTCGACGCCGTTGGGGCGGCTGGACTGCTGGGCGAAACCGAAGGCGTAGACGAGGGTTCGGAAGATTCAGCTGTAGCGGGATTTCCGCCGCTGGCCGTGCATGCCGAGACCATTACTGCGATGACTCCTGCAGTTGCAATGGTGGTGCTGAGCGACGCAATTGTCTTGGTGGTACGCATGGTAAACCGTTGATTCGTTGGGGTTGGGTTTCCCCTACGAGCCTACCCCGCCAAAGCAAACGGCGCTTCCGGACCTGGCGTCTACCAAGTCCGGAAGCACCGAAAGTCAGGGCCCTAGGGTTGGGCGGCCGCAGCGGCCTGGGCTGCAGCAGGAAGGGCGTCAAAAATCCGGTTCATCGCGGCGTCCTCATGCGCTGCGGACAAGAACCAGGCTTCAAAGACCGACGGCGGCAGGTACACGCCCGAATCCAGCATGGAGTGGAAGAAGGGTGCATAGCGGAAGACCTCCTGCGCCTGTGCGTCCGCGTAGTTGTGGACTCCACTGGCCGAGGTCCCGAAGGCGACGGAGAACAGGTTGCCGGCTCGCTGGATGGAATGGTCAACGCCGGCGTCAGCCAACGCCGAGGAGAGAGCCGCGGAGAGTTCCAGGGAACGCGCATCAACGTGGGCATAGACCTCGGGTGTTGCGTGGGTCAACGTTGCGACGCCTGCCGCCATGGCAACCGGGTTCCCGGACAGTGTTCCTGCCTGGTAGACGGGCCCCAAAGGAGCCAGGTAATCCATGACGTCGGCCCGGCCACCGAGGGCCGCCGTCGGCATGCCGCCGCCAATCACCTTGCCGAAGGTCAGCAGGTCCGGAGCCCAGCCTTCCTGGCGTCCCGTGAGTCCCCAATAACCGGCGTAGCCGGTGCGGAAGCCGGTCAGGACCTCGTCAAGAATCAGGAGGGCACCATGCTCCTTGGTGATGCGGGAGAGGCCGGCGTTGAAGCCCTCCCCAGGAGTAACAACGCCCATGTTGGCCGGTGCTGCCTCGGTGATGACGGCGGCGATGTGGTTGCCGTGGGCTGCGAAGGCTTCCTCGACGGCGGCGAGATCGTTGTACGGCAGGACCAGCGTCTCTGCGGCGGCAGCAGCAGTAACACCAGCCGAGCCGGGCAATGCCAGCGTTGCCACACCCGAGCCTGCCGAGGCCAGGAGTCCGTCCAGGTGGCCGTGGTAGCAGCCGGCGAACTTGATGATGAGGTTGCGGCCGGTGAAACCGCGGGCCAAGCGGACAGCCGTCATGGTGGCTTCTGTCCCTGTGGAGACCATGCGGAGGCGCTCGACGGCTGAGACGCGTTCCTTGACGAGCGCTGCCAAATTGGCCTCATCAGGAGTGGAAGCACCGAAGGAGAGGCCGCGGTCCACAGCCGTGTGCACTGCTTCGAGCACTGCCGGGTGCGCGTGACCCAGGAGGGCGGGGCCCCACGAGCAGACCAAGTCCACATATTCCTTGCCGTCGGCATCGGTGAGGTAGGCGCCCTTGGCCGAGACCATGAACTTCGGCGTTCCGCCCACGGAACCAAAAGCGCGGACCGGCGAGTTGACGCCGCCGGGCATCAGCGACCGGGCGCGGTCGAAGAGCTGGTCGGACACAGGGGTGTTTGAAGTCATGGTTCCTATTCTTTCAGTGATGGTGGGCTGCCCGGACGGCAAGTGCGCGAGGACTTGCCTGGATTCAGCCCGCGTCTGCTTCCGCTTCGTCCAGCAGTTCAGCCACGCGGGGCGCGACTTCCGTGCCGTACAACTCGATGCAGCGCAGCATGGATTGGTGCGGCAGGGTTCCATTGCTGTATTTGAGGTCGAAGCGGTCCACTCCGAGGTTCCTCTTGAGGAGGGCGATCTTCCGGGCCACGGTTTCCGGGGAACCCACGTACAGGGCGCCTTCGGGACCGCACATGGCGTCGAACTCGCCTTTGTTTCCCGGACCCCAGCCGCGCTCGGCACCGATCCGGTTACGCTGCTCCAGCCAGTGCGGAAACAGCTCCTCGCGGGCGTCTTCATCCGTCTCCGCGATAAAGCCGGGCGAATGCGTTGCGATCTGCCGCATGGGGTGGCCGTATTTGGCCATGGCATCCCGGTAAAGGTTCACCAGCGGCGCGAAACGCCGCGGTTCTCCGCCAATGATGGCAAAGATGATGGGATAGCCGTATTCGGCGCACCGCAGGACGGATTCGGGCGTTCCGCCCACACCGATCCATGCCGGCAACAGGTGGTGCTGCAGCCGGGGATAGACCTGGAGCCCGTTGACGTTGGGGCGGGTGCGGCCTTCCCAATGCACGGGCTTTTGCGCGCGCACTTTGTGGAACAGATCCAGCTTCTCCTCGAACAGGACCTCGTAATCGGCCAGGTCGAGGCCGAACAACGGGAACGACTCGATGAACGAGCCCCTGCCGAGCATCACCTCCGCGCGCCCGTTGGACAAGGCATCAAGGGTTGCGAAGCGCTGGAAGACGCGGATGGGATCGTCCGAGCTCAGGACAGTCACGGCTGTTCCCAGACGGATCCTCGAGGTCACTGCCGCGGCTGCCGCCAGGAAGACTTCCGGCGCGGACACCGCAAAATCGCGGCGATGATGCTCCCCCACCCCGAAGGCATGGATTCCGACGGCGTCAGCCAGCTTGGCTTCTTCAAGCAGCTCGCGCAGGACTTGCGCGTGTTCCTTGGGATTTCCTTCGGCATCCAGGCCGGCGTCGCCAAACGTGTTCAGGCCCAGGAGGATGCGTCCGGCACCTACCGGCGCCGTGGGATCGGACAGTGCAAGGGTCATCAGGACTCCTTCAGCCAGCCTGCCAGTTCGGAGGCCCAGTAGGTCAGCACGGTATCGGCACCGGCCCGCTTGATGCCAAGCACGGACTCCGTGATGGCTCCACGCCGGTCGATCCAGCCGTTCGCGGCGGCCGCTTCGATCATGGCGTACTCGCCGGAGATTTGGTAGGCCGAGACGGGTACCGGACTCATGGCTGCGACGTCGGCCAGAATGTCGAGGTAGCTCATGGCCGGCTTGACCATGACCATGTCGGCACCCTCTTCGAGGTCCAACTCGACTTCGAGGATGGCTTCGCGGCGGTTGGCGGCGTCCATCTGGTAGGTCCGGCGATCGCCCTTCAGCTGGGAATCCACGGCTTCCCGGAAGGGACCATAGAACGCGGAGGCGTACTTGGCGGCGTAGGCCAGCACGGCAGTGTTCTTGTGACCGGATTCCTCGAGGGCCTGCCGGATCACTGCGATCTGGCCGTCCATCATCCCTGACGGGCCCAGCACGTGCGCGCCGGCCTCGGCCTGGGCTACGGCCATCTGCCCATAGATCTCCAACGTGGCGTCGTTGTCCACATAACCGTTGGCGTCCAGGACTCCGCAGTGTCCGTGATCGGTGAACTCGTCGAGGCACACATCGCCCATGACCACCAGGTCGTCGCCCACTTCGGCCTTGACGTCGCGGATGGCCTTGTTCAGCACACCGTCTGGATCCAAGGAAGCAGTTCCGCGGGCGTCCCGCACCGCGGGCACGCCGAAGAGCATGATGCCACCCACGCCCAGTTCCACGGCCTCCGCCGCCGCGCGCTTGAGGGTATCCGTGGTGTGTTGCACGACGCCGGGCATCGAGGTGATGGGGCTGGGCTCCGTGAGGCCTTCCCGGATGAAGGCGGGCAGGATGAGGTCCGCCGGCGCGAGGCGGTTCTCGGCCGTGAGGCGCCGCATGGCGGGGGTGGTGCGCAAGCGGCGGGGACGGTGGTTCGGAAAACTCATTGGGTGTTCCCTTCGTTGGCAAAGACGGTTTCCAAAGCGGTTGCGATGCCGTCCGGGGTGGGTTGTTCGGCTGTTGCCGCTACCGCCAGGCCGAGTCGGGTAGCCTCGGCAGCCGTTGGGCGTCCGATGGCAATCAGGCGGCAGTTCCCCAATGGCAGCAGGGTTTGGGCGATCCGGCGTGCGGCGCTCGGCGAGGCGGCGACGATCGCGTCCAGCGAATCGGCGTCGAGCTGTGCCCTCACGGTTTCGACCGTCAGTTCCGGCGGCAGGACGTCGGCGGGATGTCCGACGGCGGCGGGCAGTTCCGCGGCCAGCCGCTGCGAGTCATCGGCTGGGTAATCGACCGTGTGATAGGCAGTAACAGCGGCTACGTCCGCACGTTTGGCTGCCAGCCCCTCGCGGAGCCGGGGCGCAGCAATGTCCGCTTGGAGCAGGAGGATCCGCCCTCCTGCAGGACTCCACAGCTCAATGAGGCCTTCGGCGGACTGCTCGCCCGTGGGAAAAAGGTCAACGCCGAACCCGGCGGCTTCGATTGCCCGTTTGGAGGCTGGCCCGACGGTCGCCACCTTCGTTCCAGGCGGTACCAGCTTCGAGGCCGTGGTCCCGCGTTCGGCGGCTTTCTCGATCAGAACGCGCAACGTGGTGGTACTGCTGATCACCAGCCACTCGAAGCCGCCGGCAGCGAGCGTGTCCAAGGCAGAATCCAAGGAGGCTTGGTCGCTGGCCCGCTCAAAATCAATCAGCGGAAGGACAAAAGGGGTAGCTCCCTTGCTCCGGAGAAGGGAGGCAAGCGGACGGGCACGGTCGGCGCTCCTGGTGATCAGGACGCGCCGACCCTGCAAAACCGTCGAAGCCACATGTTCAGGACGCAGCAAGGTCCGCGATCTCCGCGGCTCCGGCCGCAAGCAGTTGCTCGGCAACCTCGATGCCCAGCAGGGTGGCTCCTACCTCTGTCAGGCCGTCGGTGGCCTTCTTTTCGCGGACGGTACGGGTCCCGTCCACGGCGCAGACCACGGCTTCCAGGTGCAGCATGCTGCCCTTGCGGAACGCGTAGGCACCCACGGGGGCAGCACAACCAGCTTCGAGCCTGGCCAGGACGGCACGTTCGGCTGTGACGGCAAGCCGGGTGTCGTCGTCGTTCAACGCCGCCAAAGCCTGGGCCAGCACGACGTTGCCACCCTCCCCCGAGCCCTCGCGCTGCGGCGCGTCAGGGGTGCGGCATTCGATGGCCAGTGCACCTTGGCCAGGGGCCGGCAGCATCACCGAGGTATCGAAGAATTCCGTGACCGTGTCCAGCCGGCCCATCCGTTCCAGCCCCGCAGCGGCGAGTACTACGGCGTCGAGGTCGTTGGACTTGCCCTCCACGACCTCCTCCACGGCGTTGCCGGGCAGTCCCGGCACGCGGTTGAGGCGGGTGTCCACGTTTCCGCGGATATCCAGTACCTCAATGTCCGGGCGTGCTGCACGCAGCTGGGCCGCGCGCCGCGGTGAGCCTGTTCCAACCTTGGCACCACCTGGCAGTTCGGCCAGCGTCAACCCGTCGCGCGCGCAGAGAACGTCCCGCACATCCACGCGCTTGGGCGTAGCGGCGATGCTCAGTCCGACTGCGGCTCCGGTGGGAAGGTCCTTCAGCGAATGCACCGCCACGTCGCAGCTCTCGATGAGCAATGCGTCGCGCAGGGCCGCCACGAAGACCCCGGTGCCGCCCATCTGGGATAGGGATCCGGTCCTGACGTCACCTTCGGTCTTGATGTGGACCAGTTCCACCGGGAAGCCACCAACAGCGGCCAGCCGATCAGCCGTCTGCTGGGTCTGCGTCAGAGCCAGCTTGCTGGCCCTGGTGCCAATGCGGACGCTCACTTGGCGGCCTCCGAAGCCGGGTAGGGGTCATGTCCCACGCCAATACTGGTGCCAACTTCGGCGATGACGGGCTTGGCCCCGCGGAAGTTTTCGCAGCAGTTGGGGCGGCAGACGTCGTACCAGGGTCCAAGGTCTGTCACATGCGGACGGTCGGCGATGTTGTTCTCCACGGTGCGTTCGCAGATCAGGTCCACAAGTCCGGAAACAAAGGCCGCGTGGGTTCCAGGCGTGGGAACGCGGGTGGCCTCGATGCCAAGGTTCTTGCAGGTTTCCAAGGCCTCGGTGTCCAGGTCCCAGGCAACTTCCATGTGGTCACTGACGAAGCCCAGCGGAACAATGACCACACCGCGGACACCCTCGGGGGCGATTTCCTCGAGGTGATCGTTGATGTCCGGCTCCAGCCACGGGATGTGCGGGGCACCGGAACGCGACTGGTACACCAGGTCCCAGGCCACGTCCGGCGCTACGGTGTCCATGATCGCCTGAGCGTTGGCCAGGTGCTGGGCAGCGTAGGCGGAACCTTCAGCGAATGCACGCGGCTCGTCGTCGGAACGCCCTGCGGCCTCGGCATCACGGGTGGGAATCGAGTGGGTAGCGAACAAGACCCGGATCTTAGAATCGGGGTCTGCCACGCCTGCCGCTGCGAGCTTGCCCCGGATTTCTTCGAGTCCGGTTGCGGTTCCCTCCAGGAACGGCTGCACCACGCCGGGGTGGTCGAAGTACTGGCGGATCTTGTCCACTTCCAGTTTGCCGTCCAGGCCGGTCTCCGTCAGGGCGATGCCGATGTCCTCGCGGTACTGTCGGCAGCTGGAGTAACAGGAGTAGATGCTGGTGGTGAGCATCAGGATCCGGCGGTGGCCGGCGTCGTAGGCGTCCTGCAGGACCGGAGCGATGTACGGATCCCAGTTCCGGTTGCCCCACAATACGGGCAGTTCGATGCCGCGCTTGGCGAGTTCGGCCTCGATGGCTGCCTTCAGCTCGCGGTTCTGTTGGTTGATGGGGCTGATGCCGCCAAAGGCGCGGTAGTGGTGCGAAACCTCTTCCAGCCGCTCGTCGGGGATTCCACGCCCGCGCGTGACGTTGCGGAGGAACGGGATGACGTCTTCCTGGCCTTCGGGGCCACCAAAGGATGCCAGCAGGACAGCGTCGTACTGCTTGGCTTCCTGTCGGCCGCGCTCGGTGACCTCGTTCAGTTCAGTGGACACGGGCAGCCCGCTCATGCGAGGACCTCGGCAATCTCGGCTGCGGTCACGCGGCGGCCGGTGTAGAAGGGAATCTCTTCGCGCACGTGGTTGCGCGCATCGGTGGCCCGCAGGTGGCGCATCAAGTCCACCAGGTCAACGAGTTCGGGCGCTTCCAGGCCCAGGATCCATTCCCAGTCCCCCAGCGCGAACGACGAAACCGTGTTGGAGATGACCTGCGGGAATTCCCGGCCCAAAAGGCCGTGGTCGCGGAGCATCTTGCCACGCTCGTCCGCGGGCAGGAGGTACCACTCGTACGAACGGACGAACGGGTAGACGCAGAGCCAAGTGCTGGGCTCAACACCACGCGCGTAGGCAGGAACGTGGCTCTTGGCGAATTCGGCCTCGCGGTGCACGCCCATGGCCGACCAAACAATGTCCGTACCGGCGAACAGCTTGCTGCGACGGATGGAGCGGACCGCTGCCTGGAGGTCTTCCGGCTTGGCACCGTGGAGCCACACCATGATGTCCGCATCCGATCGCATGGCGGAAACGTCGTAGCTGCCTCGCAGGATCACGCCGTCCGCAGCGAGCTTTTCGACCAGTGCTTCGAATTCCTGCGCGGCATCGCCGCTGCGCAGAACGTCGGCTGAGCGCTTGAAAACGGTCCAGAGCGTGAAGAACTGTTCTTCGTTTTCAGAAGTTTTAGTGACAGATTCGGCAGAAGTGTGGCTCATGGTTCAAGTTTGCCCCGCGCGGGCCGCTAAGTCGAAACGGATTTGTTCTACAGAGCGTAGAAGTGACATAAATCACGTAACAGTGGGGTCCTCCGCCCGGAGGGGCGCCACTTGTGCCCGCGTATCCGAGACCACAGCAGCCAGGCCATTGCCCGCCAGCCAGCCCCCGACCACGGTCAGCCCGTCCGCGGACCCAACAACTTTCCGCACCTGCGCTACGCGCTGTTTATGACCGACGGCGGCAAATGGCAGGGCACCTTCCCAGCGCACCACATCCCAATCGAGGATGTCAGTCCGGGACACGGGAACGGTAAGGAGTGTGGAGGCATCCTCAAGTGCTGCCGACAACAGGGCTTGGTCGTCCAGCACCACATCCGACGCATCGGAATCCTCAAGCCGGCCGTAGGACAGACGCACAACGTGGGTTCCCGGGCCAGCTTCCCCGGCCAGCCAGTCCCATTTCGCCGTGGCGTGCGTCAGGGCCTTCGCACGGATTCCCGGGGTCTGCGGGGCCACCAGGATGCCCGTGCCCCTGGGCCGGCCATCCAATTCAGGGAGATCCACCACCAGCGTCACCAGGCTGACCAGCGGTCCAGCTCCGGGCCGCAGCGCCGACAGGCCGGGCAATGATTGCTCAAGAAGGCCGACGGCGGCCGGTCCGTCGAGCGCCACCACCAGGCGGCCGGCGTCGTACGTCGCCCCACCCGCCGTGATCTGCCAACCATCGGCAGTCTTGCGAACGGCGTCCACCCGCTTGTCCGCGAGTAATCCCACGCCACGTTCCCGAAGGTCCTTGACCAAGGCGGTGACCAAGGTATGCATGCCACCGGCCAGGCCTCCGACGGCGGAACCGGCCTTTGCGGGTTCGGAACCGGCGCCGCGAGAGGCCCGGCGTTGGCTGGCCACGGCCGCGGCCAGCGAACCATGTTTTCGAAGTCCGGCGCGAAGTCCCGGAGCCACCATGTCCACATCCAACAGCGCGGGGTCGGCCGAGTGCACGCCGCCCACTACCGGTGCGACCAGCCGGTCCAGCACCCTCCTGCCCATGCGGGAGCGGACCAGCTCCGAAACACTGGTCACATCCGACGACGTTCCCACGGAGGCAGGCAGCCACCGGTCAAAGGACGCACGCAGGGCTCCCGCGAAACCCAGGGAGCGCCTGACTTCCGGATCCCACGGATTCGCCGGAATGCCCAGAACACCGGTCTTCGGCAGTTCCCGGGCACCTTCGGGCAGTTGTACCCAGGCTCCGCCGGGGTGGGGCGCCACTATCTTGGATCCCAGACCCAGTTCTCGCGCAAGGTCTGCCACGGCGGTGGAGCGCGTGGCGAACGATTCGGCGCCGCTGTCCAGCGACAAACCTGCCACTGTATGCCCTCCGACGCATCCACCCCATGAGCTGCGTGCCTCCAGGACCGTGACAGTGGTTCCGGCCATGGCGAGTTCCCTCGCGGCAACCAGGCCGGAGATCCCCCCGCCCACGACGACGGCCGAAGGACCCTGGGGTTTTGCGTGTCCCCCGCGCATTGCCCCTACTTTGCGGGGATGGAGTGGATGAGTTCCACAACCCGTGTCAGGACGGTCGGGTCCGTTTCCGGTGGAACGCCGTGGCCCAGGTTCAGTACGTGGCCCGGAGCCTGGGACCCGGCCTCGATGACTTCGCGGACATGGGCTTCCAGGACCTCCCACGGCGCAGAAAGCAGCGCGGGGTCGATGTTGCCCTGCAGGGGAACCGTGCCACCCAGGCGGCGGTTCGCTTCGTCGAGCGGAAGCCGGTAGTCCACGCCCACCACGTCCACGCCAACATCCCTCATGGCCACCAGGAGTTCGGAAGTGCCGGTGCCGAAATGCACCAGCGGGGCCCCCAGCCCGCGGACGTGTTCAAGCGCCCGGGCCGAGGCGGGGGCGACGTACTTGGAGTAATCGGCCAGGCCAAGGGAACCGGCCCAGGAATCGAAAAGCTGCCCGGCCGAGGCGCCGGCTTCCAGCTGCGCCTGCAGGAACAGGCCTGAGGCATCGGCGGCCCAGTTGGCCAGCGCCTGCCAGGTTTCCGGATCGGCATGCATCATGGTGCGCGGTCCGAGGTGGTCGCGTGAAGGACGGCCCTCCACCATGTACGCCGCCAGAGTGAACGGCGCCCCGGCGAAACCGATGAGCGGGGTCTTGCCCAGTTCGGCAACGGTCAGGCGGACAGCCTCGCGGATGGGTTCCAGGGCTTCCCACGTCAGTTCAGGAAGGGCGGCAACGTCCTGGGCGGTCCGGACGGGCTTGTCGAGGACCGGCCCGACGCCGGGGACGATGTCCACGCCTACACCGGCGAGCTTGAGGGGAATGACTATGTCCGAGAAGAAAATACCTGCATCCACGTCATGGCGGCGCACTGGCTGCAGCGTGATTTCCGCGGCGAGCTCCGGCCGCAAGCACGAGTCGAGCATGGCCACACCCTCGCGGACCTTCAGGTACTCAGGCAGCGAACGACCGGCCTGTCGCATGAACCAGACAGGCCTGCGGGACGGGGTGCCACCACGGTAGGCGGTGATGAGCGGCGAGTCGGAGGTACGGCCGTCGTTCAACGGGTGCCCGGGGCCGAGCTTGCCCGCAGGGGCGTTGATGGCCGTATTGTTGGATGCTGCCGCGCTAGAAGTCATGCCTTCGATTGTGCCGAAAATCCAAGGCAAAAGATAACGACAGGCTGTCACGTTCCACCGGATCAGCCCCACAGTGGCGGGAGTCACCCCGGCTCGTGGGGATCGCCACGGCGGAACATTGTTCTACCGGGCTACGAAAAAGCTATGATTGGGTTGCTGTGGTTCTTTTCTCATTGGTGGCTACACACGCCGACATCGATCTTGAAACCGTCGCTCAGTTGAGCAACGGTTCATCCGGCCTTGCCTCCGCTGCGCTCACAGGATCCCCCGTTGTTTCCGGCGCCGTAGTCTTGGCTACCTGCAACCGTTACGAGATCTACGGCGAAACAAGCAACGGAGCTGACGTCGAAGCCGCACGCTCGGCCCTTGTTTCACAGATCAGCGAACTCAGCGGACTCAACGAGCAACTCGTCTCCCGCTCGTTCAGCACCCATGCCGGTCCGGACGTGACGCGCCACCTATTCGCGGTGAGCGCGGGCCTGGACTCGGCAGTGGTTGGCGAACGCGAAATCGCCGGGCAGGTCCGCCGCGCCCTGATCACCGCCCAGCAAGAAGGAACGGCCAGTTCCGGCCTTGTCCGGCTGTTCCAGGCCGCTTCCAAGACCGCCAAGGACGTCGGGGCCCAGACTGCCCTCGGTTCCCGCGGCCTGTCCATCGTCTCCGTGGCCCTGGACCTCGCAACGGATCTTTCCGATACCGACGATTGGACAGCCAAGAAGGTGGTGGTCTTCGGTACCGGCGCCTACGCCGGGGCCACCATGTCCTTGCTGCGCGAACGTGGTTGCACGGACGTTTCCGTCTACTCGTCGTCGGGCCGCGCCGAAGGCTTCGTCGCCACCCGTGGTGGAACAGCGCTCGACGCCGACACCCTCCCCGCCGCTGTCGCCGCCGCGGACGTCATGATCGGCTGCAGCGGCTCGGACACCCGGGTGGAGGCCGCCGACCTCGCGAAGGTCAGGGCCTCGTCCGGAAAAACCTTGATCGCGATCGACCTCGCCCTCACCCACGACTTCGACCCCGCGGTGGGCGAACTCGACGGCGTGGAACTCTTGACGCTCGAGTCGGTCCGCCTTGCAGCACCCCAGGAGCAGGCCGAGTCGTTGTCCCAGGCCAGCGCGATCGTCACCGGCGCAGCCCAGGCCTTCGAAGCAGAACGCGAATCGCGTTCCATTGACTCCGCCATTGTTGCCCTGCGCCGCCACACCATGGATGTGCTCGACTCGGAAATGGAGAAAGTCCGAGCCAGGCACGGTTGCACCGCCGCTGCCGAAGAGGTGGAGTTCGCCCTTCGCCGGATGGTCAAGCAGCTCCTCCACGTTCCCACGGTCCGGGCACGCGAACTCGCCGCAAACGGCCAGCAGGACGATTACGTCGCCGCATTGGAAGCACTGTATGGCATCCAGGTGGAGAAACCGCAGGCCGCGCCGACCGCCGCAGAGTGCCCAGTGGATCACCAGCAGCTGCGCTCCGAGAGCGCCTGACGTCCTCCTGTAACTCCCCCGCTCAGGCATTGCGCCAGGATCAGGCGAAGGCGTTGACTCCGGTCAATTGGGCCGAACGTTCCCACAGCTTCCGCGCAGCGTCCCTGTCCACGGCATGCGCATCAACACCTTGGTAGCGGGCAAGCGGCGACTGGTGGTCGGTGGGCTCAGCGATGTCGCAATCCTCGCAGTACACGCCGCCCTTCCCGTCCAATGCAGGTGAGGTGGCCGCCCAGACTGACGTGGCGGCGCCCTGTTCCGGCGTCTTGAATCCCTCGCGCAGATTCCCCTCGGCATCCATCCAGCCCGCTGCCACCATTTCTTCCTTGGGCAGGTGGCGTTGGAGTTCGGTCATGATCCCGCCCGGATGCACGGCGAAGGCCCGAACTCCCGAAGCCTGGCCCAGACGGTCAAGCTCCACGGCGAAGAGTGAGTTTGCGGTCTTCGCTTGGCCGTAGGCCTTCCATTTGTCATAGCCGCCGGCGAAGTCCATGTCCTCGAAGCGGATGGGTGAAAGCTTGTGCCCCGTCGACGACAACGAAACAACCCGCGCTGATCCCGCAGCGGCCAGCGCGGGCCACAAAAGGTTCACCAGGGTGTAGTGCCCCAGATGGTTCGTAGCGAACTGCGCCTCCCAGCCGGGACCTACCCGCTGTTCAGGGCTCGCCATGACCGCGGCGTTGTTGATCAGGATGTCCAGGGTGGGGTGTTCCGCCAGGTAGTGCTTGGCGAAGTCCTTGACGCTCTGTTGCCCGGATAGATCGAGGTGGGCCACGTCCACAGTGTCCAGGCCTGCTTCGGCGAGCACCGACCGGGCATGGTCAAGCCTGCGCGCGGGTACCGTAACCTGCGCCCCCGCAGAAACCAACGCACGTACCGTTTCGAGTCCGAGGCCCGAATAGCCTCCCGTGACAATGGCCGTTTTGCCCGTAAGGTCGATCCCGGAAATCACCTCTGCCGCGGTTGAATAATGCCCGAAACCCGAGCCGAGGTGCTGTTGTGGTGTCTGCGGCGCATCTTCGCTCATGCTTGAGCTTCCCAGACCCGGGAGGGCCCCCGCAACGGTCAGTAGACAGGCTTTTCCGGCTCTACGTCCCGCACCCAGGCGAGGATGCCGCCGTCGAGATGGCTGACCCGGTCATAACCGGCCTTCCGGGCGGCCTCCAGGACCGTAGCGGAGCGTGTTCCCGCCTTGCAGTGGAACACGATGTCACGGTTCTGCGGCAGGTCAACCCACGCTTCGCCGGACAGGATGCGGCCCTGCGGGATCAGCACGGCGCCGTCGATGTTCACGATGCTGTATTCGCCGGATTCCCGGACGTCCACGAGGTCGAAGTCCCGCTCACCTGCCGCACGTTCGGCCAGCATCTGCGCCAACTCCTTGGCCGTGACCGTATGCGCCTGGTCGGTGGGTGCCACCGGGGTAACACCGCAGAAAGCCTCGTAATCGGTCAGTTCGGTGATCGGCCCGGCTTCCGGGTCCTTGGACACTTTGATTTCGCGCCAACTGCCGCCGAGGGCGTCGAAGAGCGCCACGCGGCCCAGGAGGGAACGCCCGACGCCGGTAATCAGCTTGACGGCCTCAGTCACCATGAGAGAGCCGACAGCCGCGCACAGCATGCCGAACACACCGCCCTCGCCGCAGGACGGTACGGACCCTGCCGGGGGCGCTTCAGGGTACAAGTCACGGTAGGTGGGGCCATGTTCGCCCCAGAAGACGCTTACCTGCCCGTCGAACCGGAATATGGAACCCCACACATAGGGTTTGCCCAGGATTGCCGCGGCGTCGTTGACGAGGTAGCGGGTGGCGAAATTGTCCGCGCCATCCAAAATGAGGTCGTATTGCGCAAAGAGGTCCAGTGCATTCGAGGAATCCAGACGGTCATTGTGCAGCACAACGTTGACCAAAGGGTTGAGCTCGGCAATGGCATTGCGTGCGGACTCGATTTTGGGGATGCCGACGTCCTTTACTCCATGGATCACCTGGCGCTGCAGATTGCTGAGGTCCACAACGTCGTCGTCGATAATCCCCAAAGTACCCACACCGGCTGCGGCCAGATAAAGGAGTGCCGGAGAGCCGAGCCCCCCGGCGCCTATGACAAGAACTTTCGCATTCTTAAGCCTGCGTTGGCCCACGGCACCAATTTCCGGAATGATGAGATGCCGGGAGTACCGTTCCACCTCGGCCGGCGTCAGTCCGGCAGCAGGTTCAACGAGGGGCGGCAGGACCGCGGGCGCAGTGTGGGCAGCAAGAATTGAGGCCATACCCCAATGTATGCCTGCCGATGCCGCCCGGTCATATTACCCACCGGTACAGTGGTCATAACTGCAAAGGAAAGGCGGCAGACTGTGGCTGACGGCGCACGGGCAAATGATGGGGCACCAGCAAAACAGGATCGGACTGGTTCACCGCGCTCAGCAAGGTTGCCGCGGGACGAGCGCCGTGCGCAATTGCTCAACGCTGCCCTGGAAGTGTTCGTTTCCAACGGCTTCCACGGAGCCGCAATGGATGAGATCGCCGAAACCGCCCATGTGAGCAAGCCGGTGCTCTACCAACACTTCCCTTCCAAGCGGGAGTTGTACATGGCGCTCCTGGACAGCCATCTGGCCGCCCTGACCGATTTGATGCTCACGGCACTGAACTCCACCACGGACAACAAAGAGCGCGTCAAGGCCGTCATGCGCGCCTACTACAAATTCATTGCGGACGACGACCAGGCGCATCGGCTCGTCTTCGAGTCGGACCTGATCAACGATCCCGATGTCAGTTCCCGCTTGGAAACGTTCAACAAGACATTTGCGGATGCCGTAGCCCACGTCATTGCGGAAGACACCAAGCTGCCCCCGCTCGAAGCGCAGCTCCTGGGCCGTGGGCTGGCCGGAATGGCGCAGGTCAGCGCGCGGTACTGGCTCGAAACGGACGGAAACCTGGACCTCGATGTGGCCAGCGATCTGATCTATCGTTTAGCTTGGCGCGGAATCAGTCGATTCCCCAAAGAGTCCTAGGCTACAAATAAAGGACTGACCTAATTCTTGATTGGCTTGGAGGCCTTGCTGTGGAAGTAAAGATCGGCATTCAAAACGTTGGCCGTGAAATTGTGCTCGAATCCGCCTTGGATGCAGACGCGGTAGCCAAGCTTGTTTCGGACGCACTCTCCAAGGGTTCCGAGTTGCGGCTGACGGACGACAAGGGCCGCCAGGTGATCGTTCCGGGAAGCGTCCTGGGCTACGTCGAAATCGGCGCCGAGGAAGTCCGTCGCGTAGGCTTCGGCGCACTCTGACACTTTGCCCTGACAACTGCCGCTAAGGAGTCCCCATGCTTTCACTCGTCGTTGTTGCGTTTGCGACTGTCGCCACAGGTTTCCTGGTGTGGGCAAACGACAAACGGCACGGCAAGTACGGCATTGCCCTGCCGGCCGGCGTTTCTTTGGGCGTTGGCGCCTTGGCTTGGGTGGCTTTCATTGCGGCAGGCTTGGGCTATCAGCCCGGGCTGACGTGGATTCCCTTTGTGTTGCCCATCGTGCTGGGTACGGCCGCCGCGGCCGGCGCCGTGGTCTTCCTGGGCCGCACGCGTACCTCGCGGGATACTACGGCCCTTACCGAAGCCCTGCGACTCTAGGCGCGTCCGGGGAACGTTCCCTGTTCCTAAACAGTTGTGGCCACCGCCCTCAAGGGCAGTGGCCACAACTGTTTAAGCGTTAGAGGAACTCTGCGCGGCCTTCCATGGCCGAGGACGCCAGGGCGTGCTCCCGGCGCGGAATCCGTCCCGCTTGCCGGGCGAACCGGCCGGACAGGACAGCGTGCTTGAAGGCTTCGCCCATCAGAGCAGGGTTCTGTGCCCGGGTCACGGCGGTAGCGAGAAGCACGGCGTCACACCCCAATTCCATGGCAAGCGCGGCGTCGGAAGCGGTGCCGATGCCGGCGTCCAGGACCACCGGAACAGAAGCCCTGGAGACGATGACCTCGATGTTGTGCGGGTTGAGGATACCCAGGCCGGTGCCGATCGGCGCACCGAGCGGCATGACGGCGGTGGCACCCAGGTTCTCCAGTCGCAGGGCCAGCACGGGATCGTCGTTGGTGTACGCGAAGACCTTGAAGCCCCTGTTGACCAATTGCTCGGTCGCATCCACCAATTCGACTGCGTCCGGAAGCAAGGTGTGCTCGTCTGCGATGACCTCAAGCTTCACCCAGTCGGTCTCCAACGCTTCCCGGGCCAGTTCCGCCGTCAGCACAGCGTCCTTTGCTGTGAAGCAGCCTGCGGTATTCGGGAGCACCCGGATGTTGTTGTCCACCAACAGCTGGAAAAGCGAGCCCGCCTCTGCCGGAGAGTAGCGCCGCATGGCCACGGTGGTCAGTTCCGTCCCGGAGGCCAGAAGTGCCGCGCCGAGGCCTTCCAGGCTGGGGGCTCCGCCGGTCCCCATGATGAGCCGGGATGACAATTCCACCCCGTCGATGACCAAGGGGTCGATCCGGGTTTCGGTGCTTGTTGTGGTCATGGTTCAGCCTCCTTGGACTGCGGTAACGAGTTCCAGCTCATCGCCTTCGGCGAGGTCCGTGGCAGCCCATTGGCTGCGCGGCACTACTTCGGAGTTACGTGCGACGGCGACACCCAACTTGCCGCCGTCGGCCGCCTGTCCGCGGTGGTCCAGTGCGCGGCCGGTGACGGAGGTGACGAGGGTGCTGACCGAGGCGCCATCCGCTACTGCGTGGTCTGCTCCGTTGAGTTTGATGTTCATGCTGTTTCCTTGCTGAAAGATTCCGTGTCTGCAGAAGTGTGGTGTGGCGCCAGGCCAGGCGTTGCAAAGCGGTCCGGCCGGAAGCGCAACCAGCGCGGATCCACCGAGCCCGTTATCAGGTCGCCCACGATCGCCGCGGCCGCCGGCGCCAGGAGAACGCCATGCCGGAAGAAGCCGGTGGCAATAATGAGGCCCGGAACCTGCCCGTCGGCGCTGGCCACACGTCCCAACAGCGGCGCGTTGTCCGGCGTTCCAGGCCTGGCCCGGGCGGTAGCTTCGAGGAGTTCCAATTCCGCGACCGCGGGAACCAGGACCTGGGCATCGCGCAGAAGCTGGTAGATGCCACCGGCTGAGACAGCGTTGGACCCGGTTGACAGTCCGTCTTCCCTCTGGGTGGCCCCGATTACCACGGTCCCGTCCTCCCTCGGAACGATGTAGACCGGCACACCCCTCACCATTCCCCGGACGGTTGAGGTGACCAGGGGTTGCAAGGTTTCCGGGACGCGCAGCCTGAGGATGTCCCCATACACCGGACGCAAGGGGAGCTCGAGCTGCCCCGGAAGTCCGTTGATCGTTGCCGCATCCAGGCCGTTGGCAAGGACTGTTTCCTTGGCCAGGACCTGCCCACCATTGCTGAGCCCAGCGCCGGCCACCCGGCCTTCGTCCCAGAGCAAGCGGACTGCCGCATGCCGAACGTGGAAGCCGTCGTCGGCCCCCTCTACCCAGCTGTCGTCGGCGGGCCTGTGCGCAGCCAAGCCCGCCAGCAGGGATGCCGCGAGCTTCCGCGGATCCACTTGGTGGTCCGCTGGAATGTGGAACGCGCAGGAAATCTGCGGACTCAACAGGGGTTCCCGTTCGCGCGCGTCCCGCAGCAGCAGCGGCTCCACCTGGAGGCCCTCGGCCACCTGCACGGAGCGCAGGTCTGCGAGCGCGCGGCGATCGGCGGCGTCGGCACCCACGGCGAGCGTCGCCGTCGTACGGTAACCGGTGGTTTCCCGCGGACCGGCGAGGCTGTCCACGAACGCGGGCCAGCGCCGCGACGATTCCAGCATGAGTTCCAGGAGGTCCTCCTCCTGGTAGTGGAGTTCGCTGACGGGGGCCAGCATGCCTGCCGCGGCATAAGTGGCGCCGGTGGCGGGTGCCGGATCGATGAGGACTACCGAATGGCCGCGCCGCCGTGCTTCGTGCGCTATTCCGAGTCCGATGACGCCGCCGCCTATGACGGCGACATCTGCGTAAATGGCTTCTGCCATGGATTTCCTTCCCTACGCCGGTACTAGCCGGATCAGGTCAAGCGGTCGGCGCTGAAGCCCTCTCAGCCGGACAGTCATAAAGACAAACGTCGCGGCTCCCGCAGTACGTGCCCAGTTTAGAGGAACTACTCTGGTTTGCATGACCCAGCCTGACCTCCTCGCCACTGCCCGCCTCTATTTGTGCACCGACGCCCGCCGGCAGCAGGACGATTTCGAAGATTTTGTGGATGCCGCCTTCGAGGGCGGAGTGGATATTATCCAGCTCCGCGACAAGACGCTCGAGGCCGGCGAAGAACTGGAACTGCTGGAGGTCCTCAGCAAGGTGGCCAGCCGCCACGGGCGGCTCTGGGCCGTCAATGACCGCGCCGATGTTGCCCGTATTTCCGGGGCTCCCGTGTTCCACATCGGCCAAAAGGACATCCCCTTGGGGGCTGCCCGGGACCTGCTCACTGATGAGGAGACCATCGGCCTTTCCACCCACTCCACTGGGCAGGTGGACGCGGCAGTTGCGGCCTCCCGGGACGCCGGTGGCCTGGACTACTTCTGCGTCGGCCCGCTCTGGGCGACGCCCACCAAACCGGGCCGGGCCGGAGTGGGGCTGGACTTGGTCACATATGCCGCGGAGGCCGTAAAGCAAGCCGACGTTGACCTGCCCTGGTTCGCGATTGGCGGCATCGACCTCAGCAACGTGGAACAAGTGGTTGCCGCAGGAGCCAGCCGCATAGTGGTGGTGCGTGCCATCACCGCGGCAGATAACCCGACGGCGGCCGCCCAGGCGCTGCTGGCGGCCCTCGACGCGGCTTAGGCCGTCAGCCCCAAGCCGGTCATGCGGCGCCCGTGCCGCTCCGCAAGCTCGGCGGTCAGCTGATGCACTGCGGCACGGGATTCGCCGCCGTCGCGCAGCAGTGGCCCAAGATGCGGATGCTCCAAACCGACGCGCTGGGCCTGTGTCAGGGCCTCACCGACCAGCCTGCGCCCCCAAAGTGAGAGCCGCGACGCGAGCCGCGGGTCATCCCGCAGGGCCCGTCGCAGCAGGATCCGCAGGGCTTCGGTTGCTTGGTCGGCCGAGGCAACCTGCTGGACGAAATGCTGGGTGCCGGAGTCGAGGAAACCGGCGACGGTCCGGTAGAAATCCGCGGAGACGGTATCTATGACGTCGGCCTTGGCCACCGATTCGAACCAGTCTCCGGGCGGCGTCCGCTCGTGGAAGTGATCGAACGAGCGTTGGAACGGGAGCATGGCGTCCTCGGGGTCGTTTCCCATTTCCGCGAGCCGGCCGCTGATTACGGCGTAGTTTCCGAAGGCACCAACGGCGATCTTGGCCAGCATGGCCCGTTCGCGGAGCGTGGGCGCCAGTCGCGAGTCGGAGGACAACCTTCCGAAGGCGGACAACTCCCCGTAGGCCATGGCGCCCAGCAGCTCGGCGGCGAGCTGCCCCTGGGAATCGTCGCGGCCTGTGGAGGTGCCCATGTTCCAAGACTATCCGCCGTTTTCGGGCTAGTCTGACTTTCGTGTCACATCATCGGATAGCGCCCAACGTCGACGATTCTTCCGACCAGCTCGCAGAGTCCTTGGCCGCGCTGAGGACCGAGCTGGAACTGCCCGGCGACTTCCCCGGCGGAGCTCTGGACGAGGCACGCGCGGCCGTTGAACACCACCAGCTCCCGGCCCGGGATTTGCTCGACGTTCCGTTCGTCACGATCGATCCCGCCACCTCCACCGACCTGGACCAGGCCCTTTTCATCGACCGGGCCGGCGACGGCTACAAGGTTCTCTACGCCATTGCGGATGTCCCCTCTTTTGTTGTCCCTGGTGGGGCCTTGGATGGGGAAACCAGGCAGCGCGGCCAGACCTACTACGCGCCCGACGGCCGGATTCCCCTGCACCCGGAGGTCATCAGCGAGCACGCAGGGAGCCTGCTGGCCGGCCAGGACTGCGGCGCGTTCGTTTGGGACTTCGATCTTGATGCCAAAGCGGACATCGCGGCTGTCTCCGTCGCACGCGCATCGGTAAGGAGCCGCGCGAAGCTGAGCTACAAGGGTGCCCAGGAGCAGATCGATTCGGGTTCGGCCCTGCCGGTTCTCCAGCTGCTGAAAGAAGTCGGGCTGAAGCGGGTGGAGCTGGAACGCAAACGTGGCGGCGCGAGCCTCAACATGCCCGAGCAGGAGATCGTCCAGGCAACCGGTGGAGGCGGCTACCGGATTGTTGCCGCCCCTTCACTTCCCGTGGAGGACTGGAACGCCCAGATCTCCCTGATGACGGGCATGGCGGCAGCCCAACTGATGCTTGACGGGAAAGTTGGCATCCTGCGGACCATGCCTGCGCCGGACGAGCGGTCGCTGCTGCATTTCAAGCGGCAAACCCAGGCCCTTGGCAAACCATGGGACGGTGACATCACCTACGGCGAGTACCTGCGGACCTTGGATGCCTCCGATCCCAAACAACTGGCCATCCTGCACTCGGCAGGCACCCTGTTCCGGGGCGCGGGGTACACGCCCTTTGACGGAGAGGTTCCTCAGGACGTCATCCAATCGGCCATCGGGGCACCCTATGCGCACACCACCGCTCCACTGCGCCGCCTTATTGACCGCTTCGTCCTGGTGATCTGTGAAGCGCTGAGCAATGGTCATGACATCCCGGATTGGGCCCGCGAAGCACTGCCGACACTCCCTGAGATCATGGCTTCCTCGGACCAATTGGCCGGGAAACTGGAACGTCTGGCCCTGGACACGGTAGAGGCCGCCCTCGTGGCCAACCATATCGGCGAAGAATTCGATGCTGTGGTCATCTCGGGATCCAAGCCATCCAACGGCAATGGCAACGGTAACGGCAGCGGCCCCTACGGCACCGTCCAGATCGCCGACCCGGCCATCACCGCCCGCTGTGACGGCGAGCTCGAGTCCGGGACCACGGTCAGAGTGAGCTTGGTGAAGGCGGATATTGCCAGCCGGGAAATCCGTTTCGCCCTCGTCCCGTGACGCCGATCCGGGGTTTATGGCCGCCAGAGGATAGACTTGCCGTGTAGTAATGGATGCCCGGTCGTTGATTCAGTTAATTTTTGAACTCAACAAGCCCGCCCCTACGCGATCTTGAGATGTGCCCGCTGGTCACCAGTGCCAGTACTTAGATAGCCCGCGATCGGCTTCCACTGGAATTGCTTGCGCGCCCGTTCGTGCTCCGGTACGGCTTTGCCGCCGCCGTTGAGCATGCAGCGCCAATGCCCAAATGAATAAGGAAACTCCCTGTGAGTGAATTGCACACCCATGAAGTCCTGACGGACTCCACCGGAACCGAATCCATCGAACCCGAGGAAACGATCACCTCGGACGAGACGCCCCACGAGATCGAAGAAAAATCGTTCGCCGACTTCAATGTCCGCGCGGACATTGTCGAATCCCTTGCCGACGCCGGCATCACGCACCCCTTCCCCATCCAGGCGATGACCCTCCCCGTTGCGCTCAGCGGCCACGACATCATCGGCCAGGCCAAGACGGGTACCGGCAAGACGCTTGGCTTCGGCATTCCTGCACTGCAGCGGATCGAAGGCCGGGACGACGCCGGGTACGGCAAGCTCGCTGTCCCGGGAGCTCCGCAGGCCTTGGTGATTGTTCCCACCCGTGAACTTGCCGTCCAGGTGGCGAACGACCTCCAGACCGCTTCCCGCAAGCGGAACGCCCGAATCGCCACCATCTATGGTGGACGTGCCTACGAGCCCCAGATCGATGCCCTGCAGAAGGGGGTCGAAATCGTGGTCGGCACCCCTGGCCGCCTCATCGACCTGTACAAGCAGCGTCACTTGAGCTTGAAGAACGTCAAGATGGTGATCCTCGACGAGGCTGACGAAATGCTGGACCTCGGCTTCCTCCCTGACGTCGAAACCCTCATAGCAGGTACCCCCGCAGTCCGGCAGACCATGCTTTTCTCCGCCACCATGCCCGGCCCCGTCATCGCCATGGCACGCCGCTACATGACGCAGCCCACGCACATCCGCGCCGCCGACCCCAATGATGAGGGCCTCACCAAGCGCGATATCCGCCAGCTCATCTACCGTGCACACAGCATGGACAAGACCGAGGTGGTGGCGCGCATCCTCCAGGCCAAAGGCCGCGGCCGTACCGTCATCTTCACCAAGACCAAGCGCACCGCCGCCAAGGTAGCCGAAGAACTGGTGGACCGCGGCTTTGCAGCCGCTGCCATCCACGGCGACCTCGGACAGGGCGCCCGCGAACAAGCCCTCCGCGCCTTCCGCAACAACAAAGTGGACGTGCTCGTGGCAACTGACGTCGCCGCCCGCGGCATCGACGTGGAAGATGTCACCCACGTGATCAACTACCAGTGCGTCGAAGACGAGAAGATCTACCTCCACCGCGTGGGACGCACAGGCCGTGCCGGCAACAAGGGCACCGCCGTAACCTTCGTGGACTGGGACGATGTGCCTCGCTGGGCCCTGATCAACAAGGCCTTGGGACTCAACGTACCCGAGCCGGTGGAAACCTACTCCTCCTCGCCCCACCTGTACACGGACCTGGACATCCCCGAAGGCACCAAGGGCCGCCTGCCCCGCAACAAGCGCGTCCTCGCCGGCGTCGACGCCGAGGTCCTGGAGGACCTGGGCGAGACCGGCAAGAAGAACGCACGTTCGGGCGGTTCCGGCCGCGACAGCAAGCGCGACGGCGGCCGCGGCCGCAGGTCCGGAGACTCCAGCAAGTCGGGCGACTCGCGCGAAAGCAAGGGCGACGGCGGCCGCAACCGCACCCGTCGTCGTACGTCTGAGGGCGAAGCAGCTCCGGCGGCAGGTGCGTCGGAAACCCGCACGGGAACCGCCGACAACGCCGAGAAGCCCGCACGGACGCGCCGCACCCGCACGCGCCGACGCAACGGCGAAGTGGTTTCCGGCGACGCTTCCGGCAGCACGCCAGCCAGCACCGAGGCCTGACACGGCACATGGCTGAAACTGTTTGGGCGCCGGACGGCAGCAACCTGGTGGTGCACGCGGACAACGCGGACTTCCTCCCTACGCTGCCGGACGGCGCCTTCACACTCATCTACGTTGACCCTCCGTTTAATACGGGCAGGGTCCAGCGCCGCCAGGAAACCCGCATGGTCCGCAACGCCGACGGCGACGGAGACCGGGTGGGATTCAAAGGCCGCTCCTACGACACCATCAAGGGCGCGCTGCACAGCTATGACGACGCCTTCAGCGATTACTGGTCCTTCCTTGAACCCAAGCTGGTGGAGGCGTGGCGGCTCCTTGCCGATGACGGCACACTGTACCTGCACCTGGACTACCGCGAAGTGCACTACGCGAAGGTCATGCTGGACGCGATCTTCGGCCGCGAATGCTTCCTCAACGAAATCATCTGGGCTTACGACTACGGCGCGAGGGCCAAGAACCGCTGGCCCACCAAGCACGACAACATCCTGGTCTACGTCAAGAACCCCACGAAGTACCACTTCGACAACGAAGAGGTGGACCGGGAACCCTACATGGCTCCCGGTCTGGTGACACCGGCCAAACGCGAGCGCGGCAAGCTTCCTACCGACGTCTGGTGGCACACCATCGTCTCCCCCACAGGCCGCGAGAAGACCGGCTATCCCACGCAGAAGCCCGAGGGCCTGGTGCGCCGCGTCGTAGCCGCTTCCAGCCGTAAAGGTGACTGGTGCCTGGACTTCTTCGCGGGATCCGGAACCCTGGGAGCCGTGGCTGCCAAGATGGGCCGGAAGTTCGTGTGCGTTGACCAGAACGAACAGGCCATCGAGGTCATGCGCAAGCGCCTGGGCAGCAAGGCGGTGTTCCCGGCAGGGTCAGGCAGCGCCCTTGACGAAGGCCTGCACAGCGTCGGCGATCATTTGCACGGCAATGGCTGACAACAACAGGCCGGCGATCCGCGTGACCAGCTCGACTCCGTTCTCGCCCAGAACGCGCTGAACCACACCGGCGAAACGCATCGCGAGGTAGAGCGAGGCCAGCACGGCAGCGATTCCTGCTCCGACCGCGAGGTAGTCGGACAACTCCGTGGACTGCTGCACGAACACCATTACCGCCACGATCGCGCCCGGCCCTGCCATGAGCGGGGTCCCCAACGGAACAAAGGCGACGTTCTTGTACTTGGCCGCGTTCTCCTCACCGCTGGTGTTGCCGGTCAGCAACTGCAACGCTATGAGCACCAGGAGCAGGCCCCCGGCCCCCTGCAGGGCAGCCAGCGAGATATGCATGTAGTTCAGGATCGACTGCCCGAAGATCGCGAACACCACAATGACGCCAGTAGCCACTACCAAGGCCTGCAATGCCGAGCGGTTCCGGTCCTTCGCGGTCATTTGCGCCGTCAGCGACATGAAGATTGGCACGGTACCGGGCGGGTCCATGATCACGAACAAGGTGACCACCACGGACGCGAGGAGCTGAAGGTCCATCAGCGGACCACCGTGCAGCCGGTGGCCAGTCCCTCGATCCGTTCCAGCACGCCCGGGTCCGTCAAGTTCTCTCCCAGCAGGTTCGGTTTGCCCGTGCCGTGGTAATCGGAGGAACCCGTGATGAGCAGGTGGTTCTTTGCCGCCAGCCGGCGGAGGAAGGCCCGTCCCTCTTCCGGGTTGTCCCGGTGGTCGATCTCGAGGCCCAGCAATCCTGCGTCAATCATCTCCTGGTACGTCTGCTCCCCCACAATGCGGCCGCGCGCGGCAGCTACGGGGTGGGCAAAGACCGGAACCCCGCCAGCTGCCCGGACAAGTTCGACGGCGACAGCAGGGTCGGGTGCGTAGTGCTGCACGAAGTAGCGTGAATGCGAGGTGAGGATGGAGGAGAACGCTTCCGAGCGGTCGGCCACCACACCGGCGGCGACCAGGGCGTCGGCAATATGCGGACGGCCCACCGTGGCGCCCGGGGCAACATGGTGGATCACGTCGTCCCAGGTGAGCGGATAGTCCTCGGACAACAGCGTCACCATTCGTTCGGCACGGGTCAGCCGGGCGTCGCGGGACTTATTGATTTCCTCCAGGAGTCCCGGATGGGCGGGATCGTGCAGGTAGCTGAGCAAATGGACGCTGATCCCCTGCCCCGTCCTGCACGAGATCTCCATGCCGGGCACAAACGCCACACCGTTGTCCCGGGCTGCAACCGCCGCCTGTTCCCAGCCGTCAGTGGAGTCGTGGTCAGTCAACGCCACAACGTCCAGGCCGGCCCTTGCGGCCGACGCAATGACGCCGGCCGGGGTCTCCGTTCCATCTGAAACATTCGAGTGCGCATGCAGGTCTATCCTCACTTTCCCAGCCTATGGGATGCACGCTTGCTTGGCCGGTTGCGCCGTTGGCCTCCTCACCGAACTGGTGGGACGATGTAACGGTGAACGATGCCGAAAACACCCAGAACTCTGTGTCCCAGCCCCTGCAAGAGCGCGTCAACAACCGCTCCCAGCGGCCCACTTCCGATGCCTTCAAGGCGTTCATGGCCAGCAACTGGGCGCCCGCCCCGCAGGTGACCCCTGCGCGCGACGCCGTTGCAGACCACGCCGCACGCCGCCGTCGTGCCATTTCCGAACTGTTCAAAGGCGAACGGCTCGTCGTCCCTGCCGGTCCGCTGAAGGTCCGCTCCAACGACTGCGACTACCGCTTCCGCCCCCACTCCGGATTTGCCCACCTCACCGGTTTGGGCCTGGACCACGAGCCCGATGCCGTCCTGATCCTCGAGCCGGTGGCCGAAGGCAAGGGTGACGACGGCGGGAACCACACTGCCACGCTCTACTTCCGCCCGCTCGCCGGCCGGGATACCGAACAGTTCTACGCCGATTCCCGGGCAGGCGAATTCTGGATTGGCGCCCGCCCCACCCTGGCTGAATTCGAGGCCCGCCTGGGCTTGGCCACCGCGCATATTGCCGAACTCGAGGTGGCCATCACCAAGAACGTCGGTGCCCCGGAAATCGGCGGCATCTCCATCCGGCTGGTCCGCAAGGTGGACGAGAACATCGACGCGTTGGTGGACACTGCCCGCTATAACACCGCCAAGGACCCCGAGAACCTTGACCTCGGAGAACTCGACGCCTTGGACGAGAAACTCAGTGAAGCGCTCTCCGAACTCCGCCTGATCAAGGACGAGTGGGAAATCGAGCAGATGCGGATCGCTGTGGCGGCTACTGTCGAAGGCTTCGCCGACGTGGTCCGTGCACTCCCCCGCGCCCTCACCCACAAACGCGGCGAGCGTGTTGTTGAAGGCGCCTTCTTTGCCCGTGCCCGTGAAGAAGGCAACGAATTGGGCTACGACACCATCGCCGCTTCCGGCAACAACGCAACAGTGCTGCACTGGAACCGCAACACCGGAAAGGTTAACGCCGGGGACCTCCTCTTGCTGGACGCCGGTGTGGAGGCAGACTCGCTGTACACCGCCGATGTCACCCGGACCTTGCCGGCCAACGGCACGTTCACGGACATCCAGCGCAAAGTCTACGAAGCCGTGCTCGACGCTGCCGATGCCGGGTTTGCAGCAGCCCGCCCGGGCGTGAAGTTCCGGGAGATCCACACAGCTGCCACCACGGTTTTGGCCGAACGGCTCGCCGAATGGGGTCTGCTTCCCGTGTCCGTCGAAGAGGCCGTCAGCCCTGAAGGACAGCAGCACCGCCGTTGGATGCCGCATGGCACCAGCCACCACCTTGGGCTCGACGTCCACGATTGTGCGCAGGCCAAGCGTGAGCTCTACCTGGACGGCGTGCTGACTGAAGGCATGGTGTTCACCATTGAGCCGGGCCTGTACTTCAAGGAAGAAGACCTCGCCATTCCCGCCGAGTACCGCGGCATCGGCGTGCGGATCGAGGACGACATCCTCATGACGGCTGACGGTCCCGTGAACCTGAGCGCAGCCCTGCCCCGCAAGGCCGGCGATGTCGAGTCCTGGATGGCCGGGATCTACCAGGAGACCGAAGGCTAGGAACTTCGCCACAAACAGGGAAGGCCACCGGATCCGGTGGCCTTCCCTGTTTGTGTGCCGGCTACTGCTTTGCGTGACCGTCGTTGCCGTTCTGCTGCCCGGCGTGATCCGCGGCCTCCTGCCCCTCCGTTACGCGGACGCCATACTGGGGCCGGCCATCCGGAAGGTCCGGGTAGCGCATGGGCGACGGCGTGGGATTCTCCGTGGGCTGGGCCGGACGCGGTTCGGGTTCGCCCGGCTGCGGGGCGCGTTGGCCATAGGGATCATTCCAGGTGGACGGACGCTCCGGTTCCTGTCCCGGCTGCTGGAACGGAGTGTTCTGCGGGTTGTAGTTGCGGGCCTGCCCGGTGGCCGCCTGGGACGGGTTCATGGGCAGTTGCTGGAGGAGGCGCCGGGCTTCATGCGCCGCCTCGAAGGCGACGATGACGTCATAGTTGGTGGCCACTACCTGGCTGGTTGAGGTGAAGTCGCGCTTGCCGCGCTGCGTGGCATAGGTGACGATGCCGAAAAGCATGAAGAAGGCCGCACCCATCAGCACCGAGGTGATGATCGAGAACGGACCGCCCGCGGGCGTGAAGAAAGAGAGCATGACGCCGACGAACAGGCCGAACCACATGCCGCTCAAGGCGCCCGAGAGGGCAACCCTGGGGTAGCTCAGGCGACCCGTGACCCGCTCCACCATTTTGAGGTCGTTGCCAACAATGGACACCAACTGCACAGGGAACTGCTGGTCCGCCAGGTAGTCCACCGCCTTCTGGGCATCCAGATAGGAGGTGTATGAGCCCACGGTGTCTCCTTGGGGGACGCTCCGGGATTCCTCAACGGCTTTTGGACCACCAAAAATGTTAGACATAGCCCCATTGTGTCGCATGGACATGTACGGAGGCTGGAATTCAGCTAAAAGAGAGCAGACTCGGTAGCCTGTAAACATGAGCACACATCCCTCCCGCGTCTTCGTCGCGCGCCTGCTCGGTTTGGACGTCTTCGACCCCTTGGGCGACCGTCTTGGCCGATTGCGCGACGTGGTTGTGCTTTCGAGGGGAACACGTGGAGCACCGCACGTGGTGGGCATCGTCGTCGAAGTTCCGGGCAAGAAGCGCGTCTTCGTTCCCATGACCCGCATCACCTCGATCGACCAGACCCAGATCATCTGCACGGGCCTGGTCAACCTTCGCCGATTCGAACAACGCGGTGCCGAGACCCTGGTCGTGGCCGAAATGTTCGACCGACGCGTGACGTTGGCCGATGGCAGCGGCGACGCGACCATCGAGGACATCGCCATGGACCAGCACCGGTCCAAGGACTGGTTCGTCAGCAAGCTCTTCGTCCGCCGCGGGCACTCCCTGTCACCGTTGAGCAGGTTGCGCCGCAACGAGACACTGATCATCGATTGGGCCGATGCCCAGACCGGCGCCCACAACGAGCCACAGGCAGCCACGCAGTTCGTCGCCACCCACGAGGACCTCAAGCCCGCCGACTTCGCGGAAGCCTTGCAGGAAATGAGCGACAAGCGCCGCTTCGAGGTGGCCAGCGAACTGCAGGACGAACGCCTCGCCGACGTCCTCCAGGAACTCCCCGAAGACGACCAGGTGGAGATCCTCTCCGCCCTGGACGTCGAACGCGCCGCCGACGTCCTGGAAGAAATGGACCCGGACGACGCCGCCGACCTCCTGGCCGAACTGCCCTCGGCCCAGGCCGAGGAACTGCTGCAGCTCATGGAGCCCCAGGAAGCCGAGGACGTCCGCCGTCTCCTGGAATACGACGAAGACACCGCCGGTGGCCTCATGACCCCGGTACCGGTCATCCTGCCGCCTGAGGCCACAGTGGCCGAGGCCTTGGCGCACGTCCGCCGGGAGGAGCTCTCTCCCGCGCTGGCGTCCTCCATCTTCATTGCCCGGCCCCCGCTGGAGACGCCCACCGGCCGGTTCCTGGGCGTCGTACACATCCAGCAACTCCTGCGCTTCCCGCCCCCGGAGCCGCTGGGGAACCTGGTGGACAAGAACCTGGAACCGCTCTCGGACCAGGCCCACATCAGCGAAGTAGCCCGGACCCTGGCCACGTACAACCTCAACTCGCTTCCCGTCGTCGACGATGACGGCCGCCTTGTGGGGGCGGTGACTGTTGATGACGTGCTGGATCACCTGTTGCCGGATGACTGGCGCGCCCACGAGGATGACGCCCCTATAAGGAAACTTGGAGGCCGCATTGGCTGATAACAACGCCACCCGTTCACCCAAGGCCTCGGGACGTTCGGAAAGCAGCCTCGACACGCCCCTGAGCGGACGCCAACGCATCCTGCCGAAGTTCTCTCCCAACCCTGATGCTTTCGGCAACGCGACAGAGGGCTTCGCCCGGTTCATGGGAACGCCACAGTTCCTGGTCTACATGACCATCTTCTGTGTGTTTTGGCTGGCCTGGAACACGTTCGCACCCACCGATTGGCAGTTCGACCGCATGGAGTTGGGCTTCACGCTGCTGACTCTCATGCTCTCCTTGCAAGCCTCTTACGCCGCTCCCCTGTTGCTGCTGGCACAGAACCGCCAGGATGACCGCGACCGCGTCTCGCTGCAGCAGGACCGGCAGCGGGCGGAACGGAACCTTTCAGATACCGAATACCTCACCCGCGAACTTGCGTCGCTGCGCATCGCCCTGCGCGAGGTCGCCACGCGTGACTACGTTCGCGCCGAACTCCGCAGCCTCCTTGAGGACATCATCGATGCCCAGGACGAACTGCGGGAAGGCGAAGGGACCGCGGACGACGGCGAATCTCCGCGGGAACGGGTCAAAGAGAAGCTGAAGGAAAAGCGCGACAAATCACGCGGACCCCGGACCCAGCAAATCCCCAAGGTCCGCCCCCAGCGGACCGGACCGCAGCATTCCGGCAGCAAAGCCGCACCTGAACACCCTGAAAGCCGAGCCTGACCCCATGAGCTACGCATCAACCGAGGCGCTTCACGCTGCCCTGGCCACTGTCATCGACCCCGAGCTCAGGCGCCCCATCGCGGAGCTGGGAATGGTCGAGTCGGTGTCCGCGGACCACGATGGCAGGGTTCACGTGGTGGTCCTGCTGACCATCGCAGGTTGCCCGCTGCGCGAAACGATCACTGGAGACGCCACTGCGGCCCTCTCCAACGTGGAGGGCGTAACCGGCGTCGAGGTTGAGCTCAAGGTCATGACGCCCGAACAGCGTCAGGCCCTCAAGGAACAGCTGCGCGGTCCCGGTGGGCAGCGCGGCATCCCGTTCACCAAGCCGGAGTCCCTCACCAGGGTCTACGCCGTGGCAAGCGGCAAGGGTGGCGTGGGCAAATCCTCTGTCACCGTCAACCTGGCCAGTGCGCTGGCTGCCCAGGGGCTGCGCGTGGGCATCGTCGATGCCGACGTTCACGGCTTCTCCGTTCCGGCACTCATGGGAATCACGCAGAAGCCCACCCAGGTTGACGACATGATCCTTCCACCGGTGGCCTATGGCGTGAAGGTCATCTCCATCGGCATGTTCGTTTCCGGAAACCAGCCCGTCGCCTGGCGGGGTCCGATGCTGCACCGAGCCCTGGAACAGTTCCTCACGGATGTGTATTTTGGCGACCTCGACGCGTTGTTCCTGGACCTGCCTCCGGGCACCGGCGACATCGCCATCTCCGTGGCACAGCTCCTGCCCAACGCGGAAATCCTGGTTGTCACCACGCCGCAGGCGGCCGCAGCCGACGTCGCTGAACGGGCCGGTACCATCGCCACCCAAACGGGACAGAAGGTGGCCGGCGTCATCGAGAACATGTCCTACTTGGACATGCCCGACGGCGGCCGCATGGAATTGTTCGGAAGCGGCGGCGGCGCTGCACTGGCTGAGCGGTTGAGTGCCGCCGTCGGCGCGGACGTTCCATTGCTTGGCCAGATTCCCTTGGATATCCAGCTGCGTGAAGGCGGAGACGAGGGCAAGCCAGTGGTTCTGGCGGGAGGACATACGTCCGCGGCCAAAGCATTGCAGGACATCGCGGGGAAGCTCGCAGCCCGGCCACGCGGCCTGGCAGGCATGCCCCTTGGGATCCAACCCCGCTGACGGGAGTCGCGGTCAGGTTGCCTCGGTGTCGAACGGGGCGGCCTCGCCCTCGGCCAGGCGCTCGATGACGCGGGCCGGGGCATGGGGCGTGGTCTCCGCCGTTGCCGCTGCGACGGCCGCCGTGGCTGCGGGACCTCCTGCGCTCACTGCCTTGGAATCGTCCTCGAACAAGGCGTCCTTGATAATCCTGCGCGGATCATACTGACGGGGGTCGTACTTCTTCCAGTCGACTTCATCGATGTCGATGCCGACTTCTTCCTTGATCTGCTCCCTCGCGCCGGAGGCCATCCGGCGGACTTCCTTCACCAGGTTGGCGAGCTTCTGAGTGTATTCGGGCAAACGGCTGGGACCGATGACGAGTACGCCGATTATGAGGAGGACTATGAACTCCGGGCCGTTGATTCCAAACACGCTACGAAGATTACCTTGTCTGTGAAGCCGCTCATAAACCAGCAGGGCGGAGGAGGGTCCTGAGGCCGCGCAGCAGCCTGTCGGACCACGTTTCCGCGGCTGGCACTTCCGGACTGGACGCCATGGCATCGGCGGCACGGACCAACTCGGGCACGGCGTCGTCTGCCTTGTCCGCGGGCAGGTCCGACGAATAGCTGAGGATGCCCGCGGAGGTCCGGTAAACAGCACCCCAAGGACTTCCCTGGGTCAGGGTGAGCTGCGCGGTTGTTGATTGGGCTGCCGCAGGCAAGTGCTCTTCAAGGATGGTGGCGTGGTGTCCGTTGCTCTCCAGTGTGAGTTCCACCGCCGGGTGCCCGTTGTGGAGTGTCGCCTCAGCCGACGTGACGTGGAAGCCCATGGCGGACAACTCCGGACAGGCCCACCCTTGTTCCCGAAGCGAGGCAAGCTGGTCCGGGCCCAGACTGACGGCCTGGGCCGCTTTCACGCCTGGCTCGACCATGAGTTCGGCCGGGCCACCCGTTACTGCACCGGCCACGGAGGCGACGTTGCCGCCAGCCACGTTGCGGACCTGCGGCACGGGATCCCCTGCGACTGAATAGGCCGAGACGGCCAGCGCACTGGCGCTCACCGCCAGGGTGCCGGCGGCAACCCCTGCGATACGCAGGCCCCGCCAGCCGGAGCCCGCCGGCCGCGGGCCATCGAACGGTGAATCGGCCTCGCCGGCCAAGCGCTGCGTTTGCTCCAGCAGCCGCTGGGTCAGGTCATCACTGGCTTGGGGTACTGCGGACCCGCGCAGGCGCTCCAAGTACTGCTGCTCACGCCTGAGGGACAGGCGGCAGTCCGCGCACTGCTCCAAATGCCCGGGGTTCCGGGAATGGCGAAGGTCAGCGATTTTGCGCCGGGACGGAGGCCCCGGCACCGTGTGGCGTTCCGGCATGGACTACCTAGAGGATGCCGGCGATGCGGGGCATCTTCAGGCGCGGCTTGCGCGCAGTTGCCGACCTGGGGTCGCGGTGGGCGAGCTTCTCGCGGAGCATGGTGCGCCCGCGGTGGATTCGGGACCTGACGGTGCCAAGCTTCACGCCCAGCGCCTCGGCGACCTCGTCATAGGAGAGACCCTCAAGATCGCAAAGAACGACGGCGGCGCGGAAGTCCGGTGGCAGTTCTTCCAGTGCGCGCTGGACGTCAAGGTCCAGGTTGTTGTGTTCAAAGCTCTGCTCGGGGCCAGGTTCGCGGCCGGGAAGGCGGGACTCGGCATCCTCGGCGAGGGCATCGAAGCGGATACGGCTCTTGCGGCGGGCCTGGTCGAGGAACAGGTTGGTGGTAATGCGGTGCAACCAACCGTCCAGTGTTCCGGGCTTGAAGTTCTCCAGGGAGCGGAACACCCTGACGAAGACCTCCTGCGTGAGGTCTTCGGCGTCGAACTTGTTGCCGGTCAGGCGGTAGGCCAGGCGATAGACCTTGGCGGAGTGGTTGGCGACCACTTCCTCCCAGCTGGGCGTGACCCAGTCTGCAGTGGCCTCGTGGCCTTCCGATGTTTGGACTGGCGCAGCATGTGATGCCGGCATCGTCCACTCCCCTCAAACTGTGATTCACCGGAGTCCGGTGCCGCCCAACGCGTGGATGAACGGATCAATATCATGTCAGGGTTGTCTGGGAATTTCCTGACCGGGCTTCACATTTCCCGCACAGCGCAAATCCGCTCTCCGGCGTACAGCCCGGACACAGGCTCCGCCGGGCCGCGATCGCCGGGATTGCAGGCCGGAACACAGTACTCTGGAAGGGAAAACCCCCTACACGCGGAAAGCGATCCCTTCATGAGCGCCGACAAGTCAACCAGCTGGTCCTATGCAGAAAACCTGCCTGCTGAGGACGAGGTCTTGTTGCGCGCCCGCGAACGGTCGTTTGAACTGGGCGTCAGCCCGGTCAGCCCGGGTGTCGGCGCCGTCCTGACAGTCCTTGCTGCGGCCTCGAAAGCGCAGACTGTTGTGGAAGTTGGCTCGGGGGCCGGCGTCTCCGGCGTGTGTTTGCTGCGCGGATTGGGCCCCCAGGCAGTGCTGACCACCATCGATGTCGATGTGGAACACCTCAAGGCCGCCCGTGAAGCCTTCCTCGAATCCGGATCACCGGCAAACCGGATCCGCACCATTTCCGGCCGGGCCGCCGACGTCCTCCCCCGCCTCACGGATAACGCCTATGACCTGGTCTTCATCGACGCGGACAAGCCGAATTTTCCAAGCTACGTGGACCAGGCGGTGCGGCTCCTCAAGTCCAGGGGCACTTTGGTGATCAACGATGCCTTGGATAAGGACAGGGTCTCCAACCCTGCCGCACGGGAGGCCACCACCGCAGTCCTCCGCCAAGTAGGAAAGACCATTCGCGACGACGACCGCCTGGTCTCGTCAATGCTCCCTACCGGCGACGGCCTCCTGGTGGCCGTCAAGAAATAGCAATTCGGCTTTTGCGGTGTTGATTTTCCCTCCGCAAAAACAAACTGACACACCTTAAACAAAAACAAGGCCCGGCACGCGCCGGGCCTTGTTTGGTGCATCTATTCGGTAACGCCTACCAGGCATTCCTTGAGGTTCTCCGCTTCGGCGGCATTGAGCTCAACCACAAGCCGCCCACCGCCCTCGAGCGGCACACGCATAATCAGGCTGCGTCCCTCTTTGGTCACTTCCATAGGGCCGTCGCCAGTACGTGGTTTCATAGCCGCCATTAGGAAAATCCCCTCCATTTGTCCCAAATCACGCCCAACCCGGCCGGGCTGGATCCGCGTCGCAATTGCGGCCGGCGGCAACGCTTGGGAGGCCGCCTTGGCCGGGCACGTTTCGGTGCTTTTGTCCTTGCTCGTCTTCCATTATCCCGTACTTACCCGCCCGTAGCGAATCAATGGACTAATTCACGGCGGGTAGTCGCCGCCTCCGGGCAATTGGGCCCAGGCCCAAAGCCACACCACCCAGACGATTTGGAGAAGCAGGAACATGACCACCACGGTGCTGCGGTACGCCTTTGATTTGGAGAGCAGCGCGGCGCCCAGGGCAAGCGGAAACAGCGGAAGCAACATCCGGAACGTACTGGTCTGCGGGTGAAGAAACACCAACAGGTAGCCCATGTAGGACGCACACCAAAGCCGGAGTTCGGTCCCCAACGCCCGCACGGGCTTCGAAATCATTGCCAGCACAAAGAGGCCGGCAAAGACGAACGGGGCAAAGACTCCCAGGACGGGGCCGAAAAGCATGCGCCCGGTGTCGAACCACGGTTTGAAGGGCACCAATTCGTCACCCCGCCAGGCGGTCTCGGTCCGGGTGTAGGCAGCAGGGTCACCGGTCACCGCCCAGGCGATCACCGGCCAGGCGAGCGCAGCAGCGCCGGTCACCACAACGAGGGCACCCAAGGACCACAGCGAAGAGTTCGACGTGTTCCCCCCGCCTTGCCGGGCTGGTCCAAAGCGCTGCCACAACCGCCACACCAGGAGCAGGCCAAGCATCGCTGCGAAGGGAACTCCTGTAGGCCGCGAGAAGCACATCAGGACAACTACCGGGATGGCGGCAACGTAATGCCGCCGCACCACCAGAAGGAGCGAAGCGGCCAACAACAGCAAGTTCAGCGACTCTGCGTAGGGGACCTGGAGTATCGGGGAGATGGGAAACGTGGAAACAAAGACGACACCCCACATGGCCGCACGACGCCCGGCCACCTCCCGGAACAGCGTGAAAATCACCAGTGCGGCGAACAGTCCCGCAACCATGGCGATCACCGTGAGGGATTGGAGCGTGCCCAGCCCGGTGATGGCACCGAGGCCGCGCGCCAGGAACGGAAACAGGCCATAGAACGCCCAGGCGTTTTCCTTGACCACACCGTTCTGGTCCACAGGCAGTTCCGAGGGATAGCCTTGATCGGCGGCACGCTGGTACCAGCGACCGTCCCAGATGGTGATGAAATTCCAGTAATCGGGCGCCGGCGGGAACCACGGATTGGTCCCTTGATGGATGGCGGCGGCCACGAAGATGGCGGCACTGACCAGCCGCGCGGCCACGTAGACGAGCGCTACCTGGACCCACCAAGGCAAGGCGGCAACGCGGGCACCGGCCTTCGAGACCGCCGCACCGATGCGGACTGTGGCACCCGCCCCTGTTGCTGCGGGCGGAAGAGGGGCGCTCAAGGCGTTCCCTGCAGGGGTCCGTCGCCGTCCGGTTCCTGCGGCAGCAGACCCTTAAGCCGATCGATCTCGCGGTCCTTGGCGAGCAATTGGTCACGGAGCTCGTCCAGGACCTGGTCCACTTGGTCCATGCGGTAGCCCCGGAGTCCCAAGGCGAACCGCACGTTGTCCACGTCCGCGGGGTTGGCCTGCCTTGAAAGGAGGACCGGCGGCAGGTTGGGAGTGGGGTCGTCGAGGCCGGCCCCTACGGAACGGCCACGGACAATCCCTGCGCCGAAGAACAACGCCGCCCCGACGAGGACAATTGCGAGAAACACGAGGAAAAAGCTCACAGGGACCATCGTGCCAGAAAGGAATCCCTACTCCGGGCGTTGCTCCCCTGTGGGCGTTGGCAGAGGCGTTCCGTGGAGCACCCGATGCACGGCGTCCGCGGGATCATCGACGAGCTGGATCAAGTCCAGATCCTTCTCCGACACCATGCCTTCCGCCACCAGGGTGTCCCGGATCCATTCGATCATCGGGCCCCAGAAGCGGACTCCCAAAAGGACAATCGGGAAGGAAGTGACCTTGCGCGTTTGTACCAGGACCATGGCCTCGAACAACTCGTCGAGGGTCCCCAGTCCGCCGGGCAGCACCACAAAGCCCTGCGCATACTTCACGAACATCGTTTTCCGGGCGAAGAAGTACCGGAAGTTGATGCCAAGGTCCACCCATTGGTTCAAGCCCTGTTCGAACGGCAGCTCGATGCCGAGGCCTACCGATACTCCGTTGCCTTCGACGGCGCCCTTGTTGGCTGCCTCCATGGAGCCCGGGCCACCACCGGTGATCACGGCAACCCCGGCCTCGGCCAACTTTCGGCCCACATCCACGGCCATCTCGTAGTACTCAGTGCCTGGTCGGGTCCTGGCCGAACCAAAGACGCTCACGGCGGGACCAATGTCAGCCAACGCGCCAAATCCTTCAACGAATTCGCTCTGTATGCGCAGCACGCGCCAAGGGTCCGTGTGGATGAACTGGCCGGCACCACTGGTATCCAGCAAGTGCTGATCGGACATTCCGGTATCGGCCTGTTTACGCCGCAGTTCCAGGGGGCCTTTGTGCTTGGCGGGCGCAACCGGGGCAGGAAGCGGTGCGCTGCTCCCCACGCGGCCATTCGCGTCGGGGCTGGGAACTGGGTGCTGGCTGATACTCATTGCCCAAGGCTAGCGCTAATGCATGGGTGCATTGCCCGGCGACCCGTTTCTTTGCATTGCAGTCTGATATATCGCTGGAAAGCAGGTTTCTGTTCAGTCACGATCTCAAGGAACTTGCCGTGATCGTGGTCATATTTACTTCGTTGTTCGCTAGATTCGAGCTATGACTACTCAAGTGTCCGGCGATGCGCTCGTCTCCCTGAACAGCGTCAACAAACACTACGGTCAATTGCACGTCCTCAAAGACATCAACCTTCACGTCAAGAAGGGTGAGGTTGTAGTGGTCATCGGACCTTCCGGCTCCGGTAAGTCCACGTTGTGCCGTGCCATCAACCGTTTGGAAACGATCGACGACGGCGACATCGCGATCGATGGAAAGAAACTCCCCGAAGAAGGCAAGGAACTCGCGCACCTTCGCGCCGACGTCGGGATGGTCTTTCAGTCCTTTAACCTTTTTGCCCACAAGACGATTCTCGAGAACGTCACCTTGGGCCCCATCAAGGTGAAGGGAGTTGCCAAGGGGACTGCGGAACGCGAGGCCATGGCGCTCCTGGAGCGCGTTGGCGTAGGGCATCAGGCCCCCAAGCTTCCTGCCCAGCTCTCCGGTGGCCAGCAGCAGCGCGTGGCTATCGCCCGGGCGTTGGCCATGAAGCCAAAGGTGATGCTCTTCGACGAGCCCACCTCGGCTCTTGACCCGGAAATGATCAATGAAGTCCTCGACGTCATGATCCAGTTGGCCAAGGAAGGCATGACCATGATCGTGGTGACCCACGAGATGGGCTTCGCCCGCAAGGCGGCTGACCGTGTGGTGTTCATGGCCGACGGCCAGATCGTGGAAGATGCCTCCCCTGAGGAATTCTTCACGAATCCGCAGAGCAACCGCGCCAAGGACTTCCTGTCCAAACTCCTGACCCACTAGCTCTTGGCCGCCCGCACCCCGGCGGCAAGGAAACGCACCCGGCCGTATAGCGGCCTACCAATGAAAGGAACGTCATGAAGTCTCTGTTCACCCGGAGGAAGTCCCTCCTGGTTGCCGCATCAGCTGCGCTGGCCATCTCGCTGAGCGCCTGCGGCGGTGGCGGCAGCTCCACCACTCCCCCGGTTGCCTCGGCGAGCTTTGAAGCCGGCACCACCATGGAGAAGTTGAACAAGGCCCAGAAGATCACCATCGGCACCAAGTTCGACCAGCCGCTGTTCGGACAGAAGGGCCTGGACGGCAAGCCGGTCGGTTTCGACGTTGAAATCGGCAAGGCCATCGCCGCCAAGCTGGGCATTCCCGCCGACAAGATCGAATGGGTTGAGACGGTCTCGCAGAACCGCGAATCATTCATCGAGCAGTCCCGCGTCGATATTGTCATCGCCACGTACACCATCAACGACGCCCGCAAGGAAAAGGTCTCCTTCGCCGGCCCGTACTACGAGGCCGGCCAGGCCCTGCTGGTGAACAAGGACGACAACTCCATCACCAAGCCCGAGGACGTCAAGGGCAAGAAGGTCTGCTCCGTCACGGGCTCCACACCGGCCAAGACGATTGCCGAAAAGTATGGCGCCGAAGTTGTTCCGGCTGCTACCTACACCGCTTGCCTGGAGCCCCTCCGCAACAAGCAGGTTGTCGCCGTGACCACGGACAACGTGATCCTCGCCGGGTACGTTGACAAGGAACCGGACGCCTTCAAGCTGGCTTCCGACCAGACCTTCACGAAGGAGCCGTACGGCATCGGCCTGAAGAAGGACGACACTACCTTCCGCAACTGGATCAACGACCAGCTCGAAGCCTTCCAGAAGGACGGCACCTACAAGAAGGCCTGGGAAGCAACCGCGGGCAAGGTCATCAAGACCACGCCTGAACTTCCTGCCATCAACCGCTACTAGTCGGTGTCCGACGACTGCCGCCGCCCTTTTACGGGGCGGCGGCAGTCGTCGAAGCCCAGGACCCTGTTCCGTGATTAGCTGCAGCCAAAGGAAGCCATGGACGCCGTCATAGCAAGCCTCCCCCAATACTGGGACGGATTTCTCCGCACTCTTTACCTCTCCGTCATTTCCGGAGTCATAGCCCTCGTTGTGGGCACAATCCTCGCCGCAATGCGGGTTTCGCCAGTGGCTGCCTTGCGGGGCTTCAGCATGTTCTACGTTGAAGTTGCCCGAAATACTCCGCTGACCATCATTTTCTTTTTCTCCGCAATCGTCCTGCCACGGCTTGGGATCAAGTTCGACCAATTCGAAGTTGCAGCGATCATTGCCCTCAGTGCCTACACCGCAGCGTTCGTCGCCGAAGCCGTCCGCTCCGGCGTCAACAGCGTTCCCGTGGGTCAGGCGGAAGCCGCCCGAAGCATCGGGATGACCTTTACCCAGGTCCTCGGTTTCATTGTCCTGCCGCAAGCCCTCAGGACTGTGGTGCCGCCGCTGATCAATATCGTCATCGCCCTGGTGAAGAACTCGTCCGTCGCGGGCGCCTTCTTCGTCCTGGAACTTTTCGGCTACGGCCGCAAGCTCTCCAACGACTACGGAGACCAGGTTCTGTGGATCCTGCTGGGTGTCGCGTTCTTCTACCTGCTGATCACGGTTCCGTTGGGCCTTTTGGCGCACTTTGTTGAACGAAAGGTGGCGATTGCCCGATGACTTCCGTCCTCTACGACACGCCAGGCCCCAAGGCACGCCTCTACTCGCTCATCGGTTCCGCCGCCGGCATCCTGATCATCCTCGGCGTCCTCGCCATCGCCGTCATGACGCTGGCCCAGCAAGGAATCTTCGATGCCGACCGCTGGGAGATCTTCTACGGTCCCATGGCTCCGGACGTTTGGAGCTTGATTGGCCAAGGCATTATCTCCACTCTCGTAGCTGCCGCTGTGGCCGCCGTCATCGCATTCCCATTGGGGATTGGCTTGTGCCTGCTCCGGATCTCGCTCATCAGTTGGATCCGGGTGCCAACCCAGGTTGTCCTGGAGTTCCTCCGCGGTATGCCCGTGGTGCTCATGATGTTGTTCGTGCTTCTGGTATTCGCCACCGGCCAGTTCGTCGCCGTCGTGGCGGGCCTGGTGCTGTACAACGCGGCCATCTTCGCGGAAATCCTCCGGGCCGGTATCCAGTCCCTTCCGAAGGGACAGCGTGAGGCCGGTTTGGCAATTGGCCTCCGCAGCTTCCAGTCGCGGATGATCATCGAGTTTCCGCAGGCCACCCGACGGATGCTTCCGTCCCTTGTGGCCCAGCTGGTTGTGCTCCTCAAGGACACCTCGCTTGGTTACATCGTTGGCTACGAGGAACTGCTGCGGAAGATCCAGATCATGGCCGACTTCCTGGGTCCGGACTTCCTGTTCCCGGCATTCTTCGTGGGCGCTGCGATCTACATCCTGATTAACCTCACGGTGTCCCGGATTGCGATCTGGATTGAACGCCGCGGGTCCAGGAAGGCTGCAGGCGGCACGGCCAAGGCCACCGCCGCCGGAGCTGTTCCGACAGCCAAGTAGGACCACACAAAAGAATAAGGGCGGGTACCGGCTCACACCGGTACCCGCCCTTTTCTTTGCCGGGCGGGGCTACTGCCCCAGCCACGTCCGCAGCGCCCGCAGGCACTCACGGACGGCATCGGCGTCGACATGCTCGTTGTCCTTGTGCGCCAGCAGGGGGTCGCCGGGCCCGAAGTTCACCGCCGGGATTCCGAGCTCGCTGAAACGCGCGACGTCGGTCCATCCGTATTTGGGTTTCGGCTCGGCACCCACAGCGGCAACGAAGGACGCGGCGGCGGGGTGGTTGAGTCCCGGTCGCGCCCCGGCTGCCGCATCGGTACGCACGACGTCGAAGCCCTCCAAAAGTTCCCGGACATGGGCCTCTGCGTCATCCGGGGTCTTGTCCGGAGCGAAGCGGTAATTGATCTCCACCACACAACGGTCCGGGATGACGTTTCCCGCAGTACCGCCGTTAATCTTCACGGCGTTGAGGCTCTCCCGGTAGTCCAGGCCGTCCACGTTGATGGTACGGGGCTCGTAGGCGGCGAGCCGGGCGAGGATGGGGGCGGCAGCGTGGATCGCGTTGCTGCCCATCCACGCGCGGGCTGAGTGGGCGGTCTCCCCCAGCGTGGTGACTTCGAAGCGGCTGGTTCCGTTGCAGCCACCTTCAACCGTGCCGTGCGTAGGCTCCAGCAGGATGGCAAAGTCGCCCGTCAGCAGTTCCCCGTGGTTCCGGACCAAACGCCCCAGGCCACTCTTGACCGCTTCCACTTCCTCGTGGTCGTAGAACACAAAGGTGACATCCCTGTCAGGCCGCGTGCCGCCGTCGAACAGTGTGGCCGCCAAGGCGAGCTGGACGGCGACGCCACCCTTCATGTCGGTTGTCCCGCGGCCGAACAAGAGGCCCTCGCCGGACACTCCCGATTCCCACGTGGCAGGGACAGTACCAAGGGAACCGGCAACGGTGGGCAGCGGAACAGTGTCCAAATGCCCCGCCAGGATGACGCGCTCGGAACGGCCCAGTTCGGTGCGGGCGATGATGGCGTCGCCGTCCCGCACCACCGTGTATTCCGGAATAGCACGGAGAGCGGACTCAACGGCGTCAGCGAGTTCGGTTTCGTTCCCGGAGACGCTGTTGATGTCGATGAGCGCCGCAGTCAGCAAAGCGACGTCCTGGCGCAGGTCAAGGAGGGCGGGGGCAGGGTTCAGGGTCACCCTTCCACCTTAACGCCACGGCGTTGGCCGCTTCGACGGGAAATGCGACCTCCCAGTCCGTGGAACGGGTTTCGGCCGGGCTGCACGTGCTCGATACACTTGGCCCCATGACTGAAACTGCTTCCTCTGCTGTGCCCGCAAACGCGCCCGTTAACGACCGTTCGGCCTACGGATTCGGCCTCGCCACGATCGCAACCTCGGCCTCCGGGGAAGCAACCGTGCTGGACGTCTGGTACCCCGCCCCGTCCCTGGGCGTTGCCGCCGAGACCCTGCGCGACGTTGAAAACGCCGACCCCGCCCTCACCGCCCTGGCCGAGGAAGGCAAGGATGCCGACCGCGGCACGGAGCAGAAGGTGGTGTTCGCACAGATCGACCTCGATGCCGCCCCGGCAGACACGGCCGACGCGTACCTCCGCCTGCACTTGCTCTCCCACCGCCTGGTCAAGCCGAACAGCATCAACCTGGACGGCGTCTTCGGCAAACTTCCGAATGTAGTTTGGACCAACTTCGGCCCGGCCGCCGTTGAAGGCTTCGAACTGACCCGGGCCCGCCTGCGCAAGCGCGGCAACGTGGTGGTCTACGGCGTGGACAAGTTCCCGCGCATGGTGGACTACGTAGTCCCCACCGGCGTGCGCATCGCCGACGCCGACCGCGTCCGGCTGGGTGCACACCTCGCCGAAGGCACCACCGTGATGCACGAAGGCTTCGTGAACTTCAACGCCGGAACCCTGGGCACCTCCATGGTCGAGGGCCGCATCTCCGCAGGCGTCGTGGCGGGCGACGGTACCGACGTCGGTGGCGGCGCCTCCATCATGGGCACGCTCTCCGGCGGCGGCAAGGAAAAGATTGCCCTGGGCGAGCGCGTGCTGCTCGGCGCCAACTCCGGCGTTGGCATCAGCATCGGTGACGATTCCGTCGTCGAAGCAGGCCTTTACGTCACGGCCGGCACGCGTGTCCGCGTTCCGGGCCCCAAGGACGAGAACGGCGAAGACACCAGCAAGATCATCAAGGCCGTGGAACTCTCCGGCGTTCCGAACCTCCTGTTCCGCCGCAACTCCACCACCGGTGGCGTGGAAGTGCTTCCGCGCGCAGGGCAGACGGTTGAACTGAACGAGGCGCTGCACGCCAATTAGCAGGAGAGACACCATGCGCCGCTTGCGCCGCGCCATCGTGGCGGTGTTGGCCTTGGCCCTCGTGGCAGGCGCCGTCTACGCAATAGTCGCAGTGCTGCAGCGCTCCGAGACCCTCGTCTCGGAGCGCTGCGTTGCTGTGGTCGGAACCGGGAGCTACGAACTCGCCACCGATCAAACCGCCAACGCATCCCTCATCACGGCCATCTCCGTCCGCCGCGGCCTGCCGCCCCGCGCCGCCAGCATCGCACTGGCCACGGCCATGCAGGAATCCCGGTTGCGGAACATCAATTACGGCGACGAAGCCGGCCCGGACTCCCGTGGCCTCTTCCAACAGCGGCCCACCCAGGGCTGGGGCACCGAGGCACAGGTCATGGACCCTGTCTACGCCTCCAATGCCTTCTACGACGGCCTGGTCAAGATCCCGGGCTACGAAACCATGGAGGTCACCCAGGCCGCCCAGGCAGTCCAGCGATCCGCTTTCCCCCGGGCCTACGCACAGCACGAGGCCATGGGCCGCGCCTTTGCATCAGCCCTGACCGGCCATTCTGAATCCGCACTGACATGCGAACTCCGCATGCCCGACGCGGCAGGTGACCCTGCCGCCGTCGTCAATGAACTCACGACGGCGTTCGGCACCCAGGCGGCCAGCGTCGAGGGACGCTCGGTGCACCTGGACGTGACGGGAACCCAGGCCTGGGCAATCGGCCACTGGGCCGTGGCGAACGCCAAGGAGCTGTCCATCACGCAGGTGGACGTGGCGGGGCATACGTGGAACCGGGAGAAGCGCAACGGGTGGACGGAAGCGGCGGCGCCATCGGACCGCGTGACCATCACCGTTTCCGCACCAACGACGTAAACCCGGTTCAGGCGAGCAGTTCGACCACCGGCTGGACGTAGCTGCGGAACACGTCCGGCTGGGACAGCAGCCGGTGGCTCATGATCATGGTGCTGGGTTCCAGATACCACGCACGCGGCTCGTTGAGTGGCAACTCGATGATGGTGAGATCGAAATCGCGGGAACTCCGGCCAACTTCCAGCAGCCGGTCCTCCACCATCTCATTGAGGACGCTGGTGATTCCGTTCGCTTCGCGGGCAGCCTCCATGTCTGCGTACTCGTCGATCCTGTCGGTGGCCCATCCCAGCGCTGCACCGAAGTGGGCCTGGAGGACGCGTTGGAGGGCCGGCGAGTTTCCGAAGGCCTTGAAGCTCGGCGGCGCCAGCTCCAGTGCCGGCTTGGGATAGGACTTCACGAGCTTCTCCCACCAAGCCTCCCACTCGGTCTTCAGTGCACTGATGCCGCCAACGTCCGACGTAAGGTGGCTATGGTCGGCATGGCGGACCTTCGGAGCGGCGTGCGAAAGCATCGGCTTTCCGGCACCGTCGAGTCCAGCTACATCGCGCAAGTACAGGGCGATGAGCATCGGCCCGGACGTGTCCATGGTGATGCGCCATCCCGGGCCGCCTGACTCATGCATCCGAATTCCTCCCTTGGGCAGGTTCCCGACTTGTCCCAGTCTATTCCCGAAGCGGCGCGACGTTAACGGCCGAAGGGCAACCGGTTCCGCAGGCTACCCAACCGCGGGAACTGCTTCAAAGACCGCGAGGTGTGCGGTCAGCACGTCGCTGCACATCTCCGCCGTCATCCACTCGGGCTGCAACAGCGCATGCATGCACAGGCCGTCCAGCGTGGCGAGCAACCGTTCGGCCTCGGTAACCAGGTTCTGCGGTGCTCCAGCCTCCCCGGGGCTCAGCAGCACAATGAGTTGGCCCACCACTGCGGCGACCGAACGGTGGCTCCTCTCCGCTTCTTCGGCAAAGACGGGATTGATACGGGCTGCGTGGCGGAAAGCCATCCACACACACGCGTCCACTGCGGATTCCTCGTCCAGGGGAAGGAATTGGCCGAGGAGGTTGAGTACCGCGGCATGGCGTTCCGGGCTGCCTGCGGCTTGATCCCGGACCGCCGCCAGTGCGGCTTCAAGGCGGGCCGTTATGCGGTCGATGACGGTTGCGAAAGAGAACACCAGGAGTTCGTCACTGCTGGAAAAGTAGTGCCGCACCGAACCCACGGCCAAGCCCGCCTCATCGGCCACTTCCCGGAGGGACGCCCTTTCCAAGCCGTCGCTGGCTATGATGCGGAATACTGCTTGGACGACTTCCTGGCGCCGGGCTTCGGCATCAACAATTTTGGGCACCAGTATTTTCTAGCACGAACGTGCTTCAACACCGCTCAACACTGAGCGGCGCGCCTCCACTTTCGGATAGCGTAGACACCATGAAAATTCTTGTCACGGGTGGCACCGGCTACATCGGTTCGCACACCGTTCTGTCCCTCCAGGAAGCCGGCCACGACGTCGTCGTCCTCGACAATCTCGTGAACTCCAGCGAAGAGTCCCTCCGCCGCGTTTCAGAGCTGACCGGCAAGACCGCCGCTTTCCACGAGGTGGACCTGGTGGACGAACCAGCCGTCGAGGCCGTCTTCGACCAGCACCGCATCGACGCCGTGATCCACTTTGCCGGCCTCAAGGCCGTCGGCGAATCCGTCCAGGAACCGCTCGCCTACTATTACAACAACATCGTGGGCACCCTGAACTTGCTCCGCGCCATGGACAAGCACAACGTCCGCTCCATCGTCTTCAGCTCGTCCGCCACCGTATACGGCGAGCACAACCCGATCCCCTACATCGAAAAGATGGAGATCGGTGCCAACAACCCCTACGGCCGTACCAAGGAACAGATCGAGGACATCCTCTCCGACCTTGGCAACGCCGACGACCGCTGGCACATAGCACTGCTGCGCTACTTCAACCCCGTGGGCGCACACCCTTCAGGCCGCATCGGCGAGGATCCCCAGGGCATCCCGAACAACCTCGTCCCGTTCATTGCGCAGGTAGCAGTGGGCCGGCGCGAGAAGCTCATGGTCTTCGGCGGCGACTACGACACCCCGGACGGCACGGCCCAGCGCGACTACATCCACGTGGTGGACCTCGCGGACGGGCATGTGGCGGCGCTGAACTACATTGCCACCCGTGCCGGCGTGCGCCGCTGGAACCTCGGTTCGGGCAAGGGCTCTTCCGTACTGGAAGTGCTGCGCTCGTTCGAGAAGGCAGTCGGCCAGCCGATCCCTTACGAAATCGCCGGCCGCCGCGCAGGCGACCTCCCCGCTTTCTGGGCCGATGCTTCCTCTGCGCTGGCCGACCTTGGCTGGTCCACCACCAAGACCGTGGACCAGATGTGCGAGGACCACTGGCGCTGGCAGAAGAACAACCCCTACGGCTACAACGCTTCCTAGAACCAACGCGGGGTCACTTACGGCCCATGGTGGGGTCGCCCATCGGCCGTAAGTGACCTTGCGTTGCTTGTCCTGGGTGATTAACGACGGCGGCCGCCCACCTCGCGTGAGGTGGGCAGTTTCTACCGGTCGTTGCAACACTGTTGGTGTTAGGTGGTCATTAGTAGATCACGCAGGCGCTCGGCTGGGGTATCCCAGTCGAGCGTTTTGCGTGGTCGGCCGTTGAGTTCCTGGGCGACGTGCTCGAGGTCTTCGGGCCGGTACACTGAAAGGTCAGTGCCTTTTTCGAAGTATTGGCGCAGGAGCCCGTTGGTGTTCTCGTTGGACCCGCGTTGCCAGGGGCTGGCTGGGTCGCAGAAGTAGACCTGCATGTCGGTGGCCATGGTGAAGGCCTTATGGCCGGCCATTTCGGAACCTTGGTCCCAGGTCAGTGAACCGCGTAGGTGCTCGGGCAGTGTGGACATCGTGGTGATCAATGCGTCACGGACTGTCTCGGCGGTGTGGTCTCCGGGCAGGTGGACGAGCATCACGTACCGGGTGGTGCGTTCGACGAGGGTGCCGATGGCGGATTGGTTATTCGCCCCGGTGATGAGGTCCCCTTCCCAGTGCCCAGGCACGGCACGGTCTTCGACTTCGGGTGGCCGGTCGGAGATCATCACCATCGGATCGACGAAACGCGGCTGCCGTTGCTGGGGATCCTTGTGGGGCTTACGGCGGGTCCGGCCGGTTCGCAGGGCTGCTTGGACTTCACGTTTGAGCCCGCCGCGGGCCTGAAAATAGAGGGCCTGGTAGATCGTTTCTGGGCTCACTCGCATCTCCGCATCGTGGGGAAACTTCTTGATCAGCTTGTGACTGATCTGTTCCGGTGACCACCGGCGAAGCAGTTTCTTCTTCACATACTTCCGCAGCCGCTTATGGGAGACCAACTTGCTGTCCTTGGGGCGGGGCCGGCGCGTTGTTGCGGCGCGTTGGGCAGCGTAAGCGTAGTACTTCCCATCATCGAGACTGTTCCGGGCCAGTTCCCTGCTGATCGTGGAGGGAGAACGGCCCAGTTCCCGGGCGATGCTCCGGACCGGGGCGCCTCCGCTGCGCAGGTCGGCGATGCGTTCCCTGTCCTGCAGGGATAAGAACCGCGGGTTCAGTGACTTTTCCAAAGCCGCCAGCCGGGGAATCGTGAAAGCAGCGGCCACAGCTGCGGGCGGAGTCAGGGTCATCACACCACTTGTGTAATCGATCCTCCGCCCATCCGGATAGATTCGTCCGTTTTTTGTGCGGCGGACACCGCTGTCCCATTCCTTGGCCGTGGTTTCGTGGATACCCAATTCATGGGCAGCCTCACGACGGGACAAACCCTGATCGCGCAACCGGCGGAATCCCTCCCGTGTTGGACCTTCGGCACGATTCCTGGCCAGTCCGGCCTTTCGAACCCACTGGTAGCAGGTGTTCCGGTTCAACCCGAGCTCAGCGGCGGCCTCCGTCACACTCGCTAGCCGATCAAAAGCTCTGAAGAAAGCTTCCCGCTGCTCGGCAGTAGATCTCGCAAACTTCCGAAACTCCCCAGGAACATCGCTTAAATGCGGCACGGTCGTTGCAACTCCCAAAAATCTCGGGTGTTGCAACGACCGCTAGAACCCAAGGTGGGCGGCCGCCGTCGTTGGTTTTCCCGGTATTAGTTGGCCGGGTAGTTGCGCTCCGGCTCCCCCGTGTAGAGCTGCCGAGGACGGCCGATCTTGGTCTGGGGATCGTTGATCATTTCGCGCCACTGGGCAATCCAGCCCGGGAGGCGGCCGATGGCGAAGAGGACGGTAAACATCTTCTCCGGGAAGCCCATCGCCTTGTAGATCAGGCCGGTGTAGAAGTCTACGTTCGGGTACAGCTTGCGCTGGATGAAGTAGTCGTCCGCGAGGGCCTTCTCTTCGAGGCGCATGGCGATGTCCAGCAGTTCGTCGTTGCCGCCGAGCTTGCCGAGGACCTCGTGCGCCGTTGCCTTGATGATCTTGGCCCGGGGGTCGTAGTTCTTGTAGACGCGGTGTCCGAAGCCCATGAGGCGAACGCCGTCTTCCTTGTTCTTGACCTTCTCCATGTAATCCTCGGGCTTGATGCCGTCGGCCTGGATCTGGCGGAGCATCTTCAGCACGGCCTCGTTGGCGCCACCGTGGGCTGGGCCGAAGAGTGCGTTGATGCCTGCGGACACCGAGGCGAAGAGGTTCGCGTTGGACGAACCCACCAGGCGCACGGTGGACGTGGAACAGTTCTGCTCGTGGTCCGCGTGCAGGATGAGCAGCAGGTCGAGTGCCTTGACCACAACCGGGTCCAGCTCGTACTGCTCGGCCGGAAGGCCGAAGCTCAGGCGCAGGAAGTTCTCCACGAGGTTCATGGAGTTGTCCGGGTACAGCATCGGCTGGCCGATGGACTTCTTGTGGGCGTAGGCCGCGATCACCGGGAGCTTGGCCATGAGGCGGATGGTGGAGACTTCCACGTGCTCGGCATTGAACGGGTCCAGCGAGTCCTGGTAGAACGTGGACAGCGCCGAGACGGCAGAAGACAGAACCGGCATCGGGTGGGCGTCGCGGGGGAAACCGCCGAAGAAGCCCTTCAGTTCCTCATGGAGGAGAGTGTGGCGGCGGATGCGCTGATCGAACTCTTCCAGCTCGGTGGGAGTGGGGAGGTTGCCGTAGATCAGCAGGTAGGAAACTTCCAGGAAGCTCGAGTGCTGGGCCAGCTGCTCGATGGGGTAACCGCGGTAGCGCAGGATGCCCGCGTCTCCGTCGATGTAGGTGATGGCCGAAGTGGTGGCCGCTGTGTTCATGAAGCCGGGGTCATAGGCAACGGCGCCCGTCTGCTTCAGCAGCTTGGAAACGTCATAGCCTTCGTTTCCTTCTACAACCTTGATGCGCGGCAGTTCGAGTTCGCCGCCGGCATGGCGCAGTGTCGCGCTGGTGGTCTCAGTCATGGAGTCCCCTTCATGAGGCCTCTGGGCCTCTGTAGAACGCTTGTCCAACCAACTCTTGGTGACGCCGCATTCGGCCCTACTGTTGCAGGGCTCCAACGGCCGAAGTGCTTTCTTATTGAAGGCCACCATTGATAGTCAGTTAAAAAGCTACCGCCAGTAACCGTCCGGAACTAATCCATGCCGGACGATTACTGGCGGAAACACGCTGTTTGTGCTGCAAGTCACAGCATTGTTATGAGGCTGAGTTTAACCTCTCCACAGCAGCATCAATGCGTTCATCGGTACCGGTCAGTGCCACCCGGATGAAGCCGTTGCCTGCGTCGCCGTAGAAGACGCCCGGGCCAACAACGATGCCCAGTTCGGCGAAGCGGGCCACCGTATCCCAGGTCGCTTCCCCGGCCGTCGACCAAAGGTAAAGCCCGGCCTTCGACTCGTGGATCTGCAGGCCAAACTTCTCCAGCGCAGGCACGATCCGTTCCCGCCTGCCCCGGTACAGGTCCTTCTGCGCCAGCACATGATCCGCGTCCCCCAGTGCCACCCGCATGGCTTCCTGCACCGGATAAGGCACGATCATCCCGGCGTGCTTACGGCTGTTCACCAGGTTGGCCATGATCGCGGAGTCTCCGGCCACGAAAGCGGCCCGGTACCCGGCGAGGTTGGACTGCTTGCTGAGGGAGTAGACACTCAACAGGCCATCGGTGGAACCTCCGGACACCCTTGGATCGAGGACGCTCGGCACGGCCTCGCCGCCGCGTTGGGCGTCCCATTCGCCCCAGCCGAGTTCGGCGTAGCACTCATCGGAGGCCACGACGGCGCCGACTTCACGGGCCTGGCCTACCATCTCCCGCAACGACTCAACGCTCCGCACGCTTCCCGTCGGGTTGCCCGGAGAGTTGATCCACACCAGCCGGACCCTGGCACGGGTGGCTGCGTCGAGTTCATCCAGGTTGTCCGCGGCAACAGCGGTGGCGCCGGCAAGCATGGCACCGATGTCGTACGTCGGGTAGGCAACGGTAGGCCGCACCACGACGTCGCCGCTGCCAAGACCCAGCAGGAACGGCAACCAGGCCACCAGTTCCTTGGAGCCAACCGTCGGCATGATGTCCCGCGGGTCCAGCCCCGGCACGCCGCGTCGGCTCGCAAACCAATCGGCCACGGCTTGCCGCAAAGGCTCCGTTCCGTGGACGGTGGGATAGCCGTGGGCGTCGGAAGCAGCTGCGAGGGCGTCACGGATGAGGCCCGGAGTCGGGTCCACGGGCGTACCGATGGAGAGGTTCACCGCTCCGCCCGAGTGCTTCGCAGCCGTGGCAGCATAGGGCGCCATGGCCTCCCACGGGTAGTCAGGCAGGTTAAGGCCGAAAGCAGGTGCCGCGGAAATCAAGGATGCAACCGCCCTTAGTGGTCTTGGTTCTGCGGCGGCAAAGCGGCAATGAACGGGTGGTCCTTGCCGGTGTTGCCGATCTTTGCCGCGCCACCCGGCGAGCCAAGGTCATCGAAGAATTCCACATTGGCCTTGTAGTAGTCCGCCCACTCTTCCGGGGTGTCATCCTCGTAGTAGATGGCTTCCACCGGGCATACGGGCTCGCAGGCACCGCAGTCGACGCATTCGTCGGGGTGGATGTAGAGGGAACGCTCACCTTCGTAAATGCAGTCGACAGGGCACTCTTCAATACATGCCTTGTCCTTGACATCCACACACGGCTGCGCGATTACGTACGTCACGTCCCAGACCTCTCAACGGTTTGTCCCGGCGATGGCCGGGTTAATACGGCCGGCAACATGCCGGGCACTGAACTTCCAACCTATTATCCAACAGGGCTACGACGCCAACCTAGCCCGCGTCATAGTATGAATCGGTGACTCCCCCGCATATGCCGCCCAGACAGTTCCTCCTGAGTGCGGAAGCCGGAACCCGGGTAGTGGTCCGGTACAGGATCGAGGGCGGCCTGACGGACGCGCTGGGATACCTCCTAGAGACCAACGAAACCAGCTGCACCGTACGGACGCGGACCTCCGACGTCGAAATTCCGCTTGCGATGGTGGTCGCGGCCAAGCAGGTTCCACCACCGCCACCGCGGCGGTCGGCCACTAACGGCCTTTAGCGGCCGCTTTCCATCTGGCCAGCAGCCAAGCAGCGATCACGAGCATCAATAGAGTCACCCCGGCAATGCCGAAGACCCAGATGTTCCCTATGAGGTCGCCGAGCACCAAACGCTTGTCCGGTCCTCCCGAGGACAGCACGCCAACAGAGGCGTAGGCAACAAGGCCCGCCACCGCCGTCGGAATCACCGAACCCGACCACGCAACCAGCCACAGCTCGACGGAAGCGAGCAGCAGCAAGGCCGCGCCGACGCCCCAGTAAAGCTCGACGCCGGTGATCACCACGCTCTGCCGGTGCAGCACCGTCCCGGCGAAGGCAACAAAAAGAGCCGCCAGCACGGCCACGGCGATACCGCGGGCCGCGCTGGCGACTCTCTTGTTCATGCTGTTGGTCCGTGCGGGCAGGGATCAGGCCTTGGCGCGGGCGCGGTTGGCCTTGGCACGCTCGTTGGCGTCCAGGATGACCTTGCGGATACGGATGTCCTCGGGGGTGACCTCAACGCACTCGTCTTCACGCGCGAACTCGAGGGACTCCTCCAGCGTGAGCTCACGCGGCGGGGTCAGGTTCTCGAAGGAATCCGAGGAAGCGGCACGCATGTTGGTGAGCTTCTTTTCCTTGGTGATGTTGACATCCATGTCATCGGCGCGGGAGTTCTCGCCGACGATCATGCCTTCGTAGACCTCGGACGTGGGCTTCACGAAGAAGGAACCGCGCTCCTGCAGGTTGATCATGGCGAACGGGGTCACCACGCCGGCACGGTCGGCCACCATGGAACCGTTGGTGCGGTATTCGATCGGGCCGGCCCACGGCTCGTAGCCTTCGGAAATGGAGGCAGCGATACCGGCACCACGGGTGTCCGTGAGGAACCGGGTGCGGAAGCCGATGAGGCCACGGGCAGGAACGATGAATTCCATGCGGCACCAGCCGGTACCATGGTTGGCCATGTTGGTCATACGGCCCTTGCGGGCGGCCATGAGCTGGGTGACGGCGCCGAGGTACTCTTCCGGCACGTCGATGGTCATGTGTTCCATCGGCTCGTGCAGCTTGCCGTCAACGGTCCGGGTAACAACCTGGGGCTTGCCAACGGTCAGTTCGAAGCCTTCGCGGCGCATCTGCTCCACGAGGATGGCCAGCGCGAGCTCGCCACGGCCCTGGACTTCCCAGGCGTCGGGACGCTCGGTGGGAAGGACCTTGATGGAGACGTTACCGATCAGTTCCTTGTCCAGGCGGTCTTTCACCTGGCGGGCCGTGACCTTGGCTCCCTTGACCTTGCCGGCCAGCGGCGAGGTGTTGATACCGATGGTCATGGAGATAGCGGGATCATCCACGGTGATCAGCGGCAGCGGCTCGGGATTCTCCACGTCAGTGAGGGTTTCACCAATGGTGATGTCCTCGATGCCGGCGACGGCCACGATCTCGCCGGGGCCTGCGGACTCGGCGGGAACGCGCTCCAGGGCCTTGGTGGCAAGGAGTTCGGTGATCTTGACGGTCTTCAATTCACCGTTCTGGCGGGCCCAGGCGACCTGCTGGCCCTTGCGGAGGGTGCCGTTGTAGATACGGAGCAGGGCGAGGCGGCCAAGGAACGGCGAAGCGTCAAGGTTGGTCACGTGGGCCTGCAGGACACCGTCCGGGTTGTAGGTCGGCGCAGGGATGTGCTCAATGATGGTCTTGAACAGCGGCTCAAGGTCTTCGTTCTCCGGGGCGGAGCCGTTGGCCGGCTGCTCCAGGGAGGCGCGGCCAACCTTCGCGGCAGCGTAGACCACGGGGACCTCAAGGACCTTGTCCAGGTCCAGGTCCGGAACCTCGTCGGCAAGGTCCGATGCCAGGCCCAGGAGGAGGTCCATGGACTCGTGGACAACCTCGTCGATGCGGGCGTCGGGACGGTCGGTCTTGTTGACCAGCAGGATCACCGGCAGGTGCGCGGCGAGGGCCTTGCGCAGGACGAAGCGGGTCTGGGGCAGCGGACCCTCGGAGGAGTCAACCAGGAGCACAACGCCGTCAACCATGGACAGGCCGCGCTCCACCTCGCCACCGAAGTCGGCGTGGCCGGGGGTGTCGATAACGTTGATGGTGATGGTCTCGCCGTTGGAGGACGGGCCGTTGTAGGCAACCGTCGTGTTCTTGGCGAGAATGGTGATGCCCTTTTCGCGCTCCAGGTCGCCGGAGTCCATGACGCGGTCTTCAACCTCGCCATGGGCGGCGAAGGAGTTGGTCTGCTTGAGCATGGCATCGACCAGGGTGGTCTTGCCGTGGTCAACGTGTGCAACGATCGCGACGTTGCGCAGATCGCTCCGCGACGCAGTGTTAACGGTAGTTTCAGACATGCGTTTATGACTCGTTTCAGTGGTGAAGTCAGCTGTTTTCATCCGCGCGCATACCTGATCTTCCGGACCGGAACACACAACGAAAAGACCCCGGGACACAGGGCACCTATGGCTATTCTAAACGCACCAGCATTAGTGGACCCAAAAAAGCAAGGCCCGGACCTCCCCAATGTGGCAGCACTCACACTTCCGCAGTGTTTGCTAAATGTTCAATCAAGATGCTGGATTTTCCCGCGCCGATGCCCCATGATGTCTGCAGGAACCAGTGCCCTTCGGAGAACATCGATGCGAAAAGCTTCGGCCATGTTCCGCTTGTTCGCACCGTTGATCGCCGTAGGCGTTCTGTCGGTAGGCTGCGGGACGAATACGCCATCCCCCACCATTTCATCAGGCTCGCCCGCGCCCGTCGCGGCTGCGACGGCTGCCGCCCAGAAACCGCAGGGCCTTCCTTCGGCATCCCCGTCGCCGGATCTTCCGGTGGGTTCGCTGTACCGGAACCCGGCCAATGACCGCAACGAAATCATCCTCGCCGACGTCCGGCATACGGCGGTCCTCATTGGCGATTCCCAGTCCCAGCCGAAGGATTCGTGGCCCCAGCGCGGCATCGCAGCCCTGGGTTACAAGCTCTACGTTGCCGGAATGGGTGGCACGGGCTTTGTGGCCTCCACATCGAAGACCGGAAATTACATCGACGCCCTCCAGCGCGGTGACTGGGTTTTGCCTTACGGCGCTCCCCCGCTGATCGTGGTCCAGGGCGGTGGCAACGACGCTGCCCAGAAGGCCACCGACGCGCAGATCTCCGCCAATGCCGAGCGTCTCCTGGCCGTGCTCAAGAAGCGCTACCCCGGCTCACGCATGGCCATGATAGGCACCCTTGCCAAGGGCGCCGATAACGGCGGCGCCCGGCGCACGGAAGTAGACGCCTTGCTAAGCCGGGTTGCGGCCAAGAACAACGTCCCGTTCGTCAGTGCCGGAGACTGGCTGACCCGATACGACGCCGTCAAGGACCTGCAGGACGGTGTGCACATGAAGCCGTCCGGCCACGAAAAGCTGGGCAAGGTCCTCGCCGGCCAGCTGGCCTCCCTGGGCTTGTCGCCGCGGCCTGAAACGGACGCCTCGACGCCAAGCCAGTAGCACCCCCTGCGTTGCTGGGCCCGCTCTGCGCGCTTTGGCATCGTAGAGGCGCGTACAGCGGGCCTCGCATCTCTTAACGGCAAGAGCCGGTGGTTCCCTTTCGGGGACCACCGGCTCTTCGCGTTAACGCCGCTGCCGAATCGGACGACGGCGGTTACGCCACCGCCGGGGGCAGCAGCAAAGAACCGCCTGGGATGGCATCCAGCAAGGCCTGGGTGTAAGCCTCCTTGGGGTTCTCGAACACGCCGTCGGTACTGCCCGTTTCCACGAGCTTTCCCTTTTCCATGACGCAGACATGATCGGCAATCTGGCGGACCACAGCGAGGTCGTGGGTGATGAACAGGTATGTCAAGCCGAGGTTGTCCTGCAGTTCGGCGAGGAGGTTCAGCACCTGCGCCTGGACCAGAACGTCCAGGGCCGAGACCGCCTCGTCGCAGATAATGACCTCCGGGTCGAGGGCCAGCGCACGGGCGATCGCAATGCGTTGGCGCTGACCACCGGAGAGCTCATTCGGATACCGCTGCATGGTGGATTGCGGCAACGCCACTTGGTCCAACAGCTCCCGGACCTTCTTTTCACGGCTCGCTGCATTACCGATCTTGTGGACCCGCAACGGCTCCTCGATGGTGCGGAAGATGTTGTACATCGGGTCCAGGGAGCCATAGGGATCCTGGAAGATAGGCTGCACGCGGCGCCGGAATTTGAACAGCTCCTTGCCCTTCAGGCCTGCCGTGTCAACGCCGTCGAACACAATCTGGCCCTCAGTGGGGCTCTCCAGCTGGAGCACCATTTTGGCCACAGTAGATTTGCCGGAACCCGACTCCCCCACAATCGCAGTGGTGGTGCCGCGCTTGACGTTGAAGCTGACGCCGTCAACCGCTGCGAAGTCCGTAGTCTGACCCAGGCCCTGGCGCAGTTTGTAGACCTTGCGCAGGTTCTTGATCTGCAGGACATCGTCCTTGGCCCGGCTTTCCGCTGCCGCGGTGGGAGCCAGCAGGTCCTCGGCCTCGACACCCTGTTCCTTGGCAACCTGGATACGGCGCGAGGCAAGGGACGGTGCCGATTCGACAAGTCGCCTGGTGTAAGGGTGCTGCGGGTTGCGCAACAGCTCAAGGGACGGACCGGCCTCAACCACGTTGCCTTGGTACATGACCACAACCTTGTCCGCACGTTCTGCGGCCAGGCCGAGGTCGTGGGTAATAAGCAACACAGAGGTGCCCAGTTCGGTGGTCATTTTGTCCAGGTGGTCCAGGATCTTCCGCTGCACCGTGACATCGAGCGCCGAGGTGGGCTCGTCCGCAATAAGCAGCTTGGGCTGGCAACTCAGGCCGATGGCAATCAGGGCCCGTTGCCGCATACCACCGGAGAATTCGTGCGGGTACTGCTTCGCCCGGCGTGCGGCATCCGGAAGGCCGGCCTCCGCCAGGACACGGGCAACGTCGTCCGGGCCATCGGGCCGGCCGTTTGCCTTGAGCGTTTCGCGTACCTGGTACCCAATCTTCCAGACGGGGTTGAGGTTGGACATCGGGTCCTGTGGCACCATACCGATGTGGCTGCCGCGGAGCTCGATCATCCGGCTCTCCGGCGCACCGGCGATGTCCTCGCCGTCGAGCAAGATTTGCCCACCCGACACACGGCCGTTGGTCGGCAACAGACCAATGGCGGCAAGCGCCGTCGTGGATTTGCCCGAACCTGACTCGCCCACAATTGCGACGGTTTCGCCGGGCATGATGCTCAGGTGGGCGTTCTTGACGGCCTTTACTTCACCCGCGCCCGTCTTGAAGGTGATAGCGAGGTCCTTGATCTCAAGGATGGGCCGCACTGGTGCTGTTGCTTCGTCGATGCTGACGTTGGCTGAAGTCATGTTCGCCTCCCTAACGCTGACGGCTCTTGGGGTCAAGAGCGTCGCGAACGGCGTCGCCAAGCATGATGAAGCTCAGGACGGTAATGGACAGGGCAGCTGCCGGATACAGCAGAATCGACGGGTTGGTCCGGATCGACGTCTGCGCGGCGGCGATGTCATGGCCCCAGGACATGATGCCTTCAGGAAGGCCAATGCCCAGGAACGACAGTGTGGCCTCGGCCACGATGAAGACGCCAAGTTCAAGGGTGGCCAAGACAATCACGGGTGCCAGGGCGTTCGGCAGCGCATGCCTCATCAAAGCCCCGAACCGGGAAACACCCAGTGACCGTGCGGCCGTGACGAAGTCGGCGTTGCGCACTTCGATGACGGCACCGCGGGTAATGCGGGCCATTTGCGGCCAGGCCAACAGGGATATGACCAGGACAACAGTCCAGACACTCCGGTTCTCGCGGAACAGCGGAAGCTGGGTGATGACCAACGCACCCAGAATCAGGGGCAAGGCGAAGAAGATGTCACCGAGGCGGGCCAGGACGGCGTCGAGCCATCCACCGTAGTAACCGGCGAGTGCTCCCAAGGTCACACCGATCACCAGAACGCACAAGACGGAGAGCACGCCGACGGATAGTGAGGCCTGCGTCCCGTGGATCACACGCGAGTAGACATCGCAGCCTTGCAAGGTGAAGCCAAACGGATGGCCGGCGGTGGGACCCGCCTCGGAGTTGGACAACTGGCAGTCGTTGTTGGGAGCGACACTCGTGAAGACTCCCGGGAACAATGCAATGAACGTCAGGAGCAGGATCAAGACGGATGACACGATGAACATGGGCCGGCGGCGCAGCTTGCGCCAGGCGTCGGCCCAGAGGCTCAAGGGAGCCTGGTCCGTCTTGACGGAGTCAGTGGCCTGAAGGGGCGTCTCCTCGACGGGGGCCACAAAGTGTTCGGTGTTACTGGTCATAACGGATCCTCGGGTCAAGCCAGGCGTACAAGAGGTCAACGAGCAGGTTTGCCGCGACAAACACGAGCACAAGCACACTCACGATCGCGACGACAGTGGGTCCTTCACCACGAAGAACGGCCTGGTACAGCTTGTTGCCGATGCCGGGAACATTGAAGATGCCCTCGGTAACGATTGCGCCACCCATAAGCCCACCGAGGTTGGCTCCCAGATAGGTAACCACCGGGATCATCGAGTTGCGCAGGATGTGGGCCATGACCACCCGCGGACGCGAAAGGCCCTTTGCGGTGGCAGTCCGGACGTAGTCGGCATTCATGTTTTCGATGACCGAGGCCCGGGTGAGGCGGAGGACATACGCGAACGAGACCAGTCCGAGCACGATTGCGGGAAGGATCAGGTTGCCCCAGTCAGCGTTGCCACCGACCGTTGGTTTGGCCCATCCCAGTTGGACGCCGAAAACGAGCTGGAAAACGAAGCCCAGGACGAACGTGGGAACAGCGATCACGATCAGCGAGGTCACCAGCACCGTGGAATCGAACAGCTTGCCCTTGCGAAGCCCGGCGAAAACGCCGAAGGCAACACCAAACACAGCCTGGATGATGATGGCCTCAATGGCCAGCATCGCGGTCACGGGGAACGCCCGGCCAAGGGCCGCGGCGATCGGCTGCTGCGTGAAATCGACACCGAGGTCGAAAGTCACGAGGTTCTTCAGGAAGATGCCGTACTGGACCCAGAACGGCTGGTCCAGGTGGTATTGGGCCCGCAGGGCGTCGATGACACTTTGCGGCGGCTGGCGGTCGCCGAACAATGCGGCGATCGGATCGCCGGGAAGTGCGAACACCATGTAGTAAACGAGGAGTGTGGTCCCGAGAAAGACTGGGATCACCTGCAGGAGTCGGCGAAGGATGTAGCGAACCACAGGGTCACCTCTTTCCGCTGGTTGTGCGATGGAGAGTCATGTGTGCCTTCCTGCCATGACAGGCGAATGGGGGCCCGGCGCCAAGCCGGGCCCCCAATGCCTCACGGCAAGCTCAGTTCCTGCGGATTACTTCGCCTCGATGTTGTAGTAGAGGATTCCGCCGTTCCAGCCGGTCTCGGCCTTCACAACGTTGTTGCTCCACACGATCGCGCGAGCCTGGTCCCACAGGGGAAGACCGGGGAGGTCCTTGAACAGGACTTCCTGCGCCTTGTTGAACTTGTCGTTCGCCTCGTCAGTGGACTTGGCGGCAAGACCTTCCTTGAGGAGCTTGTCGAACTCAGGGTCCGAGTACTTCTCGTAGTTGGAGGAAGCACCCGTGGCCCAAACCGGTCCCAGGAAGTTGTAGAGCGACGGGTAGTCGCCCTGCCAGCCCGCACGGGTCAGGCCCGGGAGGGACTGCGACTTGCGCAGGTTCAGGACTTCGGCGAACTTGGCGAACGGCTGGATTTCAGCTTCGATGCCGAGGTTGTTCTTGAAGCCATTGGCTACGGCTTCGATCCATTCCTTGTTGCCACCATCGGTGTTGGAAGCGATCTGCAGCGGCTTGGAAGCGTCATAAGGCTTGATCTTCTCAGCCTGGGTCCAGAGATCCTTTGCCTTGGCAGGATCGAACTTCAGGACTTCGCTGCCAGCCAGGCCATCCTTGAATCCTTCGATGACCGGCGGGACGAACGCCTTGGAAGGCGTACGCGTACCGTTGAAAACGACCTTGGCGATCTCTTCGCGGTTGATGGCGTAGGACAGTGCCTGGCGGCGGAGGGTACCGGCTTCACCCTGGAAGTTCGGGTTGTAGCCCGGAATGTTCAGCGTGGAGTTGGTGGCAACCGGCTTGGTGGAGTTGCGGTCCGGGAAGTCGGTGACATACGTCTTCAGCGCGTTGGACGGAATGACGTCGGTGACGTCAAGGTTGTCGCCCTGGAGATCCGTGTAGGCCGGGCCCGGATCGGTGTAGAACTTGAAGGTCACGCCACCGTTCTTAGCCGCGCGGGGACCGCTGTAGTCAGTGTTCTTGACCAGGGAGATGGACTGGTCGTGGACCCAGGCACCATCCTTAGCGAACTTGTACGGTCCGTTGCCCACAGGGTTCTCGCCGAACTTCTTCGGGTCCTTGATTGCCTCGGAAGGAAGCGGGAAGAACGCGGAGTAGCCAAGACGCAGTGACCAGTCAGCCTCGGGCTGAGCCAGCTTGACGGTGATCGTCTGGTCGTCCTTGGCGGCGAGGCCGGACATCGTCTGTGCCTTCGGAGCCGGGGTGGACGTGGTCTTGCCATCAGCGCCCGTCGTCTCGGTCACAGCGCTGACATCGGCGTAGCCCTCGATGGATTCGAAGAAGAAGCCGTTGTTCTGGAGGTTGGTGCTCAGCGCCGCAAAGTTCCAGGAGTCAACGAAGGTCTTGGCCGTGATGGCCTCGCCGTTGGTGAACTTGGCGCCCGACTTGACCTTGATGGTCCAGTTCTGGGAGTCCGTGGTGTCAATGGACTCGGCAAGAGCGTTCACCGGTTTGCCGTCGGCGTCGTATGCGCGCAGACCTTCGAACAGCAGTTCGACAACCCGGCCACCGTAGACCTCGTTGGTGTTGGCCGGAAGCAGAGGGTTCTGCGGTTCATTGCTGTATGCGGTGATGACCTTGTTGGGATCAACTGCGGCAGAGCTGTTCGAGTTACTGCCGGAGCCGCCGCCGCAACCGGTCATTGCGAGGGCGACGATCGCCGCTACACCTAGAGCTTTGGAAGTGCGCGAGAAACGCATTCCGCCTCCTATGAGTCGTGGAGTTGAACAGGGGAAGTTTCGTGATTTCCCCCAGGCTCAGGCACAGATTCCTACTGTGACGTTGCCTACATGTGAGTGTAAGCCTACCCACATTGCGTCCGAATGTTGGAACAAACCAGCCAAACTGTAACCGTTCCGCAACCTCCACTTGCCTAATTTGGCGGCGATTTCAAGTCAAAGGCTACTGGGTGGTAATATTCGCTGTCTGACAGCAGGACAGGACTGTTTTCGGGCAAAAAGAAGCCCGATCCAGGCTGAGGTGTTCAGCTGGACCGGGGCTCACATGTTAGGCGCCGTCAAGCGATTGCAGGTATCTGCTGATCGAGGGCAGGTCATAGGCAAGCGTGTCCCAGACGGCCTCATAGTCCGTCCCTTCGTAGTGATGGGCCAGTCGGTCCCTCATGCGCTTGATGAGCGACCACGGCACCTCAGGATGCGCTATCGTGGTTTCGGCGCTGAGCCGCGCGACATTCTCCCCTATCTTGATGATCAGGGATTCCGCCGCGAGACCTGGAACGTTGTCTGGATCCGTGATGTACCATCGATGCCCCCGGGCAACCAGATCGGCGCCTACGCTGCAGAGACGAAGTATCTCCTTGAGCGCAGCAGCGTCCCGTTGATTCATACGGCGACAGCAGTTGTCAGGATTTCGTGATCTGCGCGGAGGCCCCCATCCGTGACCACATCAACCTCCACTCCCAGCAGGTCGCTTGCAGCCGCGGCGAACGCAGATACAGTCAACAACCCGATTCCGGGCGGTCGCGTCACCAAGATGTCTAGATCACTCCCGGGGCCATCGGATCCACGTGCCGCGGACCCGAATACGCGAACGTTGCTGAACCCATAGCGGCCGGCCAACTCGCGTAGCTCCTGCGCCCGCAAGGCAAGGACCACGTGAGGCAACGGACGTGCAGCGGCACGGAGACGATCCAGCATTTCCGGGGATGCCTTGCGCCGTCCCGCCTCGTAGGCAGCGATGTTCGGCTGGGCCACGCCGGAACGCCGGGCCAACTCCCCCTGGCTGATGCCAGCGGCTTCACGAAGTTCCCTCACTGCGTTGCCCATGCAGCCATGATATCGCGTGATATGCCGTCGTTTCATTCAACCAATGAGATAGACAAAACCGCGGCCGGCGGCCGCCAGGTCATTGACGAAAACCCGTGCCTTTTGGAGGTAGCCAACGGCATAGTCGATGGCAGGGTCGCCCCCGAAACGCATGGAACTCTGCAACCACCGGCCCAACTCTTCATCCGGGAGATCACTCAAGTCCTTGGCAATCGCAGCCACCTCCGATGGAGGAAGGACCCGAACCCACGGTTCCCAGCCGTCATGATGCATGGTTACCTGGCCTTCGAACATACGAAAGGCTGGTCGCGGCTCCGCGCCATTCTTTGACGGGGCAGTGAACGCCTGAAGTTGCCGCCATACCTTATCCAGGTAGAGCATTTCACGTTCAGGTACGGCTTGTTCGAACGTAGCGACGGTGAAATCACCTACGGATTCCAGGCCCCAAGCATCAGCCAGCGGATCTGCAGAGAGAAAACCCCTCGGATCGGCAAGCACGTGGTCGGTGACGTCGGCGTCGAAGGCATATGCGTAGTATCTGATTCCCATCCGCCAAGTATCCCGAGCTGGCTGGCCGCCCGGGGTCAGCCTCAAACCCTATGTGGATAAGTCGCATGGCCATACAGCAGGACAGGACTGTTTTCGGGCAAAAAGAAGCCCGATCCAGGCTGAGGTGTTCAGCTGGACCGGGCTCTTTTGGCTCTTGGTCTTAGACGTTGAAGCGGAACTCCACCACGTCGCCGTCGGCCATGACGTATTCCTTGCCTTCGATGCGGACCTTGCCCCGCGACTTGGCTTCGGCCATGGAGCCGGCATCAACGAGGTCGTCAAAGGACACCACTTCGGCCTTGATGAAGCCCCGCTGGAAGTCGGAGTGGATCACGCCGGCAGCTTGGGGAGCAGTGTCACCCTGGCGGATGGTCCACGCACGGGTTTCCTTCGGGCCAGCGGTGAGGTAAGTCTGCAGGCCGAGGGTGTGGAAGCCAACCCGCGCCAACTGGTCCAGGCCGGATTCGCTCTGCCCGTTCATTTCCAGCATTTCGCGTGCCTCTTCCTCGTCCAATTCGACGAGGTCTGCCTCAAGCTTGGCGTCGAGGAACACGGCGTCTGCCGGAGCAACAAGGTTGCGCAACTCATCCTGTTTGGCGGGGTCGCCGAGGATGCCTTCGTCAGCATTGAAGACGTAGATGAAGGGCTTGGCGGTCAGGAGTCCGAGCTCCTTGAGGTGTCCCATCTCCAACTTGTCGCTCTTGATCGACGAGAAGATGGTGTCGCCGCGTTCAAGCACAGCCTGGGCGGCTTTGATGGCGGCCAGCTCGGCTGCTTCACGCTTCTTGATCTTGACTTCTTTTTCGATACGCGGGATTGCGTTTTCGATGGTTTGGAGGTCTGCCAGGATCAGTTCGGTGTTGATCGTCTCCATGTCCGAGCGCGGATCAACCTTGCCGTCCACATGGACAACATCGGGGTCGTCAAACACACGGACAACCTGGGCGATGGCCTCGGCTTCGCGGATGTTGGCGAGGAACTTGTTGCCCAGGCCTTCGCCCTCGGAGGCACCCTTCACGATTCCTGCGATGTCCACGAAGGACACGGGAGCGGGCAGCAAACGCTGCGAACCGAAGATCTCAGCCAGCTTCGCCAGGCGGGGGTCCGGCAGGTTCACGACGCCGACGTTGGGTTCAATGGTTGCGAAGGGATAGTTCGCAGCAAGCACCTGGTTGCGGGTCAGTGCGTTGAAAAGGGTTGATTTGCCGACGTTGGGCAGTCCGACGATGCCAATAGTAAGAGCCACGAGGATTGATTCTACCCGGAATGGCCGCAGGGTTTCTTGTTGAAGCCGGGACTGAAACGTCACGGGCGGGGCCGCGCTAAAACTGTCGTACCCCTGTGACAGGGTTTACTGCATGGATGGATTTGGATTGGTTCTGGCCCTGCTCATGCTGTTGATCGGGGCGGCTGTTGGACTTGGAATCGGATATGTCGTCTTCCAGCGCCGGGGTGCCGGACTGGAGGCGGACTTCGACGCCGTTTCGTCGCGGCTTTCGGAGGTGACAGCCCAGTTCGCGGCGGCCGACGCCGAACGTCGCCTTCTGTTCGCGCAGAACCGGGAGCTGAGCGAGGCAAGGAACTCGGACGGCAGCGTCCTGCGTGCCCTTGCGCCGGTCGCCGAGAAACTGACGGCAGTGCAACAGCAGGTCTCGCTCCTGGAACGCGATCGCGTGGAGCAGTACGGTCAATTGGCACAGCAACTCCAGGACGCCAGGCTCTCCGACGAGCAACTCCTCAGGTCGACGCATGCTTTGGCATCCGCCCTTCGCTCCAACAGTGCCCGCGGCCAGTGGGGCGAAGTCCAGTTGCGCCGTGTCGTGGAGGCATCGGGCATGTTGCGCCACGTGGACTTCCACGAGCAGGTGCACTCCGGACGCAGCGACAATACCCTGCGTCCCGACCTGGTGGTTCAACTTCCGGGCGGCAAGCAATTGGTGGTGGATGCGAAGGTTCCCCTGGCTTCCTACCTCGCTGCACAGGAGCAACTCCACGGCGAGGGTTCCCTCGGCGAATCAGTCACGGCAGGAACAGTCCACGACGCCAAGACTCTCCTGGCCCAGCACGCCAAGGCACTCAAAGCACACATCGATGCCCTCGCAGCGAAGAAGTACTGGGACATCCCCGGCAACTCCCCCGAGCTCGTCGTCTGTTTCCTCCCGGCTGAGTCGATTCTGGCTTCGGCCCTTGAGACGGACCCCGCTTTGTTGGAGCATGCCCTTTCCAGAAACGTCGTTCTGGCCTCGCCTGGCACCCTCCTGGCCGTCCTGAAGTCTGTCGCGTTCACCTGGCGCCAAGACGTCCTCACCGACAGTGCACACGAACTCTTCGAACTCGCCAAGCGGCTGTACGAGCGGATGGGCACGCTGGGCGAAAACGTCGGGAAGCTGGGAAGCTCCCTCAAGACGTCCGTTGACCGTTACAACGCCCTGGTGGGGACGCTGGAAGCGAGGGTCCTCCCGACTGCACGCAAGCTCAACAGCATGGAGGATGCGGGGCTGGCCGTACCCCCGTCCGTGGAAGCCGTGCCCCGCGCGTTGGCTGCACCCGAGCTTCTGGCCATTGACGGAAGCGACAAGGAACGCGCTGAGCGAGTCCAGGACGCCAGCACGGAGTCTGCCGCCTGACGGAACTGCCGCGGTTCAACGCGGGGGCGCATCCGGGCAACGCCTTCCATGCTGGACACATGGATGCCCAAGAAAAAGCCCCTGTGGCTGCACCGGTAAAGTGCGGCCACAGGGGCTTGTTCTTTGAACGATCAGGACGTGGGGCGGTTTCCGCGTCCACCGAGCGCGCGGCTGACGTCGCCGGCCTGCTTCAGGGTTGCACGAAGTTCTTTGGGCAGCGAGAAGAGAAGGTCTTCCTCCGCCGTCACTACTTCCTGGACCTCGTCGTAACCGTAGTCGGCAAGGAGCCGGAGCACTTCCTGTACCAGGACCTCGGGAACAGAAGCGCCCGACGTAACGCCCACAGTGGCCACGCCTTCAAACCAGGTTTCGTCCACTTCATTGGCGAAGTCCACGCGGTAGGACGTTTTGGCGCCGTATTCGAGGGCCACTTCGACCAGTCGCACAGAGTTCGAGGAATTCGCAGAACCCACCACGATGACCAAATCAGCCTGCGGAGCGATCTTCTTGATGGCTACCTGGCGGTTGGTGGTGGCATAGCAAATATCGTCGCTGGGCGGATCCTGCAGGGTGGGGAACCGCTCCTTGAGCATGCGGACGGTCTCCATGGTCTCGTCTACGCTCAGCGTGGTCTGTGAAAGCCAGATGGTCTTCTCGGGGTTGCGCACGGTGACCTTGCCAACTTCATGCGGCCCGTTGATGATCTGGATGTGGTCCGGCGCCTCCCCGGCCGTACCTTCCACTTCCTCGTGGCCATCGTGGCCGATGAGGAGGATGTCGTAGTCTTCCTTCGCGAAACGCACGGCCTCGCGGTGAACCTTGGTCACCAGGGGGCACGTGGCATCGATGGTGCGCAGTCCGCGGTCCTCGGCAGATTGCACCACCGCCGGCGAGACGCCGTGGGCAGAGAAAATCACCAGCGCGCCCTCGGGTACCTCGTCGGTCTCGTCAACGAAAATGGCGCCCTTTTCCTCCAGCGAGGAGACCACGTGGACGTTGTGGACGATCTGCTTCCGGACATATACCGGAGGTCCGTAGTGTTCCAGTGCCTTCTCCACGGCGATGACGGCTCGGTCGACGCCCGCACAGTATCCGCGGGGTGCAGCAAGCAGGACCTTTTTTGTGCCGTTCACTGGTGCAGCCGCCTGTACCTCTTCAGGGGATCGACGTCTGCGGGGAACCGTGGGCATCGGAATGGAGACTGCTGTGCTGGTCATCCTTCCATGCTACCGGGCAGTGGTGGGGCCGCTTGCAGAAGGTGACCGCCGTCTCCCGGACAGCACCAAGCCGATGAGCCCCAGCGCCAGGACGGCAGCCGAGACCCAAGCGTCCACCAGTATCCACTGGCCAAAGCCTGATCGGGCTGAGCCCAGGAACTCCTGTTTGAACAATTCCGCCACACTGTTGCCGCTGGAAAGGTTCTGCACGGAACTCACGGCGAGGTCCGTCGTCGTGCTCCACAAGGCAGCCAAGGCGAGTCCGCCGAGTCCCATGAAGACCAAGACCAGGGCGCGCCTGCGCGCCGCTGTCAGCGCGAGCAGGACAGACACCGCCGCGCCCAAAGCGGCCACCCACCACAACGGAGCGAAGGCGGATACACGTTCGACGATCTGCCGCTGGGCAGGTTGGCCCAGGGTCACCACACTTTGAGCCGGAACGTCCAAAGTGATGCCCGTGGACGAGGCGAAATGGTCCCTGATGAGTCGGACTAGCGGCGCAATGTCCAGGAGCAAAGCAGTGGAGGCGCCGGATTCCTCGGCTTGGCCGCCGAAATTGAGGCGATGGCTGTTCCTCACCGTTTCTTCCCAGGCCTGCGGATAGTCGCTCCACGATTGCATCCCATTCGCCGCGCCTTTGAGGGCGTCGCCGGCGAGGTTGCGGACCGGCTCGGGCAACTGCACGGAGGATTGGAACGTGCTCACGGCGGCACCGGCCAGGCGATCCTGAAAGTCGGGATCCTGACCCAAAGCACCGGCCAGGCGGACGAAACCATCTTCTTTGACAACGTTCGCGTCAACCCATGCGGCGGGCACGGCCACGGCCGTGAGGAGCAAAGCCAGGATCACTCCCACTGCTGAGACAAAAGTACGCAAGGTCTTCCTCGGTGCTAGGGGGCTGTCCCACCATCCTAGGACTGTCCACATACGGGGAAAAATGTGGGCCCGGGCGGCTACTGCTATGGATAGAGTTGGAAGACGGCCCGGCAACTGGCGGGCTCAAGGCTATCGAGGACAGGCACATGCAGGAAAAAGCACGGATGATCCATGTCAGCTGAAGCCAGCCCTGAATCGACGTTGCCTGCAACCGCGGCCGAAACCAGTCCGGACAACCCATGGCCCCTGCAATTACTGTCGCGGAAGCTCAAAGCCCACATCGAACGGGCTCCAGCTGCGTGGATCGAGGGCCAGGTCATCGAAATGAACCGCCGCGGCGGAAACGCGTTCCTGACCCTACGCGATGTCGACGCGGAGATCTCCCTGCCGGCTTCCGTGTGGTCCACCGTCCTGGACCGGCAACGGACTCCCTTGGAACGCGGCTCACGCGTAGTTGCCCTGGTCAAGGCCGACTTCTGGGTGAAGACGGGGCGCCTCAACATGTCGGTCAAGGACATCAGGCCCGTGGGGCTTGGCGACCTCCTCGCCAGGATCGAACGGCTCCGCCAGGCCCTGGCGGCGGAAGGCCTCTTCGCCGAGTCCAGGAAGCGCAAGCTGCCACTGCTCCCCCACCGCATCGGGCTGATCACCGGACGCGATTCGGACGCCAAGAAGGACGTCCTGCGCAACGCAGCGCTGCGGTGGCCCGCCGTCGAGTTCGACGTCCGCGAGGTAGCAGTCCAAGGCAATACGGCGGTCTCCCAGATCATCGGGGCGCTCAGGAAGCTGGACGCGGATCCACACGTCGATGTCATCGTCCTGGCCCGTGGCGGCGGCGCCCTTGAAGACCTCCTGCCCTTCAGTAACGAAGACCTGATCAGGGCCGTGGCCGCCGCAACCACACCGGTGGTCAGTGCCATCGGGCATGAGGCGGACCGGCCGATTCTGGATGACGTCGCCGACCTCAGGGCGTCGACGCCCACGGACGCCGCCAAAAGGATCGTTCCCGATGTCTCCGAGGAGCTGGCGGCCGTCCGCCAGGCCCGGGACCACCTGCGGCGCAGTATCGGGCGGATGGTGGACCGGGAGACGGACCGATTGCACGCCCTGAGGTCACGGCCCGTCCTGGCGAATCCGGATACGTTGGTGGATGTTCGTGCCGACGACGTCGCCAGGCTTAGCCAACGATCCCACACAGCAGTGAACACGGCTGTGGTGAGGGCCCTGGACCAGGTGCACCACCTCCGCGCCCAAGTACGTGCCCTTTCGCCGCAAAAGACGCTGGACCGTGGTTATGCCGTGGTGCAGGTCGTGGGCGAGGACCAAGCCGGCCACACCGTTGTCAGCAGCCCTGACCAGGCGCCCGAGGGGACGCCACTGGCCATCCGGGTGGCAGAGGGACGTTTGCGGGCGACGTCCACCGGCCGTGGGCAACTAATCGAACGCTGACTCAAGGATCGGCAATCTCTACCGGAAAAAGTCCGGGTCATGGGAATGGCCAATACACACTGCAAAGGACCTCAATGACAGAGAACAACCCCCAGGCAACCGACTCCTTGGATGCCCTCAGTTACGAGGAAGCGCGGGAACAACTCGTGGCCGTTGTCGGCCGCCTGGAAGCGGGCGGCGCCAGCCTGGAGGAATCGCTGGCTCTCTGGGAACGCGGCGAAGCCCTGGCCAAACGCTGCGAGGACTGGCTGGAAGGGGCACGGAAGCGGCTGGCTTCGGCCCGCGAGGCAAGCAACGGTTCCGGTCCGGACCAGTAACAGGTAACTGGCTGGACACCTTCAGCCCGCCGGCGGCGGCAGGGGTCGGCACAACCCGCGCCCAGACCGAAGGCTACGTCAGGACTCAACCACCAGCGCACGTTCGGCTGCGACATCAAACTCTGCCTTGGGCCATTCCAGCGACATCCCGCCCAGGGCCTGCAGCAGCAACTCCTGGACGGCTATCCGGGCGTACCACTTGTTGTTGGCCGGCACCACGTGCCAAGGCGCAATCTCAGTGGACGTCTTCTGGAACGCAATGCCGTAAGCCTCCATGTAGTGGTCCCAGAAGGCCCGCTCCTCCAAGTCTCCCCGGTTGTACTTCCAGTGCTTGCTGGGGTCGTCGAGCCTGGCCAGGAGGCGCTTGCGCTGTTCGCCCTTGCTGATGTTCAACATGACCTTGACTATGGTGGTGCCCTGTTCGGCCAACCGTGACTCGAAGTCGTTGATGGCGGCGTAGCGCCTTTCGAGTTCTTCGGCATCCGCCCAGCCGTGGACCCGGTGGATCAGGACATCCTCGTAGTGCGAGCGGTCAAAGACCCCCACCATGCCTGCAGCAGGAACCTGTTTCTCGATCCGCCAGAGGAAGTCATGCGCCTTCTCCTCTTCCGTGGGCGCCTTGAAGGCCGTCAAGTGCACGCCCTGCGGATCCATGGCTCCGACCACGTGGCTGACAATGCCACCCTTACCGGCAGTATCCATGGCCTGCAGGATCAGCAGCAGTCTCTTTTCGCTGCCGAACCTGCCCGAGGCGAAGAGTTGCTCCTGGAGATCCTCCAACTTGGCATCCTGCGCCGCCAGCAGCGCCTTTCCGTCCGCCTTGTTTCCCTTATAGCCCGGGGTTGATTCGGGATCCACGCTTTCCAACGAGAACCCCGAATCGACCCGCAGCACCTCAGCTGGACTCTTGACGAACTCCACTACAGCCATGGCTTGCCTTTCTGCCGGCAGCGCCCGCGTGGCGCAACATGGAACTCAGGCTAGTTGCCGGGATACCTCGACAGGAAGTCCGCCATGCGGCCGATCGCTTCTTCGATGTCCTTGACGTTGGGCAAGGTGACCATGCGGAAGTGGTCCGGACGCACCCAGTTGAAGGCACGGCCATGGGACACGAGGATCTTCTGCTCTCGGAGGAGGTCCAGGACAAACTTCTCGTCGTCCCTGATGTGGTAGATCTCCGGGTCCAGTTTAGGAAAGAGATACAGCGCGCCGCGGGCCTGTTGGGTGCTGACGCCGGGGATGGCGTTCAGCAGGTCGTAGGCCTTGTTTCGCTGCTCCAGGAGCCGCCCACCGGGAAGGATGAGATCGTTGATGCTCTGGTATCCACCGAGTGCCGTTTGGATGGCATGTTGTGCAGGCACGTTGGCGCAAAGACGCATGTTGGCCAGCAGGTTGATGCCTTCGAGATAATCCGCGGCGTCCTTCTTGGGTCCGGAGATGGCCATCCAGCCGGCCCGGTAGCCGCAGACGCGGTAGGCCTTGGACAGGCCGCTGAACGTCAAACACAACACGTCGTCGCCCGTCAGACCGGCGAGGTTCACGTGGACGGCGTCTTCGTACAGGATCTTCTCGTAGATTTCGTCCGCGAAAATCACCAGGCCGTGCTTCTCGGCCAGGGCCACGATCTTCTTCAGCGTCTCTTCCGGATATACGGCACCTGTTGGGTTGTTCGGGTTGATCACCACTATGCCCTTGGTGCGGGGCGTGATCTTGGCTTCCATGTCTTCAAGGTCGGGCTGCCACCCGGATTCCTCATCGGTGAGGTAATGCACGGGCCGCCCGCCGGCGAGGGCAACCGAAGCCGTCCACAAGGGGTAGTCCGGCGTGGGGATCAGGACTTCGTCGCCGTCTTCGAGCAAGGCCATCAGAGACATGGTGATGAGCTCACTGACGCCGTTGCCAAGGTAGATGTCGTCAACGTGGATGTTTTGGATGCCGCGCGTCTGGTAGTACTGGGAGACGGCTGTACGGGCAGAGAAAATGCCGCGGGAGTCGCTGTATCCCTGGGCGTTGGGCAGGTGGCGGATCATGTCCACCAAAATGGCGTCAGGCGCTTCAAACCCAAAAGGTGCCGGGTTTCCGATGTTCAGTTTGAGGATCCGGTGACCCTCCGCCTCCATCTGCTGGGCGGCCTGAAGAATCGGTCCACGGATGTCGTAGAGGACATTATGAAGCTTGGTGGACTGCTTGAAATTCGCCATTCCTCAAATATGCCATAGCGGTCATGTACTTCCGTTGAGACGTCCCTCACAGAAACGACGACGGCGGTGACGGAACCGCATGGGTCCGTCACCGCCGTCGTGCGCGGTTTCGTCGCGAATTACTTGACGATGCCCTTGTCCTTGAGCCAAGCGGCAGCTGCGTCCTTGGCGCTCTGCTTCTGGTCGCCGCTCACCGAACGGTTCAGGTTGATGAGGTCCTCGGTGGTGAGGATCTTGGACACGTTGTTAAGCGCGTCCTTGGCCTTGTCCGTCATCTTGGACTTGTTGTAGAGCGGCAGGACCTGCTGGGCCTTGAAGTTGTTCTTGGGGTCTTCGAGGACCACGAGGTCGTTGTCAACGATCGAAGGCGTGGTGGTGTAGATATCGGCTACCTGGACCTTGTCCTCCAGCAGCGCCTGGAGGGTCAGGTTGCCACCGCCATCGCTGAAGGGCTGCAAACCCTTGAGCTCGCAGTTGTAATTCTTCTTCAGGCCCGGGAAACCGTACGAGCGGGTCTCGAAGGTGGCCGGGGCGGCCATGGTGAAGTCCTTGCACACCTTGGCCAGGTCCTCGATGGACTTCAACTGGTACTTCTCCGCCGTGGCCTTGGTGACCACCATGGCGTCCTTGTCCTCTGCCTTGGCTGCGTCCAGAACACCCAGGCCATCCGGGAGCTTGCCTGGCAGCGCCTTGAAGACGTCGTCGGCGGAGACCTCCGTGGCATCGGCGTTGAGGTAGGACAGCAGGTTGCCGGAGTAGTCCGGCACGAGGTCGACGGAGCCGTCCTGGACAGCCTTGAAGTAGATCTCGCGGGAACCGATGTTCGGCTTGGTGGTGGCCGTGATCCCTGCGGCGTTGAGGGCGCCGGCGTAAATCTCGCCAATGACCTGGCTTTCCGGGAAGTCAGCCGATCCCACAACGAGCGATCCGCCTGCGGATCCGCTCGCCGCAGACGTGGAAGGCGTAGCCAAGGGGCTGCCACCGCAGGCGCTCAGCGCGAGGGCCACACCGAGGCCGGCTGCCAGGCCGCCGAGACCACGGCGCGTCAGGGTCATGGGGACGGGGTTTTTCATGGTGTACCTCCTTGAACGGCAGCCCCGGCGGGAGCTGTGGCTTGGTGACCGTCGGACGCCTTTTGGCGCCCGCGGGAGTCGAGGACCAGGCCCGGCGACAACACCAGGCGCTGGATGGCTGCGAGGATCAGGTCGACGGCGATCGCCAAGGCGGCGATCAACAGGGAACCGCCCAACATGCGCGGGAAATCCTGGAGGACCAGTCCGTCGAAAAGGTAGCGGCCCAACCCACCCAGAGGAAGGTAGGCAACCACCGAAACGGTGGCTATGACCTGGAGCACGGCAGTCCGGATTCCGCCGAACATGACTTGCAGGCCGTTAGGCAGCTCCACGCGGAACAGGATCTGCCACTCGGTCATGCCCATGGCACGGGCGCCATCGACGACTGTCGGTTCGACGCTTGAGATGCCCGCGTACGTACCTGCCAGGAGCGGCGGGACAGTGAGGATCACGAGTGCCCAGACTGGCGGCATGAGGCCGCTGCCTGCCAGCAACGCGAACAACACCAAGAGGCCAAGGGTGGGAAGGGCCCGAAGGGCGCCGGCCAAGGCAACGGCCACCACTTTGCCCCGGCCTGTATGGCCGATGAAAAGCCCCAAAGGTACGGCGATGGCGGCCGCGATCAGCAGCACCAGCCCACTGTACTGGAGATGCTCCACCAACCGCGTGGCAATGCCTCCGCTGCCGGACCAGTGCTTGGGATCGGCCAACCAGGCGAACGTATCCGTGAAGACGTTGCTCATGCGGACGCTCCCGGATCCGGGCGGGGAGCGGCGTGAGGGGCAGGGCCGGATTTTGGCTCGGTCAGGACCACAGTGGCGTCACTCCGGCCACTTCCGCCAACTACCCGGGTCCACGGGGTGAGGATCCGTTCCAGTACCACCAGCACCGCGTCCATCAGCAAAGCCAGGACCAGGATCGCGATGATGCCCACGACGACCTCGGTCACGAACGTACGCTGCAGGCCGTCGGTAAAGAGGATGCCAAGATTGCCGACACCCAGCAACGCCGCGACGCTGACCAGGGAGATGTTGCTGACCGAGACGACGCGGAGACCTGCGAAAAGCACCGGGAGGGACAGCGGGAGATCCACTTGGAAGAACCGGGCAAGGGGCTTGAACCCCATGGCCACCGCGGCATTCCTGAGATCGTTGTCCACGGAGTCGAAGGCATCCATGGCGGCGCGGACCAGCAGGGCAACGGCATAGATGGTCAAGGCAACAATGACGTTGAGCGGGTCGAGGATCCGGGTGCCCAGGATGGTGGGGAGGATGATGAACAAAGCCAGGGACGGAATTGTGTAGAGCAAGGACGTGGCCGTTGCCACCACCGAACGCAGCGTGCTGTTCCGACGAGCCAGCTGCGCCAGCGGAATCGAAATCAACAGTCCGAGCACCATGGGTATGACTGCCAGGAACAGGTGCTGCCCCGCCAAACCAAGCACCATGCCGGTGTTCGCCAGGAACCACTCCATCAGGTGGCATCCTCCCTGCGGCGCCGGACTTCCTCGATCAGGGCAAGGACTTCCGGCGCCTTCAGGACCCCGGCGACCCTGCCGTCGTCGTCCACGGCAACGCCGAGGCCCGATGGTGAGGACAGGGCCGCATCAAGCGCGCGGCGCAAGGTGTCTCCTTTGTGGAAGAGCGAGCCGCCGGGGATGATTCCGGCGCCGTCCTTCGGCGACGACCAACCCAATGGCCGCGAATCCTCATCGACAACAAGGGCCCACTCGCCGGAATCACGGCCGGCGCTGTGGCCATCCGACGCGCTGACCATGGTGACGGGGTGCAGCTGGACCGAGTCGGCAGCGTTGAAGGCCAAATGCCGGAACCCCCGGTCGCGGCCCACGAACGAGGCGACGAAGTCATTGGCGGGCGCCCGCAGGATTTCCTCAGGGGCCGCATACTGGGCAAGCTTGCCGCCCACGGCAAAGACCGCGACCCTGTCCCCCAGCACCGTGGCCTCATCAATATCGTGGGTCACGAAGACGATGGTCTTGGCCAACTCGCGCTGGAGGCGCAGGAGTTCCTGCTGCAGTTCGTCGCGAACCACGGGATCCACAGCACTGAAGGGTTCGTCCATAAGCAGCACCGGCGGATCGGCCGCGAGCGCCCGGGCCACCCCAACGCGCTGTTGCTGGCCGCCGGACAGTTGCGACGGGTAACGCTTGCCGAGTCCGGAAGCCAGCCCTACGACGTCGAGCAGTTCCGCTGCGCGCTTCCGCGCCGCCGCCTTGGACACGCCGTTGAGCCGCGGCACCGTAGCGATGTTGTCCAGGACTGAACGGTGCGGGAGCAAACCGGCTGACTGCATCACATAGCCCATGGACCGGCGCAATTGGGCCGCGGGAACCTTGGATACGTCTTCCCCGGCCACGGTGATGGTGCCCGCACTGGGCTCAACCATCCGGTTGATCATGCGCAACGATGTGGTCTTGCCGCAGCCCGAAGGACCGACAAAGACGGTGATGGCGCCTTTGTCGATGGACATGCTCAGAGCGTCAACCGCCGGTTGTCCCCCCTGGTACTGCTTGGTCACGCTCTGGAACTCAATCATGGCTTCGGCCATACCTGGGCTTACCTATCTGTAATTCGACATCCTCGGACGGTAGAGCCAATTGATCATAAGCACGCTTACTGTGGCTGTAAAGCCGATCTTCACCCAGCGTAGCCAGCGGGCATGGCGATGTCAGCGACGCCACGAATTCCGTAATGAATCGGCAATGTTCAACATTTCCGGCGTTTGCCCTTCCTTCCCTGCCTTTCCTCGGCCAGATCATGGCGGTATCGCTCGGCTGCGCGTTGTCCACGTTCCGCGGAAACCACCTTCTGGTGCCACTCACGCTGGTAGGCGCGTCGAGCGGCCGCGTCGTGCTTTCGGTTCAGGGCGGCGATTTCCCGCTGCAGCTTGAGGTAGCTCGCCCAACGGCGCTGGTCCAGCGATCCGTCGGCAAGCGCCTCAGACACGGCGCACCCCGGTTCGGCCTGATGCGAACAGTCCGCGAAGCGGCATTGTGCAAAGAGCCCTTCGAGGTCGCCGAACATCTCCTCCATGCCGTCGTCGGCGTCGAAGAGCCCAAAGCCCCGGACGCCAGGCGTGTCCATCAGGACGGCACCGCCGGGCAACGGCACGAGTTCCCGGGAAGTGGTGGTGTGCCGCCCCTTCCCGTCACCGGCCCGGACAGCACCGGTTTCCTGGAGTTCGCGCCCCACCAAGGCGTTGATGAGGGTGGATTTCCCGGCACCGGAGGGGCCGAGCAAAACCAAGGTCGCCCCGGATGGGATGTGGTGAAGGAGTTCATCGAGACCGTCGCCGTGCTCGGCCGATGTGGTGACAACGGGCACGCCGGCCGCCTGGAGGATGACCTCGCCCACAACATCGTCCGCCAGGTTCGCAAGGTCGGCCTTCGTGATGACAACCAGTGGGGTAGCACCGGAATCCCAAGCGGCAACCAGGGTCCGTTCCAGGCGGTTATGGGTAAGGGGCCGGTCCATGGGCACCACCACCGCCACAATGTCGATGTTGGCTCCCAGGACCTGCTCCTCGGAGGATGCTTCGAAGGCCCGCTTGCGGCTGAGCGCCGAATACCGGGGCAAGACCTCGACGACGGACGGCTCGCCGGCGGCGTTGTGCCCCAGCCAGACCCAGTCGCCTGTGGCCGGGAGCAGCCCACGGTTTGGATAGGGCAGATGCAGCAGCCCGTCGCCCGAAGCAACCAGGACGCGGTTTCTGTCCAAACGGACAATGCGGCCCGGGGAAGGATCTCCGGGCCCCGTAAAGGGATGGTCGGCGAAGAGCTGCCCGGTCTTGGCGGTGTAGCCGTACTCCACGGGGAGCCGGTTGGTGTCAGGAAAAAAGGTGTCGCGTGAAGACGCGTAAATGTTCAATGGGTAGCCTCTGCTGAGGCCCGGTCACCTGGCTAGGCGCAGGCGGATGCCGGGACAGGAATGGTGGAGTGATGGTGCGCCGCTGCTGTGTGCGGGGCGCGCAAGACTATGGCAGTCATCAAATCCACCTCCTTGGCATCAGTACCGGTGTCCAATCAACCGGCAACGTCCTCCAGCGTACTCAGGCCTGCCCGATATGGCCACCCTTTTCACGGGTTCCCTGGAGCAAGCTTTCCATCCTCGGGGCGTTCGCGGTGCAAGCGGAGCGCGACATCAACCAACGAAACACGATTGAGCTTCCCCACGTCCTCAAGGGGGATCCAGGCGGCGTGGGTGGTGCTGCCGTCCACCTCGTGCGTCAGTTCCCCGCCAGTGATGGTGGCTTCGTAGACCAGCCGGAGCGCCTGGAAATCGCGGATGGTGGCTTCCGGCCCGGATTCCCTCGGCCAGTGACCGACGTCGATGCCGAGCATGCGGTCGATGCGTGCGTCATATCCCGTTTCCTCGAAAACCTCGCGGCGGCACCCGTCAACGGGGTGCTCCGCGAGGTCCAGGCCTCCGCCGGGCAGGGTCCATCCTTCCTTGTCATCCTGTTTCCAATACGCCAGGAGGATCTTGCCTTCCTGAATGATGACGGCGTACGCAGCAGGGCGGGTGTCGAAGTCCAAGCTCATCCAGCCAGCATAGTTCGCGGCCCGATCATGCCCGGGTTACGGCAGTTCGGCCGCCACAATGGGGCCTGCTTCTTCCGGCCCAAGGTCCGGCTTTTCGCGAAGTTCGACGACGGCACCGGACGTCTGCAGCTCAAGCACCTTGATGCTGTTGGGGCCTTCCCTCAGCAGGGGCGCCGGAGCGTACAGGGTGACTTGCGGCCCCTTGTTCCAGTACCTGCCCAGGAGGAAACCGTTGAGCCAAAGGAAGCCTTTGGTGGATTCGGGCAGTGCGATGTAGGTGTCGGCCTGTTCGGAGACCTCGAACGTTGCTTCGGAAAGACCCTCAAGATCGGATTCGGTCCAGTCACCCAAGGCCACAGGCGTTTGGGTCCAGTGGAAGGTGTACCGCTGGTTGATGAGGACGCCGCCCAGGATGCCCTTGCCCTGCCCCGTCAGCGGTCCGTAGTTGATGCGGCCCAGATTCTCCACGAGGATCTCGAGCTTCGCCGGGATGCCCGTACCGGTTACGACGAGGCCCTCGGCGGCATTCCGGTCATCGAGGACGCCCACGTAGGCTCCATCCACCCAAACGTAGGCGCGGTCATTGAGGCCCGTGATCTTCAGTCGGCTTTCGACCGGAGCATCAGCGCGTCCCGGGAGGATGGCCTCGGCCGCATAGAGGACCATGCCGCCGTCGAGCCCCAATTGCTCAAAGGTGAGCGGCTTGACGCTGGCCACCGAAGCGCCCCGTTCCCTGGCGATATCCAGCACGTCGCGACCTGCCACAAGAGGCAGGGACTGGGCCGGGATGACGGGAGCCGATGTGAGCAGTTCCGTGGGAAGTTCCGGCAGCTCATCAATCCCTTGGGCGCGGTAGAACTCCGTGCGGATGGAGTGGAACTTGGGCGTCAGTTCGCCGTTTTCCGCAATAGGGGCATCGGAGTCGTAGCTGGTGACCGTTGGCTGGAGCATGGTGCCGTCATGGTTGCTGCCTGATCCGAGACCGAAGTTGGTGCCACCGTGGGCCATGTACACGCACAGGGAACCACCGGCGTCGAGCATTTTCCGGGCCTCGGCCGCCGCATCCGCGGCATCGCGACGGTGGTGGTGTTCGCCCCAGTGGTCGAACCAGCCACCCCAGAACTCGACGTTGAAGAACGGCTCGTCCGGCCGGCGCCGTTTCCACGTCTCGATGGCTTCGTCGCCGCGGCTCCCGAGCGTCGCCGTAGCCCACGTTCCTTCCACCGAGCCGCCGTCGAGGAAGTAGTCGGTGCCCCCGTCGGCGGTAAAGAGCAGCTCGGTGATGCCGTGTTCTTCGAGCACACGGCGGTTCCAGCGGATGTACTCGTGGTCATCGCCGTAGCTGCCGTATTCGTTTTCGATCTGGACGGCAACTACCGGCCCACCCGCCGATGCCTGGCGCGAGGCGATGATCGGCATGAGGTGGCCGAACCACTCGTCGATTGCCGCGGTGAAGTCCGGGTCCAGGCAGCGCAGGCCAATCCCGGGAATGCCCGTCAGCCAGGCAGGGAAGCCGCCGTTGTCCCACTCGGCACAGATGTAGGGTCCCGGCCGAACAATGACATCCAGTCCTTCCTCGGCGGCGACGTCAATGAACCCGCCGAGGTCGCGCCAGCCGGTAAAGTCCGGCGCCTTCCCGCGCGTAGGCTGGTGGAAGTTCCAGGCCACGTAGGTGTCAACCGTGTTGGCGCCCATCGCTTTGAGCCGACGCAGCCGGTCCCGCCAGAGATCCGGGTGCACACGGAAGTAGTGGATGGCTCCGGCGAGGATGCGGTACGGTTCACCCGAACGGTAGAGGACGGCGTCGTGGTAGCTCAAAAGGGCGTTGTTCACACGGAACAGATTAGCTCAATTTACAACATTTATGCACAGGTGATGACACATGACCAATCTGGATACTGCTCCCGCAGAGCAGGTCTGCCCCGCCGCCCCTGAAGGCCAGGGGCCGTGCGTCCAGTTATGGCCTGAGCGCGAGGTACCTTTGGGCGGCGTTCGCGCCATGAACGTCTACCGCACCTTGCCCCAACGTGGCTTGCCGACCGTGGGCGCGTGGTGCTTCCTGGACAGCTTTGGCCCTGACCGGGTGGCCATGAGCGTCCTCCCCCACCCGCACTGCGGCCTGCAGACCGTCACCTGGCCGTTGGAAGGCGCTGTCCGGCACCGCGACAGCGTGGGCAGCGACGTGGTGGTGAAGCCCGGGGAACTCAACATCATGACGGCCGGTCATGGCATTTCGCACTCGGAGTTCTCGGTACTTGCCGCGGATTCGCCCGAGGAGATCCCCGTGTCACGCGGTCTCCAATTGTGGGTAGCGCTTCCCGACGAACACCGGCACCGCGAGCCATCGTTTGAACAGCACCGCGAGCTTCCCGTCGCCGTCGGCGAGGGCTACGTGGCAACTGTGATGGTGGGCGAATTTGGCGGCCAGCGCTCGCCCGCCACCATGTTCAGCCCGATCGTCGGCGCCGACATCACGGGTTCAGGAACGTTGGAACTCCCCCTCCGTCCCGACTTTGAACATGCAGTCCTGGTGTTGGACGGCCACGTCACCATCGACGGCGAAGACGTTGCACCCGGCCCTCTGGCCTACTTGGGCGCTGGCCGGCACGCCCTGACCGTGGAAGCCGCCCCGGAGACCCGCTTCATGCTCCTGGGCGGAGAACCCTTCGGCGAGGACCTGCTGATGTGGTGGAACTTCGTGGGGCGCACGCACGAGGAAGTGGAGCGGGCGCGCGAGGAATGGGAAGCCGAGGGGCTGCTCGACGACGACGCTGCCGCCGCCTCACGCTTCGGCTTTGTCCGGGGCCACGGCCCCGACGCAGGTGCCGAGGCAGGCCGCATTCCTGCGCCGCCGCTGCCGGGGGTCAAGCTGCGCCCGCGGACCCGCGGCTGAGCACCGCGGGGAACAGGTTCAGGCCCGCTGTTCGGCCACGAGCCGGGGTACACCGAAAACCGGGTCCTGCTGCAGGATCCGCACGTCGGCAATCCCGGCCTCGGCAAGCCGCGCCTTGAAGGCTTCCTGGAGCCGGACCACGTTCATTCCCAGCCCACTGCCAAGGATCACGGGCCCGTCGATGCCCAGCTGCCGCACGGCCTGGGTCGCCAGGTCAGCGAGGTCTTGGCCGGCCTGGTTCACCAAGGCCACAGAGGTTTCATCTCCGGAATCCGCGGCCTCCACCACCAGGCGTGCCTGCTGGGCCCAAAAACGGCGGCCGGTCTCCGGGGAATGGAACAGGGCGATGAGCTTGCCGGGTTCGTCCACTCCGCACGATTCCAGCAAGGCACTGCTGAGCGCGTCCGGTTCCAGGCCCTGGTTCATGCGGCGGAGGCTGTGGCGGACGGCCTCGCGGCCCAGCCAGTAACCACTGCCCTCGTCGCCCAGGAGATAGCCCCAACCACCTGCACGCGCTTCCTCGCCGGCCTGGTTCCTGCCCCAGGCCGCCGAACCGGTGCCGGCAATGACCGCGACGCCGGTGCTCGCGCCACCTGCGGCAAGGAGCAGCCGGGAATCATGAACCACGGTGATACGGGCGCCCGGTACATGGGGGGCAATGAGGTCTGCGAGCGCCTGTGCGTCTTCGTCGGTGTCAATGCCGCCGGAGCCGGCGTAGACCTCGGCAATGGAGCCACCACCGATCAAGCCAAAGAGCTCTGCGAGATTGGCCTTGGCCTGTTCACGGGTCACGTTCTGGACATTGGAACTGCCTGCGCTCCCGTCACGGACAGGCACACCATCTTCGAAACGCACGCCGCGCGTCTTGGTGCCGCCGATGTCAAGACCGATCACGGTTCCGGCCAGGGGTCCGGCAGCTTCGGGCGAAGACGGGGAATGCTTGGCCGAGTCAAGATTGTTCACCGTGAAAGACTAGCTTGGAGCGTCCGGAGGAGAAACCGCATGTCCCTGTTCGATACCCCGTTCATCGCTGCACCGATGGCCGGTGGAACGTCCACAGTGGCGTTGGTGCAGGCAGTCCAGGACGGCGGGGGCCTGGGCTTCCTTGCCGCGGGTTACAAGAGCGTTGAGGCCATGACGGCAGAAATTGCCGCCGCACGCAGTGCAGGCTTGCGTTTCGGGATGAACGTCTTTGTGCCGGATCCCGGCCAGCTCCCACCAAGCCCTGGGTCGAGGGCACGACTGGAGGACTATCGGGCCGCGCTCGAGGCCGACGCCGTGCGCTACGGCGTGTCCGTGCCTCCCCTCCGCCTCGATGACGACGATGCCTGGCAGGACAAGATGGACGCCCTCCTGGCAGATCCCGTGGAGTTCGTCAGCTTCGCCTTCGGACTGCCCGGCACGGCCGTCGTCAAGGCCCTGCAGAAAGCCGGGACGGCGGTAATTTCCAGCGTCACGAGCGTTGACGAGGCACGTGCGGCCGCGGAAGAAGGCCCGGACGCAATCGCGGTTCAGCACCGCACGGCAGGCGGACACACGGCGGCGTTCCTCCCCGGTGGCCCGGTGGCGGCAGGAGCCAGCGAGCAAAGCACGACGGCGGCCCTGCTCGCCCAGGTGCGTGCCGCCGTCGGACGTCCGCTGATCGCGGCGGGCGCCATCAGTGACGGCGCTGCGCTGCGTGAAGTGATCGCGGCCGGAGCCGCCGCCGCGCAGGTGGGCACAGCCTTGGTCCGCACCGATGAAAGCGGGGCCAGGCAGGTGCACAAGGACGCGCTGGGTGATCCGGGCTTCACCGAAACGGTCATGACCAGGGCGTTTACGGGACGGTGGGCCCGCTCATTGGTCAATGATTTTGTCCGTGACCATCAGGATGCTCCCGAGGGTTACCCCGCCATCCACCACCTGACGTCCCCCATCCGGGCCGCTGCGTCCGCCGCGGGCGATCCGCACCGAATCAATCTGTGGGCGGGTACCGGATGGCAGTCAGCCCGCACCGGATCGGCTGCCGCTGTGGTCAAGGAGTTCCTGAGCGGGCTCTGACCAGTTCGGCCAACAACTCGCCGCCCCTGTTGACCACCAGTTCCCGGAATCGCCGCACGGCCTCCGGTTCGAAACTCCGTTCCCGCCAGGCCAAGCCGATTTGCCGGAAAGCCAGGTCGGATTCGATGGGCACCTCCACAAGGCCCAATTCCGCCTTGGGCAGGAACTGCCCCGTACCGTAGCCCGGTCCGGCGGGAGGCAGGATGCTGTATCCCAAACCCGCCGAAACCAGCCCGCGGACACTGGTGGACTCCTGCACTTCGAAGGCGATCCGGGGCCGGTAACCCGCCTCCCGCACCAGGGCCTCGCCGAGTGCCCGCAGGCCGACGCCCTCGGGAAGGGTGACATAGGGCTCGTGGCGAAGCTCGGAAAGGTGGAGGCTCGCCCGTCCTGCCAAGGGGTGGCGGTAATGGAGCACCACCCTCAAGGGTTCGCGGTAGAGGGCAAAGGAGCGGATGCCCCGTCCCTCCGGCGCAATCGGTGCTGTGAGGGCAAAATCGGCATCACCCCTGGCCAGTTCCTGGAGGCAGTCGTCCCGCGGGCCCTGCCGCAACTCAAAAACCGTGTTCGGGTGCTCCGCCCGGAATGCACTGATGAGGAGCGGCAAGGTGGCCTCCCCGAAGGTGTGCTGGAACGACACCCCGATCTTGCCGCGCACCACGTCGGACTCATGCCGCACCCGGTCCAAACCGGCCTGGAAATCCTCGAGGGCAGCTTCGATGTAGGGAAGCAGCGTTTTGGCGGCGGGCGTCAGACGGATTCCCCGGCCGTCGCGGACCAGCAGGTCCATCCCGACAATCGCACTGGCCCGCGCCACCGCCCTGCTCACCGTCGATTGCGGGACGCCCAGGAGTTCCGCAGTCTCTGTCATGTGCTCCGTGCGACCCAACTCTGCCAACACGGGCAACAGCGGGAGCAGTTGGATGAGTTGCTGGTGGTCCGGCTCCATGGTTTCCCTCACGGCTATTGATGCAACAATGCATGGGTTACCAAGAAATCATGCATTGGAATACGTAGTTGGGCCAAGCCTAATCTGGCCGGGTGACTAATGCAGCGGCAGCTTTGCCAGACACTTGGAACGGACACGCGAAAGGATCCAGCGGCTATCGCCGGGTCCTGGCCGCCCTCGCCCTGGCCGGCGTGGCCACCTTCGCGCAGCTCTACTCCACCCAGGCCGTCCTCCCCCTCATGGCGGCGGACCTTCACATCTCTGCCGCCGAGGCTGCCCTGAGCATCTCCCTTGCCACCATCGGCCTCGCCGTCACCGTGCTGCCGTGGTCTTTCGTCGCAGACCGGATCGGGCGGGTCCGCGCCATGGCATTCGGGATTGGCGCCGCCACGGCCTTGGGCCTGCTGGTTCCCTTGGCTCCGACGGTTCCCGTCCTGCTGGGCCTGCGGGCCCTTGAAGGCATGGCACTTGGCGGGATACCTGCCATTGCCATCGCCTACCTCAACGAGGAAGTCACCAAGATCCACACGGCGCTTGCTGCAGGCAGCTACGTGGCAGGCACCACGCTGGGCGGACTGGCAGGGCGCCTCGTGGCCGGGCCGGTCGGCGAAGCATGGGGATGGCGGGCCGCGGCCCTGGCCGTCTCCGTACTCGCAACCGCATCCGCCGTACTGTTCCTGGTGCTCGTCCCGAAACAGCGACGGTTCAGGCCGGCCCCGGTCCAAGGCTTCCGCGGCGCTTTGCGCACTCTCCGCGGCCATGCCGTGAACCCCCTGCTCTTTGCCCTCTACTTGCAGGCGTTCCTCCTCATGGGCGGATTCGTGGCCGTATACAACTACCTCGGCTTCAGGCTCCATGCAGAGCCGTTCGGCCTCCCTGCCACCTTGGTGAGCCTGATCTTCCTCGCATACCTGTCCGGGACGGTGAGTTCGCGCTGGGCAGCCGGGCTGACCACCCGCTTTGGACGCCGGAACGTCCTCCTCTCAGGAATAGCCGTCATGTCGGCCGGCCTCGCCCTGACCTTGCTGGACAACCTGGCAGCCACGCTCGCGGGCCTGGTGGTGTTTACCGGCGGATTCTTCGCGGCCCACAGCGTCGGATCAGGATGGACCGGTGCCATCGCCACCACGGGACGGGCACAGGCGGCGTCGCTCTACAACCTGTCCTACTACTTGGGTTCCAGCGTGATCGGCTGGGCCGGTGGGCTGGCCTTCCAGGCGCTCGGCTGGCCGGCTTTGGCGCTGGGAGTCATCGCCCTGGGAATCACGACGGCGGCAGTCACCGCTGCGATCCACGGCAGGCCTGTCCCAACGGGCCGATAACAGCTGCACACCCCCTACAATCAGAGGCATGGCACAGGTCACAAGACCCCGGGAACTGTCCTCGCCCGAAAGGCTCCAGGCGTTCACGGATGCCGTGGTGGCCATCGCCCTGACGCTCTTGATCCTGCCGCTCATGGAAAGCGTGGGAGAACTTGCGGATGAGGAAGGCACCACGGCCGCTTGGTTTGAGCATGAACGCTACTCGCTGCTCGGTTTCGCACTGAGCTTCCTCCTCATCGCCGTGTTCTGGGTGCACCACCACCGGCTATTCAGGAGTGTGCGCCGGATCGATTCCGGCTTGCTGTGGTGGACAGTGGCCTGGATGTTCACCATCGTGTGCATGCCCGTGGCAACCGCCCTGTCAACACAGATGCACGCTGATTGGGCCCAGCCCCTGGTGTACATCGGCACGCTCCTGGCCACGAGCGTGACGCTCCTCGCCGCCCGGCTCTACCTCCGCCGCCACCCCGAGCTGCATACCTTGGACGAGGCGGAGGCCGTAGCGGGCACCCGGGCGGGAACGATCGTCGCCGGCCTCTTCCTTGTGGCACTCATTGTGGCTGTCATCGCCCCCGATATCGGCAACCTTCCGCTCATCCTGATGGTGTTAAGTGAACCGCTGCAGCGGCTCTCGAACAGACAACTCCGGAACGTGAAAACGGCCTAGATCGCAGGGAATTCACCGTTATGATGGGTGGACGGCAATTTCAGGAGGATCCGTGAGCACCACCCCGAAGAATGTTCGATCCGCATCGGGCAACGCAGAGCCACTGGATGCCATCGACGAACGGATCCTTGCAGCGCTGGTGGACGATGCCCGCATCTCCAACAAGCAACTCGCCGAACTCGTGGGCATTGCCCCGTCCACTGCCCTCATGCGCACCCGTGCCCTCTCCGAGCGCGGCATCATCGAAGGCTTCGAGGCAGTGCTAAGCCTGCCTGCAATCGGCCGCTCGGTCCAGGCTCTCATTGCCGTTCGCCTGCGCGCCCACGACCGCGACCAGATCGACCGGTTTACCGCACGCGTCCCCAAGCTCCCTGCCGTGATTTCCACGTTCCACACAACCGGTTCGGTGGATTATTTGCTGCACATCGCGGTGGCCAATACTGACGACCTCCGCAACTGGCTCCTGGACAACCTGGCAACGGACCCGGTGGTGGGCCACACGGAAACCACCATGGTGTTCCAGCACATCCCCGGCAACCGGGGACCTCTTCCCGAGTAGGAACGGAAGCCGCTCAGGCACGGACTGCGCGCAGGGCCACACCGGCGAGCGCCAGCGCCGCCACTCCGCACAGGACCGTGAAACCCACGACGGCGGCCTGCAGCCCCACCGCGGCCACGGCAAGTCCCAGCCCCATCACCGGGACGGCGCTTCCCAAGTACGTGATGACGTACACCGTGCTGATCACCTGTGCGTGCCGGGCCGCTTCCACTTTCCCGGCGACGTCGTTGAAGACATGGCGGAACGCGACGCCCTGGCCCGCGCCGGCCGCAATGCTGGCTGCGACCAATAACAGAGGACTGGACCACGCGGCCGCGGCGCCGACGAGGACGATCGAAACGCCAAGGACAGCCAAGGACAGAGGAACCTGGAACCTCCCGCGGGTACCCAGCAACTGGCTCAGCGCCGAGGCGCCCAGCGTCAGGCCCGCAAGGAGCCCGATCAGCGGCCGGGAGTCGGCATGGACCACAGTGGCGAAGTAGCCCGGGGCCAGCGACAGGCAGAATCCGAAGACCGCGAAACTCAGGAAACCCACGGCGGAGGCCATCCAGAAGGCACCACGCGCGTTCCGCGAAACTGCCGGACGCCGCGGAGCAAGGACCTTGAAGGCGGGCTTGCCCGGAGCCGGCGCAATGGCCGGCCGGGCTTTGAGCAGCCACAACGGCACCAGCGCCGCCAGGAGCACCCCGGAGTGGACGTAGTACGGAGTCCGGGTGGGGTCCGGCAGGAGCGAGAGCAAGCCGCCGATGACGGGACCCGCCGCGACGCCACCGGCCGAGGACAACAAAGTGAAGCGTGAAGCCCAGTCCGGCCTGTGGGGCAACAATTCCCGCAACGCAGCAGAGCTTGCGCCTGTAGCCAAGCCCACGGCCACTCCTTGGAGGGCACGGCCGGCTGACAACATCACCAGGCTGTCGGCAGCGGCGAAAATGGCACCGCCTGCCAGGCCCACCAGGACGGCAAGGACCAGGGCCGCCCGCCGGCCGATGTGGTCCGACCAGTGGCCGGCCAGGATCAGGACGGCCACCAAAGCGAGGACATAACTGGAAAATGCCACGGTAACGTCCAGGGATGACAAGCCCAGCCGTGCCTGCAGCAAGGGATACAAGGGCGTCGCAAGGTTGGCGCCGACCAGCAGCGCGAAGATCACCACGCCCGCGAGGACCAGCCGCGCAGTAGTACTGGCATTCCAGCCCCACCGTTCGGCGGTGGCCGGACGCATGCGGAGTTCGCTCAAGACAGTCATTTCCATGCCTTCGATCAGGTGCCGCGCCAGCGTCTCTTTGTGGGAGGGATGGCGAGGCCGTGTAGTGGTGGCAATAGAATGTCTCATTGCTGAGCGCAACGCAGTGAATGGATGAGAAGATTGAGCGAAATACTCAAACATGCATCACCGAAGTGATCCGGAGTGACCATTTGAACAGCCTTGATCCCTTGGACCTGAAGATCCTGTTGGAGCTCGTCAAGGACCCCCGGGTCCAGATCGCCGAACTCAGCGATTCATTGGGCATCGCCCGCAACACCGCCCAAAGCCGGTTGAAGCGCCTGCTGCGCGCAGGAGTGCTGCAAGCCGCCGGCCGCGAAGTGGACCTGGAAAAGGTGGGATATGACGTCGTGGCGTTCGTGACCATCGAAGTCACCCACCGGGAACTCGACGGCGTCATCGGCGCTCTCCGCCTGATCCCCCAGGTCCTGGAAGTGCACGAGATCTCAGGGCGGGGCGACCTGTGGTGCCGCGTCGTGGCCACGGATACGCACAACCTCCAATCGGCCCTCCGGTCTGTGCTCAGGACCAAGGGCGTCATCCGTACCGAGACAGTTCTCGCCCTCCATACCCACATCCCCTACCGGACTGAACCGCTGATCAGCCGGATGACGGCGACGCCAACACGCAGCAAGCAGGAGCGCTCCAACCCCGGTTCCGCGTCCTAGGATTTTGAGCATGGATTGGCTTTCACACATTTCGCAGATCAACTGGCTGGCCGTACTTCTTGCTTTCGTTTCCAGCATGGTTGTGGGGTTCGTCTGGTACATGCCATCCGTCCTGGGCAAGCGATGGATGCAGGCAATCGGCAAGACCGAAGAGGACCTCAAGAACATCGACGGTGGCGTGGGCATCTGGGTCCCCATGATGCTGGCTTCCGCGCTGACCAGCATCCTCCTCGCCGTACTGATCAGTGCCCTGGACCTCAACACCTTCTGGGCGGGCGCCTTCTTCGGCATCATCATTGCCTTGGTTTTCCGGGCCGGCGGCCACGTGATCCACAACGGCTTCGCCGGCCGTCCGACGGCAGTCACCGTGATCGACTCCGGCCACGACGTCGTCGCCCTCGCCATCGCGGGCGCCATCATCGGGGCCATGCAGTAGCGTTCTGCCAGTGACCATCATTGACAACGCCGTTTACGTAGACGGCGTACGCACCGCCACCCCGCAAAGCCTCGAGCAAACCTTCGAGACCCTGGCCAAACATGGTGGTATGGCCTGGATCGGCTTGTACCGCCCCACGCAGCAGGAAATGGCGGGCGTCGCCGCGGAGTTCGGCCTGCACGAACTCGCCGTCGAGGACGCCATCTCAGCCCACCAGAGGCCCAAGCTGGAAAGGTACGACAACAACCTCTTCACTGTCCTCCGGCCCGCGAGGTACCTGGACGAGACTGAATCCGTGGAATTCGGCGAACTCCACGTCTTCACGGGTTCAAATTTCGTGGTCACCATCCGCCACGCCGAAACGGCGGGCGTCGCCCAGGTCCGGCATCGCCTGGAGGACCGCCCCGACCTCTTGCGCCACGGACCCGAGGCGGTGCTCTACGCACTCCTGGATCAGGTGGTTGACGACTACGCACCTGTGGTGGCCGGGCTGGAGAACGACATCGACGAGATCGAAGACCAGCTCTTCAGCGGCGACTCCACCGTTTCCCGACGGATCTACGAACTCGCCCGCGAAGTGATCCAGTTCCAGCGCGCCATCCACCCGCTGCCGGAAATGATGACACTCCTGGAACGGGGATTCGAAAAGTATGGTGTGGACATCGAACTCCAGCGTTCCCTGCGCGACGTCGAAGACCACGTCAAGCACTTGATCTCGCGCGCCAACTCCTTCCGGGACCTCCTGCAAAACGCGTTGACCCTGGACGGCACCCTGACCGCGAACCGGCAGAACGAGGCCAGCGCGGCACAGAACGAGCAGGTCAAGAAAATCTCCTCCTGGGCCGCGATCTTCTTCGCCCCGTCCTTCGTGGCCGGGGTCTACGGCATGAACTTCGACGTCATGCCTGAATTGCATTGGGAGTATGGCTATCCCATGGCCATCGGCCTCATGGTAGGCGCTGCGCTCCTGATGTACGCGATCTTCAAACGGAAGGGTTGGCTTTGACGCCATCGCTTCCCGGCGCCCGGAACCGCCAACTGCCCGAGGCTGTGAACGCTGCCCTGCTTGCCGGAATAGAGCACGACGCCGGACGCCGGGGTTTCGCGCTCGAGCCGAGCCAGCGCCAGGCGGCTCAGCGGTTGGCGGCTTTCGGGGCATCGGTGACCGGCCGGCGTCGGGCTTTTCCGCCAGCGGTGACGCGGGGCAGGACGCCCCGGAGCATCTACCTTCACGGCCCTGTTGGCCGTGGCAAAACCTGGCTCATGGACAGCTTCTACCGCGGCCTCCACGCACGCAAACGCCGGGTCCACTTCCATGATTTCTTCCGGACCCTGCACCGGGGCACCCTCGCACAGCTGGGCACGGGTGACGGAACAGCCATCCAACAGTCCGTCGATGCCCTTCTTGCGGACATCGAAGTGCTGTTCTTCGACGAGTTCCACGTGCACGACGTTGGCGACGGCATGTTCATTGCCCGGCTCCTTCGCACCGCCGCGCAGCGCCGGATTCCCTTGGTGGTCACCTCGAACTACGCCCCCGACGAGTTGTTGCCCAATCCCCTGTGGCACGACCACTTTCTTCCAACCATTGAGGCCATCAAGGAAATCATGGAGGTGGTGTTGATCGATGGGCCCTCGGACTTCCGGCGGTTTCCGGCTGCTGGTTCACCACCCGATTCCACGCCGCGCGCCTTCACGTCCGGACGGATCATCTCACCCGGCACTCCGCAGCAGCTGGGTCGCTTGGGGCTGTTCCGGCCCCAGGCTTCGCACAGCCGAGTCCTCACTCCCACCACCCAACCCATTGTGGTGAAAAACGCCGATCCGGACCTCCTGTGGGTCAGCTTCGAGGCCCTGTTTGCGGGACTGACATCGACGGCGGACTACCTGGCCCTCAGCGATGCCTACAAGACCTGGGTGATCGACGACGTGCCATCGCCCGCTCTCGCCGACGCCTCCACGGCGCCCGCCTGGCAGCGGTTCAGCAACGCTGTGGACGTGTTGTACGACCAGGACATCACCGTGTTCCTGATCGGTGCCGGACCACTCGATTGGGACGCAGCCGGGACGGGCAGCGTCCAGCCCGTAGACCTGGCCCGGATCGCCAGCCGGCTGTCCCTCTTGGGCAGGTCCGAAACGGACCCGGAAAACGAAGGGTCCGCCGGAAGCTGACTCCCAACGGACCCGTCACTGGGTATTCCCCGGCTACAGGGCGCCACCGGCCGCCGAGGGGGCACCGGCGTCGTGTCCGCCATCGCCGACGGTCTCACGGGCAACGTAGTTCTCGATGTCGAAGAGGTTCTCGGCCCGCTCGGTGATGTTCAGGAGAGTGGTCATCGAGGCAACCTCCTCAACCTGCTCCTTCAGGAACCACAGCATGAATTGCTCGCCCAAGGCGTCGCCTTCGGCACGCGCAGCGCGGAACATGTCCTCGATGTTCCTGGTGACTTCCTTCTCCTGCTCCAAAGCCAAGGCAATAGGCTCCTTGGCATTGGTGAAGTTGTTGCGGACCGGGGCGATGCCCGGGATCTCCACGTGCAGGTTCCGGTCCAGCATGTACTGGACCATCATCATGGCGTGGTTGCGCTCTTCCAAGGACTGGCGGTAGAAGTGGCGGGCCAACTGGGGCAGGTCTTCACCATCGAAGTACACGGCCACGGCGATGTACTGCTGGGAGGCCGCGAACTCATTGGCGACCTGGGCGGACAACAACTCATTGAAAGTCTTCTTAGCCATGGCACTGATCCTACAGACATGAACGGGCCCCATCCGGCTGTTCGCCGAGGGCTGCAATCACGGCAGGAGCAGGGCGATCCAGACGCCCAACGCCGCTGCGGCGACACTGGCCACCATGGACCCGATGCCGTTGAGGAGCGCGAGGCCGGTCCGCCCGCTCTGCACCAACCTGATGGTCTCCAAGCTGGCGGTGCTGAACGTGGTGTAACCGCCAAGGAAGCCGGTGCCCAGGATCATTTGGAGCGACTCCGGGGCATGCCCGCGCATCACCAGCCCGGCGATGAAGCCCAGCAACAAGGATCCCGAAACGTTGATGAAAATTGTCGCCCACGGGAGCGCCGTACGGGCCCTCCCCCGGATGAAGCCGTCCAGGACGAACCTCGACGCTGCCCCGATGCCGCCGGCCAGGGCAAGCAGGACCACCGTCACGACGGACCCCCGTCACTTTGCCTGCGGGTTCGTTTGTGGTGCCAGGCGCCCAGGGCGATGCCTGCAGTCGTCGCTGCTGCCCCACCCAGGAGACTCAGGCCCAGATACCAGGCAGCGCCAGTGGATAAGCCGCCCATGAGCAGGTGCACGGCATCCAGGGCCAGGGTGCTGTATGTCGTGTAGGCGCCGAGGAACCCCGTGCCCAAGGCGAGGCGCAGGACCCGGCGGGTGCCGACGTCGGGCCCTCTTCGCGAGAGCCCCTCCAGCAAGGCCCCGAGCGCCAAGGCACCCGACAGGTTGATAAGCAGGGTGGGCAGCGGCCAAGCGCCGGGTGCAGGAATAACGAGTCCCAACGCGAACCGGGCAAGGGCGCCGAAGACCCCACCGGCAGCCACAATCCCGATGAATCCCCAGTGGAGGTGTACCGGGCGTCTGGTGGTGTTTGCAGTCATTGCTCGTCAGGCACACGCGGGTTGACCGGAACCACCAGCACCGGGTGCTCCTGCCGGTGCAGCAACTGCCTGGCTACGGAGCCACCGGTCATTTCCTTGATGGTCGAGCCCAGTCTGTGTTCCCTGGAACCGACCACGATCAGCGCCGCACCGATCTCTGCGGCATGGCGCGCGAGCGCATGGGCCGGTTCGCCGGCCAGGGCCACCACCGACCATTCAACGCTGGATCCGGCAAGCTGCTCCGCGATTGCCGCTTGGAGGGCCGCAGGAATGGGCCCGGCATCCTCGTCCACCCCATCAGGATCGATCGGAGCCATGGGACCGCCCGTGGTGCCATCCACCGGATACACGGTCACGTCCACAAAAGCACACACCAAGGGCAGCCCTGCGGCGGCCGCCAATGCCGCGGCATGCTCCACCACCGCTGCCCGCTGGTTTGGCGCTACACCTGCGAGCAAAGGGCCCGTCATCACGTTCTGCGTGGGAAGGGGATGATCAGGCGCGTGGGTCACAAGGGAAAGTCTACGACGCCGGATTCCGCTTTCCGGGCTAGCGGCGTCCGGGCCTCAGCACATAGAGCAGCGGCACCAACGAGGCGATCATCAGGATGTTGCTGAGCACAATGTCCTCTGCCCGGACCAACGCACCGGCAATCAGGACGCCGCTGAAGATCAGCGCACCCACCGCGCGCTGGGCGGTCCTGGCCAAACGGCCCAGGTGCCTTTCCATCCGGGGATTGGCTACCTCCACCGTTCCCTCGTCGATCCTGCTGATGATTCCGTCCAGGCGCTTCGGCAACGCCATGGCCACTGCTGCGATCTCAAGCGCCTGGGTGGCCGCGTCCTTCACCACGTTGCCGCGCTCGTCCCGCAGCAGCCGGGCGGCGTAGGGCTCCACGGAATCCCACAGGTTGAACCGGGCATCCAGTGAGCTGCAAACCCCGGAGGTCAGCGACATGGCACGGATAATGAGCAGGAAGTTCTCCGGCAACTGGAACGGCAGGGAACGCACCACGTCCCCGAACTCCATTGCAAAATCCCTGAACTCCCGCGGGTCCACTTCGCGAAGTTCGGCGAAACCCATGCCGCCGAAGCGGGCGAAGAGTTGGGTCATGGCCCGTTCCAGCTTGCGCGTGTCCGCCGAGGGCACCAACACGCCGATGTCGCTGATCGCTGCGACCAGGCCTTGGCCATCCCGGGCGGCCGCCGCGATCAGCAGCTTCCGGAGGCCGCTGCGGGTTTTTGCCGGGACCTGGCCCATCATGCCGAAATCGATGAACGTCAGCTTCCAGGGATGCTCCGCTCCAGGATCGGCAGCGGGGGTGATGAAGATGTTTCCAGGATGCGGGTCGGCGTGGAAGAAGCCATTGGTGAAGAGCTGCTCGAACATCACCGAGGCAAAGACCGGAGCCACAGCTACGGGATCGATGCCCGCAGCCCGGAGCGCGTCCCCGTCCGTGATCTTGATGGCGGTGACGTCCTCCAGCGTAAGGACCCGGCGTGACGTCCGTTCCCAGACAATTCCAGGAACGGCCACTCTCCCGTCATCTGCGAACTCGACGGCAAAGCGCTCGGCGTTGGCTGCCTCGTTCAAGTAGTCGATTTCTTCGAGGCTGGTCTGCGCGAACTCCTTGATCAGTGCGGGAACATCGGCCCGCTCCGACACGATCCGGATGCGTTTGAGCCATCCGCCCACCCGTCTCAAGGCGGCCAGGTCGACGTCGACAATCGACTGGATCCCCGGCCGCTGTACCTTGAACACCACGCTGTTGAAGCCGGTCTCCTCACGGTCCGCACCAAGGAGCATGGCGCGGTGCGCCTGGCCCAACGAGGCCGCCGCTACGGGCGTTTCATCGATGGACGCGAAGACAGCTTCCAAGGGAGCTCCGAGTTCCCTTTCTGCCAGGGCTTTGATGGCAGGAAAAGGAACAGGCGGGACCTCGTCCTGGAGTCCTTCAAGCTCTTTGGTGATTTCAGGCGGAAGGACATCCAGCCTGGAGGACATGAACTGGCCAACTTTGATCATCAGGCCGCCCAACTCCACGGCAAGTCCGTGGAACCGCCGTGCGAACTGGCGCATCCTCCGGGCGCGGTTCCGCTCGGCCATCCGGCGCAGGCCGAACCGGGGCAGGATCAGTTCGAACCACCAGGTCACCGTGAGGTGCCAGGCAGCAAACCGAAGGATCCGGCGGTAGCGGGCACGGGTGTCAACCGGGCCAGCCTGGTCAGCTGCCCGGTCTCCCCGAACCGATGCCACCCGCTTCAGTCCTGGGCGAGTATCGCGTAGATCCGGCGGCGGGCCTCTTCAAGCACGGTCACAGCGTCCTGGACCTGTTTCGGCGTTCCGGTACGACCCACCTGGGCCGCGGCCTGGGCCAGATCGATGCCTGCCTTGGGCAGCGCAGCGAAGCCCCTGTTCTCGCCCTGCGCGTTCCACAGGCCAGACGTTTCGGCGTGCTCCACATCCTCTTGGCCCGCTTCGGTCAGGGAGTAGATCTTCCGCCCGTTGGACTCCTCGGCCCTGACAAATCCCTCATCCGCCAGAAGCTGGAGCGTCGGGTACACGGAGCCGGCGCTGGGCTTCCAATTGCCGCCGCTGCGCTCCTCGATCTCGCGGATGATCTGGTATCCGTGCATGGGACGCTCGGCCAGGAGGGCCAGGATCGCTGTCCGCAGCTCACCCCGGCCCGCGCGTGTCCCGCTGCGTTTCTCGAACCGGGACCGGAAGTCCTCCATCGCCTGCCACATACCCTCGAAACCGTTCCCCATGAAGCCGCCTGCCGGGAATGACTCACGCATTGTGCCCACCTCAAATCGTCGCGAACGATACTGAACGATAGCCCAAACGATATACCCGGGCCCGTCCCCCAACAATGCCGTTTTGCTTGGCCATCAGAGGCGCTGTGCCAGCGCGACGATGATGCCCTCCGGCCCCCGGACGTAGGTCATGCGCCACATGTTTTCGTATTGGCCCACGCCACCCACCAAACCGTAGCCGTCGGCGGCCAGACGTTCCAAGGCCGCGTCCAGGTCATCCACTTCAAAGGCCACGTTGCGCAGTCCCAACTCGGTGGACATCGCCGCTGGAGAACCCGGCTCATGGTCCGGATGCGTGAAGCTGGACAACTCCACGCCCGTGCCGCCGTCAGGTGCACGCAGGGTGGCTATTTCGCTGCGGGAGTTGGGGATGCCGATCACGGTGTCAACGAATTCGCCCTCCATGTGCATCCTGCCCTCGACTTCCAGGCCCAGGGTTTCGAAGAAGGCAATGGCTTGGTCGAGGTCCGCCACCGTGATGCCAACGTGGTCGAAGTGCTTTACGAAAGACATGGTGCCAAGGCTAGCCGAGGCTGCGGTGAAGGGTAAGGGAGGTGTGTGGAGCTAAGGAGATTCGAACTCCTGACCTCTTCGATGCGAACGAAGCGCTCTACCAACTGAGCTATAGCCCCCGGACCGCGCTTCTGCAGCGCGGCCAGTGTCCCTAGGCTATAAAGTTTCCCGCCGCTTTTCCAACCACGACACGAACGTCTCGGTCCCGTACTTTTCTCCGGGAGCCAAGTTGAGCCCGGCGCGCAGGTAGCGCCCCATGGGACCGGGCAATGGGAGCTCGACCACCCGGCCGCGTGATCGCGTGGCTGCCTTCCAAGACAGGGCCATGTCCGTCATGCCCAGGATCTCCGGACCACCCACGGTTCTCACCCGGTGGTTTTCCGGGGAACGCGGCGCCAGGGCTTCTTCCAGGAGTGCCCGTGCCACATCTGTGGGCGGGATCGTCTGGAACTTCACCCCCTTGAACACCGGTATCAACCGCATCCGGGCACCGGCTGCAAACACCATTGCCACGAGGCTGTGGAACTGCGTGGCGCGTACCACCACAGTATCGAGTGCCGACGCTGCGTACACGCGCTCCTTCGCCGCCTTGGAAACATAGAACGAGTAGCTGCTCCGGTCGCAGTTGATGATGGACAACGCCACCGCCCGGGGAACCTCTGCCAGGCGGGCGGCCTCCAGGAGCCGCGCGCCGCCGTCGGCGAACTGCTTTTTCGCTTTACCGAACTGGCCTTCCAAGCAGTCGATCACGACGTCGGCACCCGCCACGGCGGCTGGGAGGCCAACGCCGGTGGTGACGTCGCCCGCGAAGTAGGTAGCGCCGTCGTGGTGTTTTACGGTGCCGGCGGCCGGCACATGGCGGCTGAGGACTTTGACAGCGTGCCCCTGCTCCAGTGCGAGCCGCACCACCTCACGGCCTGCTTGACCCGTGCCGCCCGCGACGCAGACAACAGCCATGGGAGGCTAGGCGCGGCGACGCTGAAGGACGTCGTCGAGGTTGCTCAGTGCGCTTTGGCCCTTCGAGGAAGTGCGCGCTTGCGCTGCCGCCTCGGCCTGTTCCGCCCCTTGCTTGAGAACCGGCTTCCCAACTGGTTTGGGGGCCTCGGGCAGAACCAGCGGCTCCGGCGCAGGCCGATTGGCCTTGGCTGCCCCGACGTAGGTGGGCTTGGGAACCTCAACCGGCTTCCACGGAGCGCCTTCGCTTTCGGGCGCGGCTTCAGCGGATGTGTCGCCAGCGGCGAGGGCAACGGCCAGGGCCGCTTGGCGAAGTTCGACGGCGGAAAGCCGTGCCGATTCGCGGCTGGCGGCTTCGGCGTCGAAAACCGGTGTTTCCTTCGCTTCCACCGCCGGTTCCTTCGGAAGGTACCGTGCCGGCGTCGGAATGGGAGCCGCTTGGGCCGCGCGGCGCGCCCGGCGTTCGCGCAAGTCACGCAGGGCGAGCTTCCGCAGGACGATCACTGCCACCACGGCACCCACAAGCGAGACCAAGGGCAACCAGACGGAGCCCGTTCCAAAGAGCCTCACCACGCCGGAGACCACAGCGGTCAGCAGCAGGGCGAGTCCGGCCAACGCCAAGGTCAGCCTCGCATACCGGATAGTGAAAGGAGTGCTGGATGGTTTCCGGATGGGCTCAGCAGCCACGCGGGATTCCAGGGGCGACGCCTGTGCTTTGCTGTGCATGGTCTCCATCGGTTTCTCCTGCTGAGGTGCCAATGCCAATACCACCCCTGGCTGCGTATGGTCCGGTTCATCCTCGAATGCCTCTGCCGGCCCGGCGGCCGTCTGGACCTGGGGACGCTTGTTCCGAAGAACATAGGGCGCCACCCACACCATCCAGAGCGCGACAGTGACAACGAGTATCACTGAGCTGCTGAGAGGGAAGTCCACATTCAAAACCGTAGAAGCAAATTGTCAGGTGCCGCGGCATTCCTGCCGGTGTGTCGCCCGAGAGTCCCTAAATGATTCCCGGCAGCACCTAAAAGGGCCTATGACCTGCCCGTTCTTCCCTGGCGCCAGCTTTCCAGGAGTCCGTGCGGAACTTCCTCCGAGGTCAAGGCAAACGAACGGTGGTCCGCCCATTCGCCGTTGATGTGGAGGTACCTTTCGCGGTATCCCTCATCCCGGAAACCGAGCTTCTCCACAACCCGGAGGCTGGGTGCGTTTTCCGGCCGGATGTTGATTTCCATGCGGTGCAGGCCCAATGTCCCGAAGCAGTGGTCCGTTGCCATCGCGACGGCCGTCGGAGCTATGCCGTGTCCGGCGCGGTCCTTGTCCACCCAATAACCCAGGGTTGCCATCATCGCCGACCCCCAAACGATTGAGGAAACCGTCAACTGGCCCACAATGCGCGCCTCACGGAAGCCGGGGGTCCGCTCGGCGATGATGAACGGCAAGGCGGTGGCTTGGCGTGCCTGCTGGTTCAGGGATGCCACCATCTGGCGGTAGCTTGGGAGGCTTCCACCCGGTGCAGGGTTGGACGCCTCCCAAGGGGCAAGCCATTCACTGTTCCGCGAACGGACCTCGGACCACTCCCGCTTGTCCCGGTAACGGATGGGCCGGAGTACCAGTTCTCCGCTTTCCAGCGTCACCGGCCAGATCGCAGAGCCGTACATCCGGTGTTACTTGGGAAGGGTAGCGGTGAAGTCCGGCAGCCACTCGCGGAGCTCTGGGCCCAAGTCTTCGCGTTCGCACGCCAGCTCGATGCAGGCCTTCAAGTAGCTCAGCTTGTCGCCGGTGTCATAGCGGCGGCCGCGGAAAACAACGCCGTAGACGCCGTAACCTTCGCCCTCGCCGCGGGCCAGGACCTCGAGCGCGTCAGTCAACTGGATCTCTCCGCCACGGCCCGGCGCCGTGTTCTCAAGGACATCGAAGACCGCCGGGTGGAGAACGTACCGACCAATCACGGCCAGGTTGGAGGGAGCTTCCTCAACGGAAGGCTTCTCCACCAACTGCTTGATGCGGACGTACCCCTCCTCGCCGTTCTCCTCGACGTCCGCGCAACCGTAGGCGCTGATCTTGGATGGTTCCACCTCAATGAGGGCAACCACGGAGCCGCCGGTCTTCTGCTGCACGGCGATCATTTCGCTTAGGAGATCGTCCTTGGGATCGATCAGGTCGTCGCCGAGCAGGACGGCGAAGGGTTCGTGGCCCACGTGCTGCTTCGCACGGAGGACGGCGTGGCCCAAGCCGTTCGGATCGCCCTGGCGTACGTAGTGGATGTCACCGAGGTTGGTGGCCGACTGGATGGCTTCAAGCTTGGACGTGTCACCCTTTTCCGCGAGGGTGGCCTCAAGGGCAGGAACACGGTCAAAGTGGTCCTCCAGCGCACGCTTGCTGCGGCCGGTGATCATCAGGACATCGTGCAGCCCGACCTTCACGGCTTCTTCGACCACATACTGGATGGCTGGCTTGTCAACCACGGGCAGCATTTCCTTCGGCATCGCCTTTGTCGCGGGGAGGAACCTGGTACCAAGACCCGCTGCGGGGATGACGGCCTTACGGACAGCATTGTTATGGTGAGTCACCGGACTAATGTAACGGACGGAACACATCAAAAGGTAAACCCCCGCCGTGCCGGGACGTACAAATAGTCGGTGAATTGGCTGGCATGGGCGCTGCTGCCCTACCGGCAACCCACCGACGGAACGGATGAACATGGCCTCGAAGGAAGAAATCCGTGCTGCCCGCAAGCTGCACCGCCGCACGCTGACTCCGGAGCAGATAGCGATCGCCGGTGACGCCCTCGCGGGCCATGGCATGGCCTGGGCAAAAGAGGTTGCTGCCGGCGCCCCGGGCACCTTCACTGTCTATTTGGGTGTTGCCTTCGAACCGCCAACGCTTCCCTTGATCGAGGCGCTGCACCAGGACGGCCACCGGATCCTGCTTCCGGTGTGCGAGCCCGACAGGCAGCTGAGCTGGGTTTTCTGGAGCCCGGAGACAGTCTTCCTCCGCTCGCATTACGCGCCGATTGATGAGCCGGAGGGCGAACGGCACGGCCCGGAGGTGGCATCCCGCGCCAATGGCATCTTCATGCCGGCCACCGCGGTGGACGGCGACGGCAACCGGATTGGCCAAGGCGGCGGCTACTACGACCGCTTTCTCCAGGGCCTCGACGACTCAGGCAAGCGGCCCCGCACCATTGCGGTGACGTACGACGACGATGTGTTGCCTTCCGGCGCCATCCCGGCCGAGCCTTTCGACCAGCCCGTCCGGGAGGTCCTCACCCCGTCGGGAATTGTGCGGCTCGGCAGGTAGTTATGGTGGCGTACGGTCGCGCAACCCAGGGGTGGCGGCTGAACGGCCGGATGATAGAATTGGCACTCAGGCCCTGCGACTGCTAAGGCGGAAACCACTCCGCCAAGGCTGCACAGGACCTGACGTTTGTCCTGAGGAGGAATTCAGTGCCCACATACGCATACGCCTGCAAAGACTGTGACCATGCCTTTGACATCGTCCAGTCGTTTTCGGACAGCTCGCTGACGGAGTGCCCGGAATGCCAGGGCTCCCTGCGCAAGAAGTTCAACAGCGTCGGCGTTGTTTTCAAGGGCTCCGGCTTCTACCGCACGGATTCCCGCGATTCCAAGGGCAGCAGCACCGTTTCCGCTGCCCCTTCGGCTCCGGCGGCCCCCGCTCCAGCAGCGACGCCTGCTCCCGCCGCCGCTGCCAGCTAGCACTTATCCACATACGGTCGCCGGCCACTGTCCGGCGGCTGAGGCCGATGATTAGCGTGGCGTCATGCCACAGACACCGCCCTCGTACCTCCTTGGCCGAACACGCCACGCAAGCCGCGCTCCCCACAGGTCCGGGCGGCCGCCAACCCCGGCGCGTGGCAGCCGCGCACGGCTGCTGCTTCTTTCCGGCGTTCTCCGCCACCGTCGACTGGTTGTAGCGCTTCTGTTGTGCGTGGCCGCCGGCATCACTGTCCAACAACTCACGCCGCCGCCTCTGCACCGCATCAGCATTGTTGTTGCCGCCCGCGACCTCCCGGCAGGGACGAGCCTCAGCCAGGGCGACTTCATCAGCATGGGCGTCCCCCAAGAGATGGCAATCTCCGGTGCCATCGAAGATCCTGCTTCCCTGGCCGGGCGCCAATTGGCCTCTCCCCTGGCCAAGGGGCAAATACCTACGGAGGCGAACCTCCTGGGACCCGGTCTCCTCACAGGGGCACCCGCAGGCTCCGCAGCTGTGCCGCTGAGAATGGCAGATCCCTCGTCCATCCAGTTGCTATCCCCGGGACAACTTGTCAACGTGGTGCTGACCTCGGCCGGCTCCTATGACGAATCCCGCCGGAACCAGACCCTCGCCGGGCCGGTCCCCGTGCTATGGACATCAGGCCAAGGCGGGAAAGCCGGGCCATGGCTGGGAACCAGCGATACGGAAGGTCTGGTTGTAGTCGCGGCCGACCCACAGCAAGCAGAAAAGCTTGCCGGCGCATCGACGCAAGGCAAGCTCTTCTTCGTGCTGGTCAGTTCCTCTTGATGACTGTCCCGTGGTCAGCCCCAGTGCGGGGGTCGCTGCTCCTTCAACCACTGGTCGTGGTCATATCCGGACTCGTCGCCCCACCGGCGGGGGTCGTCTTCCGAGGCCTTGTTGGGCAGGATGCCGGCGGAAGCGGGCTTCCCGTCCTTCGGCGTCGAGTCCCCGGACTCAGTGGAGTCCTCAGCTGCCTCCATCCCGGTGGAGAACGCTTCTTCCGGCGCGCCGGAGTCCTCGCGCAGATCCTGGCTTGGCTGCTCCGGCTGATCGGCTGCCGGCGCGGGTTCGATGGCGGGTTCCTGCGTGCTCACTGGTACTTCTTTCGCGACTTCCGGTTCAGGGGCGCCCGCTCGGTCCGTGGACCATGCAGCGGACGGGCGGGCAGCAGCGGCCTGGACGCTGCCCAGTTCCAATTGTTCTACGTCCATGTCCAGGAAGCCATGCTGCGGCACCGAGGTGGACTGCGGAACGTGGTTCTCCAGCCCAAGGTAGGAACCGATCCTGTCGGCGCAAGACGAGGGATCCGTGAAGACCTCAATGGTCCACAGGGACATGTACCGCCAGCCCATGCGTTCCAGCAATTGGGGGCGCAACCTGCTGCGTTCGCGGACGCTCATGCGCCGGTAGCGTTCGGTGCCGTCGGACTCGATGGCCACCGGCGTGGGGACTTCGGCACCTTCCCGGCCGATCGTGTGAACGGGATCAGCTGCGGCAGCGATGTCCAGCACTCCGTCATAGAGGTGCCACACGCGGGCTCCCCGGGCCCGAAGGCGGTCGCCAAGATCGGCAACCAATGGATCTTCACCGAGGGCCTGTTCACTGGCCACGGCACGGGACGCGGGTGTGCCCAGGTTGCTGTTCCCGGACAACTCCCGGTCCAGCAACTCGTAGAAATCGACTGCTCCGTGCGACAAACGGTCCAGGTCCAAATCTTCGGGACGGAAGCAGCTCAGGACGTGCAGGGACCGCCGCGCGCGGGTCATCGCGAGGGCGAACCGGTTGCGCCCTCCTTCCGAGGACAGCGGTCCGAAGGAGTGCAGGGCCCGTCCATGCGGGGTGCGCCCATATCCCAAGGAGAAGATGACGTGGTCCCGCACCAGTCCCTGCGCCCGTTCCAGGTCCACGACCCGGAAGGACTCCGGCCCAGCGCCGAAGAACGCCGAGAGCAAAGGATGGTTGGGCAGTTGCAGCCTGATCGCTTCGCCGATCCGGGCAGCATGCCTCAGGCTCGCGGTGACGACGGCCAACGACGTGCGCGGACGGAGCCGTGCATGTTCGAAGACGAGGTCCACCACGCGGTTGACCTCTGCCGTTACGGACTCAACGCCTTCGTGGTCGGCTCCAGGAAGTCCCGTACCGTCCGGGATGTACTCAACCAGGATCGACCGGTCCAGGCCCGTCACGGAATTGCCATCAGGGAGGCGCCGCAACCCGCCGTCGTAATAATTCTTGCTGAGCTGGAGGACCAGGTCCTCGTCCACAGCGCGGTACACCCAGTTCAGTTGCCACGTGGGCAGGACCCGCGCCAAGGCCGTGAAGGCGCTGTCCACGGGTTCGTGGCTGGCAACGCCCGCCACAGGAGGCTCCACTGCCACGCTGAAGGTGCGGGCATTGGCGATCTTTGCATCGCCGAAGGCAATGACTTGCCGTGCACGGGCAATGGCTGGAAGTACTGCCTGGAGGGACGTCGACTCCGCGTCGATGACCACAACAGCATCGAACTTCTGCTCGGCCGGAAGCACACCCGTGAGTAGATACGGGCTGACCGACCACACGGGAACCAGCAGAGGTACCAGCTCGGGAGCCTGGGCGCTCAACGCCGGGAGGGTCACGCGACCGTCCTTGAGCAGCGCACGAAGCAGTTCCGCCTGTCGGGGGTGTTCCACGATTCCTTGGCGCCACCTGCTGGCCAGCTGCCACCGGAGGCGCGCGGCACCACTGGCGATGTGTGCTTGGTCGGCCAAACGGAATTCGGCTTCCAACTGGCGCAGCGAATCGCCGTCGGACATGGCGAGGTAGTCGTCGCCGCTGATCATGGCTTCCAATGCGGACTGCCACCAAGCCAGGTCCAGCTCGGCTGCCACCGACGCCGCAGGAACTTCACGCGCGGCAAGGTCGGTCAGCAGTTCCCCAAGTCCGTGCTCACGCATCTGCTCGATCAGGAGAGTGCGTTCGGGGAGGGTCTCCAGGGTGGCGGTATCAGCTACCAGCCGTTCCAGGCGTTCCATGAGTTCCGGATACGGAGTTCCGTGCAGGGAGCCACCATTGGAGGTGTGCTTCAGGGATTCACCCAGACGCCGGAGTTCGCCATCCAGCTCGCGGTACAGCGCGCCAAGGTCCGCAAGGCCGGAAGGGACGGCGGGGTGCCGCTGGGTGGTGGCGTAACCGGCCCACAGCGCGCGCTGTTCCTGGACCAGGACCAAGGAACTGTGGAGATCGGCGATGTGGACACCCGGACGGACGTATTCCTTGGCCACCCGGCGCAAGCGGGAGCGCTGCATGGACGGCATCTCGAGGTTGCGTTCACGCCGCCAGGCAGAGCTCGCCGTAGCGGAAATGAGGTCGTGGACGGGGCGATCAAAAATATCCGGAGTGAACTTGTCCAAGCTCTCGCGAACGGCGATCAGAAGCTCGAGCTGGGTACCCCACTCGGTGAACGTGTCCCCCAGGCGGATTTCGGCATGGTCAGCCAACTGCTTCATGCGCTCCCGAAGCACGGGAAGCTTTTCCTCGGCCACCCGGGCGAGCTGCTGGGCTTCTTCGGTTTCCTTGCGCGTAACCAGCCGCGCCCCGTACCAAGGACTCGACGTGGATGCCCGGCTGAAACTGCCCAGCTCGGCGGCACGGCGCAGGCGGCCGGCAAGTTCTTCGCGGTCCTTGATGTTGTCCAGGACGCTGCGCTTGAGCCTCACGGTGGTGGACGGAGCCGGGTGGATGGACGTCAGCTCGGCGAGGGATTGCATGGCCTGGTACGGCGAGCAGCCCCACCGCTCACGCACGTTGTGCAGCGATGCCACGTGGTCTGTCAGGGCATGGCGATGCCCGGTCAGTGTCTCGTGGAGATTGCCCAGTTGGGGTTCAAGGGCTTTCTCGTTCCGCATGATGGCACGGACCAACTGGCCCTTGAGCTGCTGCGGTGTGGTGCCGTTTCCGGGACGGAAGAGCATCGATTCGAGCCCCAGTGTGTCCAGATGCGCAGAAAGGGCAGCGAGGCTCGATTGCCGCTCCCCCACCACCAGAACGGATTTACCCTCCGCCACCAAGGCACCAATGGCATTGATGGCCGTCTGCGTTTGTCCGCTGCCGGGAGGCGTGCTGACCACCAGCGAATCGCCGGCCCGGACAGCATCCACCACGTACTGCTGGTCAGTGTCAGCGTCCAGGAGCAGGAGTTCATCGGCGGGATCGCGCTCGTCCAGGCTGGGGAACCGCCCGGCCTTGATGGGCTCGGGCTCCACGTCGCCGCCGTTGGCAGCCGTTGCCAAGGCGGCCACGGTGGGGTTGTTCATGTTGATCCAAGGATCGTCGAGGTTGCCCGAGAGGTCCGCGAGGGTAGTTACCAAGAGATTGAACTCTACGTCCGCGCCATGGATCGGTTGTACCAGGGTGGCGAGGCGGTCCAGGACCGGTTGCGGGTCCAGCCGCGCGGTGTTGTACGCCATCCGGGCCACCGCGTTGACGTCGAACACGATGCCGTGGACGGACTTGAGGTGCCGCACCAAGGCAGGGTTCATCCGGGCCTGTTCGGTCAGCTGCAGCTCGAAGTCGTCCTCTCCTGGACGGACGGTGAGCGTGATTGCGGTGAGCATGACCGGGGCCGAAACGCGCTGGGGCTTGCCACCGACGGCAGAGGTCCACACCACGGTCCCGGCCGACAAGTAACCTGCCTCGATGCCGCGGTCGTTGCCCAGTTCAAAGATCTTGGAGCGGATATTGCGCGCCGCCCGGGCGGCAACCAGGTATTGCTGGCGGTCCCGGATCAGCGTGGACAAGCGGGTTCGACGGCCGGCGAGCAACTGTGCCAGACCGGACGGGTGCGCTGTGCTGAGGTCTATGGCGCCTTCCGGCGTCTTGACGAAGCGAAGCATGGTGTCCGCCCCAGTGACGGGCTTAAGTCCAGACAGCCATTTCCGGAGCTCTTCGGAGTCCTCTTCGTGGCCTTGACCTAATGACACAACTTCTGCCTTCTTTTCTGAACTAGCTTTAGACGCCTTGGACCATACCGGCATACTTTCGAGGGTAGCGGGAATACGCGCCGAGCCCGCTCCGCAACACTGGACATGGCAAAATTCGCCGTCATTTCACAGTTCCGCAAAGCAAGGTTGGGGCGGGCAGCACAATGGCCGGCCTCCCGACGGAGACCGGCCATTCAGAATGCTATTCCCACTCGATGGTTCCCGGCGGCTTGCTGGTCACGTCCAGCACCACGCGGTTCACGCCGTCCACCTCGTTGGTGATCCGGTTGGAGATCCGGGCCAGGAGGTCGTAGGGCAAACGGGACCAGTCAGCAGTCATGGCGTCCTCGGAGGACACCGGACGCAGCACGATCGGGTGGCCGTAGGTACGGCCGTCGCCCTGCACACCGACACTGCGGACATCTGCCAGCAGCACTACCGGCATCTGCCAAACATCGTTGTCGAGTCCGGCAGCGGTCAGTTCGGCACGGGCAATGGCGTCGGCCTTCCGCAGCAGGTCCAGCCGCTCCTTGGTGACTTCGCCAACAATGCGGATTCCCAGGCCGGGGCCGGGGAAGGGCTGGCGGCCGACGATTTCCTGCGGCAGGCCAAGCTGGGCACCCACGGCGCGGACCTCGTCCTTGAAGAGTGCCCGCAGGGGCTCCACGAGTTCGAACTGCAGGTCCTCGGGGAGACCGCCCACGTTGTGGTGGCTCTTGATGTTCGCAGCGCCCTCGCCGCCGCCCGATTCGACGACGTCCGGGTAGAGGGTGCCCTGGACCAGGAACTTGATCTTCTCGCCCTCGGCAGCGGCCTGGGCGATGATGGCCCGCTCCGCCTCCTCGAAGGCGCGGATGAATTCCCGGCCGATGATCTTGCGCTTGGTTTCGGGATCGCTGACCCCGGCCAGTGCTGACTGGAAGCGTTCCTGCTCGTTGGCAACGTAGAGGTTGACGCCGGTTGCGGCCACGAAGTCGCGCTCAACCTGCTCGGCTTCGCCTTCGCGAAGGAGTCCATGGTCGACGAACACACAAGTCAGCTGGTCCCCCACGGCACGCTGAACCAGTGCTGCTGCGACGGCGGAATCGACGCCGCCGGACAGGCCACAAATGACCTTGGAGTCACCGATTTGCTGGCGGATACGATCCACCTGCTCCTCAAGGATGTTGCCGGTGGTCCAGTTGGGGCTCAGCCCCGCACCCTTGAAGAGGAAGTTCTCCAGGACGTGCTGCCCGTGGACGGAGTGCTTGACCTCCGGGTGCCACTGGACGCCGTAGAGCTTCTTGTCCTCGTTGGCGAAGGCAGCAACGGGTGCGCCTGCCGTCGTCGCCAGCACTTCGAAGCCCTCAGGCGCCTCGTGCACTGAGTCACCGTGGCTCATCCAGGTGTTCTGCGATGCGGGGACGCCGTCCAGGATGGAGCGGGCGTCGCCAACAACCAAAGCTTCGGTTGCGCCGTACTCCCGCAGGCCGGTCTGGGCAACCTTGCCACCCAAGGCGTTTGCCATGGCCTGGAAGCCGTAGCAGATGCCGAAGACCGGAACGCCGGCCTCGAAGAGGTCCGCTCCGACGCTCGGAGCTCCCTCGGCGTAGACGCTGGAGGGTCCGCCGGAAAGGATGATGGCTGCCGGGTTCTTGGCCAGAAGCTGCTCGGTGGTGAAGGTGTGCGGAACGATTTCCGAATACACATTCGCTTCACGGACGCGGCGGGCAATCAGCTGCGCGTACTGGGCACCGTAGTCAACAACCAGCACCGGCTTCTGTGAAGTCTGGGGTGCGGTGGGAGTAGTCACCAAACAAGACTACTTTGCCGGGCCGCCCCGGCGCACACCGGGACAGCCTCGGGAGCGGCAAATCCGGCGTGTCCGTAAGGCATCTCACACCCGGGGCCTCCAGGACGTGCTAGTAACGCTTCGATGCCTGCGGGTTGGCTGCCAATTCGGCTTCGACCTGTGCGTGGAACTTCTTCTCCACGATGAAGGACATCAGCGGAACGACGCCACCCAGCGCCAGCAGGACCAACTTGGAGAATGGCCAGCGCAGGAGGGACCACAGCCGGAAGTTGGAGATGAGGTAGACCACGTACATCCAGCCGTGGACGATCAGGACGGTGGTGGAAATGTTGAATCCGCCGATCACACCCTTGGGCTCCGATTCCGCGAAGCCGAATCCGAACGGCTGGCCGGTCACGGCATCCGTGCCGCCGGCAAACAGCGAGACGCCGAAGCCGTAGCGGGCGATGAGCTCAGCACAAAGGAGGAGGAGCATGGCACCGGTGAGGTACGCCATGACCTTGTAGAACTTCAACGCCGAACGGATTTGGGCTTCCGTTCCGCCGAACCGCCGCTTCTTGGGCTTGGGTCCCGACTGCTCGGGCTGGACTGCCGGTTTGGGCTCAATCATGGTTGCACCTTTTGTTCTGGCTCACTGTGGTTTGGCTCAGTTGTTTGTTGTTCCGGGGCGGGTCCATCGTCCGGTTCGTCGTCGTATTCGTCGTCGCCTTCGAGTCCACGGCGGTAGTCGTCGGCCACCATCCGCCACCAGATGTACAGCGCGAAGCCAGCGAAGACCACCCACTCCACGGAGTAGAACAGGTTGAGCCAATTGACCTGCTGGGCCGGGGGCTGTGCCGGGATGTTCAGGGCCTTGACATCGCCATTGGCGGCGACAGGTCCCGCAGCCGTGGTTTGGGAGGTTGCAGCAACAAATCCGGGGTAGCTGGAAACTCCCCAGTCGTTGATGAGTTCCGCAACGGCCACGGCGGACGCACGGCCTGGACCGGCGTCGACGTTTGGTACGGGCGCCTCGGACGGCAACAGGCGGCCGGTCAGCGTCACGGCGCCCGACGGCGGCTGGTCGGCTTGGGCGGGATCCGCCACCCAACCACGGGCAACCGGAATCCAGGTCTGGGGCGACGCGGCGACGCCACTGAGCTTGGGAGCGTTGTCCACGGCGAATGCGGAGACGATCCAATAGCCCTTTTGGTTGTCGTAGAGCCGGCCTTCAACCAGAACCTGCTTGCCGGCGTCGTAATGTCCCGTGGCACTGACCATCTGGTCCTGGACCGATCCGGGGAAGAACTGTCCGGGCTGGAGGACATCCACCAATGGTTTGACGTCCTCTACGCTGGACGGTTCCGGCGGGTCATGCTGCGTTGAGCGGCTGAGCTGCCATTGGCTGAGCAGCACAAACACCCCGGACAGCAGGAGCGCAAAGACCAATCCTGCGATCCAGCGGGGTTTCAGCGCAGTTTTCAACACCCCTTAACCGTACTTCGTCCGGCTGTAGAACAACGAAACGAGGTTCGGGGCGCGGGGCCCAATCTCAGTGGTCGAAGAACACCAGGGAGGAGTTGATGAGTTCGGAGATGACCTCGGGATCGTGGGCACGGCGGAGCGACTCACGGAAAGATTCCTTGGATAAGGACCGGGCCAACGTTGCCAGGACTTCCAAATGGTCGGAGAAAGAGCTCGCCGGGGTGGCGATCAGGAGGACGACGGTCGCCGGTCCGTCGCTTGCGCCGAAATCGAGCGAGTGCCCGAACTTGGTCACGCCGACGGCAATGGAAATACGGTCCACGAACTCGCTGCGCGCGTGCGGAAGCCCAATGCCTCCGGGCAGGCCGGTGGCCAATTGATGTTCCCGCGAGTTGACCGTCTCCAGGAAGCCCTCCAGGTTGGAGATGCGGCCGGCAGCGTGAAGCCTTTCCGCCAGCTGTGCCGCAGCGTCAATCTTGTCTGCTGCTACAAGTTCAAGAATGACGGTGTCCGGCGTGGTCAGTTCCGCGTCATACCGGTCAAGTGGTTCGGCCAAGTCGTGTTCCCTCCAGTGTGGCCTCCCGGCCGCAGCTCCCCAACTGGTTGCTTTCCCGGCGCGTCAGCGAAGGGGCACGATGTCGTCGACTCCCATACGGGCGGCATCCGCCGATTCGTCATCGGGTTGTTCCTGGCTGAGCCGTTCGGCTTCCACACGCGCCAGGTAATGCTTGATTTCGCTTTCGCGCTGGGCTTCGCTCCAGCCGAGGATTTCTCCCATCAGCTTAGCCACTACGGGCACGGCGGACACACCCCGGTCCCAGGCTTCGATGGAAATGCGGGTCCTGCGCGTCAAAACGTCATGAACATGACGTGCTCCCTCGTGCGTGGTGGCGTACACCACCTCCGCGGCGAGATAGTCGTCCGCACCGGGAAGCGGATCGGCCAGTCCGGGTTGTCCTGCGATCAGTTCAAGCACCTCCGAGGCCATCGATCCGTACCGGTTGAGCAGGTGCTCCACCCTGGCCACATGAACCCCGGCCTCGTCAGCCGAACGGGCGCGACGGTTCCATGCCGCTTTGAAGCCCTCGGCACCGAGAAGCGGTATGGTCTCGGTGCAACTGGAGGGAACGCGCTCGTCCATGGCCCGGGTTGCCTCGTCCACGGCATCCTTGGCCATGACCCGGTACGTTGTGTACTTTCCGCCGGCAACCACCACGAGCCCGGGAACCGGGTGGGCCACGACGTGTTCGCGTGAGAGCTTGGCCGTGGAGTCGTTATCACCGGCGAGCAGCGGCCGGAGGCCGGCGTAGACGCCTTCCACATCTTCGCGCGTCAATGGGCGCTTGAGGACGCGGTTGACGTGTTCCAGGACGTAGTCGATGTCCTTGCTGGAAGCCGCCGGGTGAGCCTTGTCCAGCTTCCAGTCGGTGTCCGTGGTGCCGATGATCCAGTGTCGGCCCCAGGGAATGACGAAGAGCACGGACTTTTCGGTACGAAGAATGAGCCCGACGGTGGATTGGAACCTGTCCCGCGGGACCACCAGGTGGATGCCCTTGGAAGCCCGTACCTTCAACTGGCCCCGGTCGGTGACCATGGCTTGCGTCTCGTCGGTCCAAACGCCGGTTGCGTTGACAACCTGCTTGGCACGGACTTCAAACACGCTGCCGTCTTCCTGGTTTTCGAGCTTGGCTCCGACCACGCGTTCGCCTTCGCGGAGGAAATCGACCACGCGGACCCGGTTGGCCGCGTACGCACCGTAGTGGGCGGCGGTCCTGACGACGTTCACCACCAGGCGGGCATCGTCCACCTGCGCGTCGTAATAGCGGATGGAACCGACGAAGGCGTCGTCCTTCAGGCTGGGCGCGGCCCGCAAGGTGCCACGCCTGGACAAGTGCTTGTGCATGGGGACGCCGCGGCTATGGCCGGATGTTATGCCGAGGGTGTCATAGAGCATGATGCCGGCACCCACGTAGGGGCGTTCCCACACCCGGCGGGTCAGCGGGTACAGGAACGGAACGGGCCGGACCAGGTGCGGAGCGATGGTCTGGATCAACAGGCCGCGCTCTTGGAGGGCTTCCTGGACCAAGGCGAAATCGAGCATCTCCAGGTAGCGCAAACCGCCGTGAATGAGCTTGGAAGAACGCGACGATGTCCCCGAGGCCCAGTCGCGGGCTTCCACTATGCCCACCGTGAGGCCACGCGTCACGGCATCAAGGGCGGCGCCGGCACCCACAACGCCGCCACCGACGATCAGGATGTCGAGCTCCTTGCCGGATTCGGCGGTGGCTTTCAGGGCTTCGATGGAAGCGGCACGGGACTCCGGGCTGAGGGCTCCGGAGGGGTTCACCTGTGGGCCGCCTGCGACATTGCTCATCGGACTCCTCCTCAAACGCAATTGCTGGTAGTCCCCTACCCTACTTGCTGCCCGCCGTCGTGGGCAGTCCCGGACCTGGCGGGGGAAGCATGGTGCTGAAGGACTAGTTGCCTGCGTAAGGTGACACAACGACGTCCACGCGCTGGAACTCCTTGAGGTCGGAGTACCCTGTGGTGGCCATCGAACGGCGGAGGGCGCCGATCAGGTTGGATGTGCCGTCTGTATGGTGACCAGGCCCAAACAGGACTTCCTCGAGCGGACCGACCGTGCCAACGTTGACGCGGTCGCCACGCGGGGATTCGAGGTGGTGGGCTTCGGGACCCCAGTGCCAGCCACGGCCGGGGGCTTCCTCAGCGCGGGCAAGCGCGCTGCCCAGCATAACGGCGTCTGCGCCCATGGCGATCGCCTTGACGATGTCGCCCGAGCTGCCCATGCCGCCGTCGGCAATGACGTGCACGTAACGTCCGCCGGACTCATCCATGTAGTCGCGGCGGGCAGCGGCGACGTCGGAAATAGCCGATGCCATGGGCGAATGGATACCCAGCGCACGGCGGGTAGTGGTGGTGGCGCCGCCGCCGAATCCGACCAGGACGCCGGCCGCACCGGTCCGCATCAGGTGGAGGGCCGGGGTGTAACCGGCCGCGCCACCGACGATGACGGGAACATCGAGCTCGTAGATGAACTGCTTCAGGTTGAGCGGCTCGTGGTTCTTGGAGACGTGCTCGGCGGAGACTGTGGTGCCACGGATAACGAAGATATCGACGCCGGCAGCAACCACGGTCTTATAGTGTTCCTGCGTGCGCTGCGGAGTCAGCGAGCCGGCCACGGTGACGCCGGCCGCGCGGATCTCGGCCAGGCGCGAACTGATGAGCTCCGGCTGGACCGGGGCCTGGTACAGGTCCTGCATCCGGCGGGTGACGGCCGGGCTGCTGGTTTCGTCGGCCAGGCCGGCGATCTCGTCGAGGATTTTCTGCGGGTTTTCGTAACGGGTCCACAGGCCCTCGAGGTCAAGGACACCCAGGCCACCCAAGCGGCCCAGGGCAATCGCGGTCTCCGGAGACATCACGGAGTCCATGGGAGCGCCGATCACCGGCATGTCGAACTTATAGGCGTCGATCTGCCACGAGACCGAGACATCCTTCGGGTCGCGCGTCCGGCGGTTCGGGACGATCGCGATGTCATCCAGGGAGTAGGCACGACGCCCACGCTTGCCACGGCCAATCTCAATCTCATAAGTCACGGCTCTTACTTTACTGGACCGCTCCCGGAACCCCGGTTCGCCCATCAAAGGGGGCACTTCACAAAGCGCGCGGGAACTGCCCGCCCCCATGGGCAGAGGTGCCCATGGCAGGGTCCTCGACACATCCGCTAGCCTGCGAAAACACATTCACACCATGCAAGGGGGGACCCGTGGCGCCTGGATTCTACGGAGCCGACATTGAACAGCTCCGCTCGTTATCCAAACAAATGGGACAGGCCGGCAGCCGGCTCCAGAACCAGGAACTCCAGATCAACGGCCTGATCTCCAGCGTTGCGTGGAAAGGAACCGACGGCGACCGCTTCCGCCGCGAATGGAGCAGCACCCTGCGGCCCCTCCTGCACAAAACGGCGCGTTCCTTGGATGACGCGTCCAAGACCCTCCGCACCCAGGCCGATGAACAGGACAAGGCCAGCACCCTTGGCTATGGACCAAGTGGACCGGTTGATCCGCAAGGTCCCGGCGGCGGAAACCAACCAACGCCTGTCACTGGTTTGGAAGGACTGTTCGGCGTCACCGGCAGCGAGGGATGGTGGGCCGGAAACGGACTCGTGACCGCAGGCGGCTTGTTTGCGGACAACATCCTGGCCCAGATGGCCAAGGGCGGGTTGGTCACGGAACTGACGAGCTGGCCTAGGCTGAGTGCCCAATACGGCCAGGCCGCGGGCGTCGGGTATGTCAAGGGCACCCGGTTGCTCAACGGCACGTCCATGCTGGGCCGTCTCTCCGGAGCCTTGGGCATCGTCACCGGTGGGTTGCAGGTCTATCAAGGGATCCAGACGGGACATCCCGGCGTTGCCGTGGATGGCGGCATATCCGCTGCCTTGGCCGTGGGCAGCTTTGTTCCGGTCATTGGCCCTGCCTGCGCCGTCGCCGGCATTGCCTGGGGCGGGCTGGGCCTCCTCGCCACCCATATGGGTTACGACTCCGCTTCTTCCATGGTGGCTGACGGAGCCAAGCACGTCTGGGAAGGCGCCAAGGACGTTGGCGGAGCAGTGGCCGACGGCGCAAAGAAGGTCTGGGGATGGCTCACATGATCGCCCCATTTCCTAGACTGGACACAGAATCGCTCAAGAGAGGGCAGAAATGACCACCCAGACCGAAGAAACCCAGGCATTGCTCATCACGGAACACGAGCTCATTGCTTTGATCGCGATGGCTGGCACCGACGGCGCGCTGAGGTGCCAAACCCTGTTCCGCCTCGACCACGCCGCCGGGTCACCGCTGGAACAGGCCGGTGTCTCCACCCTGCTGGAGCGTGGTTTGATGAAGGTCGAAAACGACGCACTCTTGCCGGTGGGGCCGGCTGCCACGGTTACGGCCGTCCTGGCGGATGCCACGGCATGGTTGGAAACAGCGCTTGTCACCCCGTCCTCGGAGCACGTTTCCTTCATGTTCGGCGCAGAACAAGGCGCCCTGTTGCTCAACTTGAGCAAGTACGGCGTTCACGAACTCCACCCCATCACGGGCACGGAGGGCATGATCACCACGGCCGTCCAGATGGCTGACTACTATTTGAGCCAAGCACCGGACGGTTTCCCGGCGGCAGCCACAACCCGCCAGCACTTCCCTAACGGAACCTCCCGCGCAGTCCACGTCAAAGCGGAGGCAGACGGTTCCCTTTCGATCGCCACGGGGGAAGGCGAGAACCTCAATTCGTCACCCTTCGCGCGTGAGGACCTCGATTCCCGTATCCGCGCAGGCCTGAAGCAGTAGCCAGGGTGAGCTACCAGACAAGCCCCTCTCCCCTTTCGCCTCCTGACCGCCCCTTGGATTATTGGCTTTCCCCTGAGCTCTCCGCCATCACTCCCCCGAATGTGCGCTCCCGTCTTCGCGAAATCGCCGGAGCGCGTGGCGCCTTTATGGGCGCCTGGGCGGCAGGAATCGGTATCGGTGCAAACCTCATCCTCCTGGGAGCTCTCCTCGCCGCCCGGCTCGGCACGTTCGTTCCGGTTCCGGCGCTCGGCGTTCCCGGCTTGGCGATCATGGTGCTGTGCGGTGTCTTTTATGGACGGGTGCGGGACCGGTTGCCGCGAACAAGCAGGGCTCTTATCAATCGTGGGCCAGGGAACTTGCGGGGGGCGGTGTCCTTCGTGGCGTTCATCCTGATCGTCTTCATAGGGCTGTTCGCCTTCACGGCCAAACCATCGACGTGGCAGGATCCCGGGCTCCTGCTGACGCTGGCCATGGTTCTGGCGTTCGTCATCTGCCTTCTCGTGGCCGGGATCATTATCCCGGCCACCATCATGGGCCGATCGCGGGAATCCCTTCGCACCAAGACCGCAAATGATCCACGCTTCCGCGCACTCCTGGAACAAGACCTCGCCACCTGGCGTGATCCTTATGGCAATGCCGGATACGGACCTCTCTAGGCCTCGGTACCCTACCGGCTGGTCTCGTCTACTGTGAGCTGGGATTCGAACATCCTGTAGTAGCGGCCGCGCAGTGCCACCAACTCCTTGTGCGTCCCTTGCTCGGCAATCCGCCCGTCCTCAAGCATGTACACGACGTCGGCCTTCTCAATGGTGGCCAGGCGATGGCTGATGGCGATGATGGTGCTGCTGCGGTCGGCGAACAGCCGCGTGAAGATCCGGTGCTCAGCCAAGGCATCGATGGCGGATGTGGGTTCGTCCATGACCATGAAGGACGCATCCCTGTAGAAATTCCGGGCCATGGCCAGCCGCTGCCACTGGCCACCGGATAATCCACTGCCCTTCCGCCCGCGTGGATCCTCCATCCAGTTGCTCACATGGTTCTCCAGGCCGTTGGGCAGCTTGCCGATGAACTCCATCGCCTCGGCGTCCGAGGCCGCGCGCCGGATGCGCTGGTCATCGCGCGGCTGCTCAACGTCGCCGAGGTAGATGTTCTCCGCGGCAGTGGCGAACTCGTACCGGAGGAACTCCTGGCTCAGGACGGCGAGGTGCCGGTGCCAACTGGTCACATCGATACCGGCCAGATCCACGCCGTCGAGGAGTACCTGCCCCGAATCCGGCCGGTACAGTCCTGCCAGGATACGGATCAGCGTCGACTTTCCAGCGCCGTTCTCCCCCACGATCGCGATGTGTTGACCGGCTTTGATGGTCAGCGAAATTCCCTTGATCACCTCAATGTCGCTACCCGTGTAGCTGAAGCGGATGTCGCGCATTTCCACGGTTTCCGGGGAGCGGCGCAGCGGAGGCTCATGCCCGCTGGGAACAGGAAGTGTCATGAACAACTCGTAGTCCTTGAGGTTCGCGAGATCCTCATCGATGGAGCTCAGGGACGAAACAAGGTTGTTTGCGGTGGACAGGGCCCGGCTCACGATCTGCTGGACGTACAGGAACTGCCCTACGGGTTGGGCCCGCGCGATGATCTGGCCCACCACCCAGACGAGCGAAACTACTTCGGCGCCGTACTGCAGGGAGTCGGCGGCCAGTTGCTTGGGGATGTACCGTTTCTGGAAATCGAGCCGCCGGCGTTCGTCAGCGTCCCTCAGGCGCGACCTCAACTCCATGAGGTATCCCACGATCCCGTACAGCCGCATCTCTGCGATGTGCTGCGGCCGGAGCAGGTTCTGTTCGATCATTCTGCGTTGCCGCCGTGAATCGACCTGGGTGTTCCAGTGGGCAATCTGCTCACGGGACAGCTTGAACTGCAGGTAGACGCTGGGAACAATCGCTACCAGGACAATCACGGCAATCCACCAGCTCACCAGCACCAGCGCGCCAATGGCCAGGATGACGGAAACGAGTTGCGTGAAGATGGCGGCAATCCGGTCCAGCACCCGGGCGTAGGAATCGGAAAAGCGTTTGGCGCGGTCGTAGAGGTCTACGGTCTCTTTGTCGTCATAGCGCCAGAACTCCAGGGCGAGGAACCTCTGGTACATGAGGTCCCCCACGATCGCGCCAACGCGGAAGCTCATGAGTTGCTGGATGTAGCGGTCCACGCTGCTGAACCCGCCCCAGAACAACCCCAGCGCCGCGGTGATGACCACGTACAAAACCGCCCGCGGACCGGCGTCGGGATCCCCCGCGTAGCCGGCTGCCAAAGCCGTGGTGGTGAGGGCCGCGAAGTAGGTGGTGACCAACGGCAGGGTGGCCGAGATCAGGGAGCCGGCCACCTTCATGACCACTGCTGCCGGCGAGGCCTTGAAGCTCACTTTCAGGACCTGCCCGACGGCGCGTGCGTACGGGCGGAGGGCCAGCTTGCGGGGCGGCGCCTTGGTCACCCGGACGGATTCCGGGTGGCGTGGCCCCGAGGGTATTCCAGACATGTGCCCAGCCTATGCCCGCCCCCGCGGGCCGAAGGCGGGTGTCACAAAACAAAGGTTCCCCGTGGAAAATCCACGGGGAACCTGAGTTGTGTCAGCGCGAGTTGTAGTTCGGCGCTTCGACGGTCATCTGGATGTCGTGCGGGTGCGATTCCTTCAGGCCGGCCGGCGTGATGCGGACAAACTTGCCGCGGGCCTTCAGTTCCGGAATCGTCGGGGCGCCGGTGTAGAACATGGTCTGGCGGAGGCCGCCAACCAACTGGTAGGCAACCGATGCCAGCGGGCCACGGTAGGCCACACGGCCTTCGATGCCCTCGGGGATGAGCTTGTCGTCGCCGGAGACGTCGGCCTGGAAGTAGCGGTCCTTGGAGTAGGACGTGTTCTTGCCACGGGACTGCATGGCACCGAGGGAGCCCATGCCGCGGTAACTCTTGAACTGCTTGCCGTTGACGAAGATGAGGTCGCCCGGGGACTCCTCGCAGCCAGCCAGCAAGGAGCCCAGCATCACGGTGTCGGCACCGGCCACGAGGGCCTTGCCGATGTCGCCCGAGTACTGCAGGCCGCCGTCGGCGATCAGCGGCACGCCGGCCGGAATGGCGGCCTTCGCGGATTCGTAGATGGCGGTGATCTGCGGAACGCCAACTCCGGCCACCACGCGGGTGGTGCAGATGGAACCCGGCCCCACGCCCACCTTGATGCCGTCGGCGCCGGCGTCGATCAGGGCCTGGGCACCTTCGCGGGTGGCCGCCTGGCCACCGATGATGTCCACGTGTGCGGCCACGGGATCGGACTTCAGGCGGGCGATCATGTCCAGCACGCCCTGGGAGTGGCCGTTCGCGGTATCCACGAACAGGGCGTCAACGCCGGCGTCGATGAGCTTCATGGCGCGCTCCCAGCCGTCACCGAAGAAGCCGATCGCCGCACCGACGCGCAGGCGGCCCTCGTCGTCCTTGGTGGCAAGCGGGTACTGCTCGGCCTTGGTGAAGTCCTTGGTGGTGATGAGGCCCTTCAGGCGGCCTTGGTCATCCACCAGGGGGAGCTTCTCGATCTTGTTGGTGGCGAGCTTGTGGGAAGCTTCTTCGCGGCTGATGCCCACGTGGCCCGTGACCAGCGGCATCTTGGTCATGGCGTCGCTGACGCGGCGGGACGGGAACTCGGACTCCGGAATGAACCGGGTGTCGCGGTTGGTCACGATGCCCAGGAGCCGTCCCTCGGGATCCACTACCGGGAGGCCGGAAACGCGGTAGCGCGAACACAGCTCGTCGAGCTCCTGCAGCGTGGCTTCGGGGTTGATGGTCAGCGGGTTGGTGATCATGCCGGACTCGCTGCGCTTCACGCGGTCCACGTGGTCGGCCTGGTCATCGATGGACAGGTTGCGGTGGACCACCCCAAGGCCACCCTGGCGTGCCATGGCGATGGCCATGCGGGACTCGGTCACGGTGTCCATGGCTGCCGACAACAGGGGCGTCTGGACGCTGATGCGGCGGGACAGGCGGGACGAAGTATCGGCGTCGGACGGAATAACGTCCGTGTGTCCGGGGAGCAGCAGGACGTCGTCGTAGGTCAGGCCAATGAAGCCAAAGGGATCGTGTTCGGGCTGGGTCATGAGTGCGCCTCTTACCTGGGTGTGGGGACTGGAACTGGTAGGGGTTGCAACTGATGACCAGCCCGTCATTACGGGACTGGCCTGTGCAGAAGTGTTGGATAAATACTAGAACCTCTGCGCCCATCGCCATATTCCGCGGCGGCCGAGTGTGAGCAACAGCACTGGCGGCAGGCCGCCGTCGTGCTTCCCGTGGTGCGCAAGCGGCAGGTGGGCTAGTTCGCGGACCAGCCCGTCGCTGCCAGCAGACGTTCCTCGAACATGGGGATCATGCTCTGCACGTAGGTCTTGGTGAGGTGGTTGTCGTCCTTATAGACGTAGACATTGCCCACTACGGCCGGGCAGGTTCCCTGCTCGCAAATGAAATCGCTCATGTCCATCAGATAGAGCCGGTCCACCTTGCCCACGTAGTCGTCCAGCGGCGAGGACGCTGCCAGGGACTCTTCCAGCGGGGCGTTGCAATCCGGTGAATCCGGGCCCTTCTTCTGGACGCACTCGGGCATGTTGATGCTGAAGCGCGGGTTGTCCCGGACCCCCACCACGTCGATCCCGGCATCAGTGAACGGCTTGATGCCATCCAGATAGCCCGGCACCTCGGTCTCGAACGGAGCGGTGGCATGGGTCAGCGAAGCCACCGTGAACACGGCATCAGGTTTGTGCTCCATGACGTACGCGGCCGAGGCCTTGTTGAACTCATTGCACTCCGCATCCCGTTCGGAGGCCTCGGCGCCGAAACGGCAACTGCCCTTCAGGAGGGTCACCACTTCCCAGCCATGTGCCTTGGCAATGGGACCCAGCGCCGCCATGTACTGCTGGGCGTGCGAATCGCCAAGGACCACGATCCTCTTGGTGACCACCTCGGGCTCGTCGTTCTGCAGGCAGCCCTGCAACACCGGATCGGACGGCACATTCTCCCCCGTGCAGAGCCCGTCGATGTCCGCCCATTCGTCCTTCATGGCGGCAGGCGCCGGAATGATCATGGCTTCAGGTGTTGGCTGGCCGGCATTCTGGGGCGCCAACGCCGCCGCGCCGGGCGTCAACTCCATGGGCTGGTCCGCGATCGCGGCGTTCTCGGAGGAAATCGCCCCCTGCCAGACCGTCACCGGCACAGCCAGCAGCGCACCACAGGAAGCAATAACGACGGCGGCACGCCAGGATCGCACGTTCGGCCACTCCCAGCGGCGCAGGGGCTTTTCGACGTAGCGGGTAGTGGCGACGGCAAGGACCATGGAGCCAGCCATGATGGCCAGGCCCTGGAGGAGGTTGGGGGCACTGGTTTCGGTGACCAGCAGGAAGAACACCAGGACGGGCCAATGCCATAGATAGAGGGCGTAGGAGTTGTCCCCCACCAGGACCAGCGGCTTCGAACTGAGGAAGCGGTCCGCTCCGAAGCGGCTGCCGCTTTGCCCGGCGACAATCACGGCCGCGGCAGCCAAGGTGGGCCACAACGCGACGAAACCTGGGAAGGAGCGGTCGACGGTCAGGATCAGCCCGCAGGACAGCATGGCTGCAAGCCCTGCCCAGCCCAGGAACACACGCAGGCGGCGTCCCGGCTTGAGGTAGGGCAGCGCCAGGGCCAGCAAGGAGCCGAGTGCGAACTCCCACAGCCGGGTCCGGGTATCGAAGTAGGCGAGCTCCTGGTTGTTGGCGGTTTGGTCGATCGAGAAAATGAGCGAAGCCACGAAGACCAAGCCGAACGCCATGAACAGCAACGGCCTGTGGGCCACGGCCTTCCTGCCCCGGAACAGCCTGGCCAGCTGCGGCTGCAGCAGCGCCACAGCGGCAAAGATCAACGGCCAGAGAATGAACACCTGGCCTTGGACGGACAGCGACCAAAAATGCTGCAACGGGCTCGCGCCGGAGTGGTCCTGCGCGTAATAGTCCACCGCGGATTCCGCGAGCTGCCAGTTCTGCCGGTAGAGCAGGGACGCCCAGGCCTCCGCGAGGACATCGGGCCAGCGGCTTTGTGGAACGAAGGTCCAGGTGGCGGTCAGCACCGCAAGCAAAACCACGACGACGGCGGGCAGCAGCCGCTTGAAGACGTGCAGCCAGTGCCGCAAGAGCTGGAGTGGCTTGTGGTTCTCCAGCTTTCGGGTGAAGGACAGCGTCAGCAGGAATGCCGAGATGAGCAGGAAGACGTCCACTCCGCCGGACACCCGGCCCAGCCAGATATGGTACGAAGCCACCATCAGCACCGCCAAGGCCCGGAGGCCCTGGACCTCCGGACGGAAGGTGCGTTCCGCCGTCGTTCTTTGTGCCGTACCCATCGCTGCTTTAGCCATCATCGTGTCCACCCCGTAGCGGCAAACCACCTCTCATCAAACATGTCCCCCATGCTGGTCACGTACGTCCTGGACAAATGGTTGTCGTCCAAATAGACGAAGACATTGCCAATGACGCTGGGGCACGTCACGCCGTCGCACAAGAGGTCGGTCATGTCCATGAACGCGGCGTTGCCGAAAGTTGCCTGCACGGCAGCGAACGGGCTTTCGGCGGCGAGCACGTCCGGCTCGTCCGACTTGCACTCGGAGCTGTCCACGCCCTTGGCCAGGGCGCACTCGGTGACGTTGTAGTCGTAGCGGGGGTTGTCCCGCATGGCAACAACCTGGATCCCCAGATCGTTGAAGTTGGTTACCGTCTGGTCAAAGCCGTAAACGAGCTTTTCGTCCGGCGACGACGGCGAAGCCATGGTTCCCACCATGAACACCGCGTCCGGCGTCTTCGAGGCCACGTACTTGAAAGCCGCGGCATTGAAGTCGTTGCATTGTGCTTCGGCATCGGGATTCTGCGGCATGAAGTGGCAACCGCCCAGCAAGAGGGCCGTCACCTTCCAATGCTCGGCCTCGGCCAAGGGACCGATCGCTGCCAGCCATTGCTGGGAGTGCGAATCTCCCAGCACCACGATGTTCTTGACGGCATCTGCGCCGACATCGTTGGTTTGGCAGTTCTCCGCCAGCAGCTTGTCGTCGGGTTTCGTATCGCCTTCGCAGGAGTTCGAAAGGTGCGCCCAGTCCTCAGGCAACTGTTCCGCCGTCGGAAGCGTCTTCGCGCCGTCACTCACCAGGTCCACGTAGCCGGGCAGGAGGGCGTGCGCGCCGGGATTGTCGTTGAAGGCCTGGGTCTCGGCAGCCTTCTGGTCAAGGTACTGCTTGTACTGGAAGCCGAGCAGCGGCGTGCAGGCGATGGCCAGGCACGCAGCAATCGAAACCGCCGCCCGCCACTTCTTCACTTCGGGCCACTTCCACTCACGGAAGGGCTTCTCCACGAACTTGGTGGTCAGGAAGGCCAGGACCAGGGCCAAGGCCACGATCGCCGATCCCGACAGCCAGCCGGCGTGGTCCTTGCCGCTCCAGGCCAGCGCAATCACCAGGATGGGCCAGTGCCAGAGGTAGAGGGCATAGGAATTGTCACCCAGCCGGACCAGGAACTTGGAGCTGAGGATGCGGTCCACGCCGAATCGGCTCCCGGTTTGTCCGGCGGCAATGACGGCGACGGCGGCAAGTGTGGGCCAGAGGGCGACGAAGCCCGGGAATGCGGTCTGCACCTGCAGGATGATGCCGCAGCTGAGCATTGCCGCGACGCCAACCCATCCCATGATGACGCGGACAGGCTTTGAAAAGTTGAGGGCGGGCAGGATGAGTGCCACCAGGGTGCCCAATGCGAATTCCCACAACCGGGCGAACGTGTCGAAATAGGCCACGGCCTGGTTGTTGGCCGTAAAGATGATGGAGTACGTCAGGGATGCGATGAAGATGATGGCGAAAATGTAGGCCAGCGAGGCGCGGTAGCGGAGGTTGAACTTCCGGCAGATGATCGCCATGGTTGCGAAGATGACCGGCCAGAGGATGAACACCTGGCCTTGGATGGAGAGCGACCAGAAGTGCTGCACGGGGCTGGCGAGGCTGTGGTCGGTGGCGTAGTAGTTGACCGCAAGGGTCTGGAGCAGCCAGTTCTCGTAGTAGAAGAGCGATGCCCAAGCTTGGTTGACCACTTCCACCCACCGCGTCGGTGGAAGGAACAGGAACGTTGCGGCAAGGGTGCTGAGCAGGACAACAACCACGGCCGGGATCAGGCGGCGGAACAGGTGGAGCCAGTGCCGGATGAGGTCCATGGACCTCCGCTGTTTATAGCGGCCGGTAAACTGCAACGTCATCAGGAATGCAGAGATCAGCAGGAACACATCCACGCCTCCGGACACGCGTCCGATCCAAATGTGGTAGCTGACCACCATGAGGACTGCGAGGGAGCGAAGGCCTTGGATTTCCGGGCGGAATTTGGACTTTGCAACGGGTCCGGCGGCCCGCCAGTTGGGACGGGCGGGCTGTTGGATCGTTGGTGCAGTCACGTTAGGCGATTCCTCAAAGGCTCATTCACAAAGGTTCCATCATATGCGTTTCAGCGCATGTGACCCAGTCAAGTGGGCCAGACGGACCAGGTTCCGGAGGTCAATTAGTTCATCTGCGGCTATGGATCAGCACAGCTGAACCTGTGTCCTGGCTGTGCCAATCCATCCGGATTCCGGGTCTGAAAGGGGCAAACGATCCTAAGTTGCCTTACTTCAATGGTACTGAATGATCATGTGATGTATTCCACGGACATTAATGCGCCCTCATGCGCTTTCCTGCTCCGCGGGTTGGCGTCGCCGGGCCGTGGTTTCCTGCTGGGCGCCAGGACGGGACGCTGCCATGATCCCGGCGAGGTACCGTGCGTCCCTGCCGACACCGGGGAGGGTGGCGGAGGCGGCAGCGAACTGGAATTCCTGCCCCAGGAAGTAGAGCCCGGGCACAGACTCCACCACACCCCGATGGTGCTCCGGCATGCCCGGGGCGCGAAGGTTGAGCCACGAATAGTCTTCCCGGTAACCGGTGCACCACACCACATTCGCCGCGTCCACGAGTGTTCCGTCGTCGAGGCGCGGCTTGCCCGCAGCCACGCCGGCCACCCTGGACACCATGCGGACGCCCGCCGCGCCAAGTTCCTTGGTTCGGGTGCGGATCAACGGCGCGGCCATGGCTTTGAACCCCGGGGCTGCTTTCCGGCCAACCGGCGTGTTCAAGGTCAGCACATACAATCCCAGGAACCGGATCACCGGAAGGAAGAACCGCGCACCGTTGCGCCCGTGACGGACCGGAAGCTCACCACTTGGCTTTCCCGCAACGTACGTTTGGTGCGTACGGCTGGCCTCCAAGGCAATCTCTGCACCCGAATTGCCCAGGCCCACCACCAGTACAGGACCTGGCCGGAACTGTTCCGGGTTCCGGTATTCGGTGGAATGCAGTTGGGCAATGCCTTCCCCGAGTTCCTTGGCGAAGGCCGGCCTCTTGGGAAGCTGGTGGCCGCCGGTGGCCACTACAACGTTCCGCGCACGCCAACTCCGCTCCCCCGAACCCACAAGGAAGCCGTCGCCATCCTGCCGGACGCCATCAACCTTTGTGTCCAGGACCACCGGGAGTTCGAAGTTCCGGGCATAGTCCTCAAGGTAGTCCGCCAGCTCATCCTTGGTGGGGAAAGCAAGGTGGTCGCCCGGGAACGGCATGCCCGGGAGGCCGTCATATTTGGCAGGAGTAAACAGCCGGAGGGAATCCCACCGGCCGCGCCAGGCCGCTCCGGTCCTGGAGTTCTGGTCAAGGATGACGAAATTTCGATTCTGCTTGGCCAAGTAGTGGCCCATCGCGAGTCCGGCCTGTCCGCCGCCCACTATGACCGTGTCCACCTCGGTGTGCTGATGATCTTCCATGGCTGCTGTCCTCCTGAATGGTTCAGCGTGTGTTGATACAGCAAAGCTATGGCGCGGGCCTCCCCCGCCGCGTCGGGAGGATTGCCCATTTTCGGCAGAACGGGTGTGGGTATTAGTACCCACAGGACCGGTGGGTGAGAGAGCGTCAGGTTGAAGGGGGTGATACGTGAGAGAGCGTCCGGTTGAAGGGGGTGATACGTGAGAGAGCGTCAGGGGATGAGGTGGTGTTCGAAGGCGTAGGTTGTTGCGGCTGCCCTGGAGGGCACCTCAAGCTTGGCCAGGATGTTGCTGACGTGCCGCGCCACAGTCTTTTCGCTCAGGTACAGCAGCCGGGCAATGGACTTGTTCGAGTGGCCGGCGGCGACCAACGCCAGGACTTCCGACTCCCGCGGCGACAACAGCGGCTTGCCTCGGGCACCGCACAGGTCCTGGACCTCCGACATCGCCGGCCCGGCACCGAGATCCGCGAAATCGGCAAGGGCAGCTTCGAACTCCATTGCCGCCGAGTCCGTGTCTCCCAGCGCCGCGCACGCCTTGCCGGCCAGCACGCGCGCTTTCGCTGCGTGGAACGGCGCTTCGAGGGTGTACCAAAGGCGCCAGGCCCGTCGTGCCCCCACTGCTGCTGCGGCCGCGTCCCCCTCGGCCAGCAGGACGGCCGCCTCGGACTGTGCCGCCAGTGCCAGTTCAAGGGGCCGGCTCGCAGCGTTGATCCGGCCGGTCAGTTCGTCGACGGCGGTTCTGGCCGCTGCCAGGTTTCCCGCCTCAAGTTCAATATCGACGACGGCGGGCAGCAGCCTTCGCCGGTTCGCGGGGTCGGCACCGGCTGCGGCACGTTGGATGCGGGCTTGGGCTTCGGTGGTCTTCCCGGCGGCCAACCGGAGCAACGCAAGCCCCGGTTCCGGCTCGAAGCCGGTTTCCGCAGCCATCTTGAAGGCCTGCTCGGCTTCCTTGACATGGCCACGCAACCGGAGCACTTCGCCTTCCTGGTACCAAGCACCGAAGGTTGCATCCGGGTCCCCTTTGCGAAGCCGTCCCTCAGCGGCGCGGGCCACGGCCAAGGCTTCATCCCAGGCCCCATGGAGGATGAGGAGCTCGGCACGGAACGCCTGGCATTGCGACCCGAACATCACCATGTCCGGACGCTCGCCGCACCAACGTTCCAGTGCAGCCGTCCACTCCTGGGCGCGTCCAACGTCCTGGGCAAGACGGCAACTGCCAAGCACGGCGCAGTAAATGATCCCCGTCGGAATGGGGGAAACTTCGTCCGCCGTGACCGACACCATGACTTCATCCAGGAGCTGCAGGCCTTCCTCGAAAAAACCGAGTGCCAGGCGGGAGGTTCCAAGGCCCAGCCGTCCCATGGCCTGGAGGTCCTTCTCGCCGAAGGAGAGCCCGATGTCCAGGGCCCGGCTGAAGATTGCGTAGCCCCCGTCCGGGTCGCCCCCGCGCAAGGTGCCAAGCCCGGTGGGGATGAGCAGGTAGCCTTCGCCGGCGGAAGGCCGGTCCATTTCCTCGATCAGGCGCCTGGCCTTGGCGAGCCAGCCATTGCCGCGGGCATACTCGCCCAAGTCCATCAGGAACATCACCAGCCAGGCGGCGCAACGGGCAGCGCTGTCGGTGTCCCCCACGGTCAGGTACTCGCCATGGGCCCGGGTGAGATAGTCGACGCCTTCGCCGTTGAGCCCCAGCAGCATGGCAACCGAGGCAAGCAATTCCATGTCCTGGGGTGGCAGCCCGCCTTCAGACTCGGCTTGGACCAGGCACTCCAAAGCGTCGCTCCAGCGGCGTTCCGTGAATGCCGAGCGACCCAGATCCAGGGCGGTGACGGGTACTGTCATATCTCACTTTTCCGGCGGGAAGCGGCACTCTTGGCGAACCCAACGGGCCGCTTCAAGCGTCAGGGTACCGCCCGCCGTCGTACGCGGACAATAGCCGTTCCGTACCCCACCGCAGGCACAAAGAAACCCCGGCCACGCAGGGCGTGACCGGGGTTCCTTCGAGCAGGCAGCCTAGTGGCTGTGGCCTGCGTGTGCGTCTTCTTCCTCGGCCGGCTTCTCGGCAACCAGGGTCTCGGTGGTGAGAACCAAAGCAGCGATGGAAGCGGCGTTGCGGAGAGCGGAGCGGGTGACCTTGACGGGGTCGATCACGCCGGCGGCGATCAGGTCCTCGTATTCACCGGACTTGGCGTTGAAGCCGTGGTTGGCGTCCAGTTCGGAAACCTTGGAAACCACCACGTAGCCGTCGAAGCCTGCGTTCTGGGCGATCCAGCGCAGCGGCTGGGTCAGGGCACGGCGGACGATGCCAACAGCAGCAGCCGCGTCACCTTCCAGGGCCGTGACGGCCGGAGCCTCGTCCAGTGCCTTGAGAGCGTGGATGAGGGCGGAACCGCCGCCGGAAACGATGCCTTCTTCAAGGGCGGCACGCGTGGAGGACACAGCGTCCTCGATGCGGTGCTTCTTTTCCTTGAGCTCCACCTCAGTGGCCGCGCCAACCTTGATCACGCCGATCCCGCCGGCAAGCTTGGCCAGGCGTTCCTGCAGCTTCTCGCGGTCCCAGTCGGAATCCGTGCGGGTCAGTTCGGCGCGGAGCTGTGCAACGCGGTCAGCCACGTCCTGCTCGGTGCCGGCGCCGTCCACAATGGTGGTGTTGTCCTTGGTAACCGTGATGCGGCGTGCCGTACCCAGTACCTCGAGGCCAACGGTGTCCAGGCTCAGGCCGAGGTCCGGGGAAACAACCTGCGCACCGGTGAGGGTGGCGATGTCCTGGAGCATGGCCTTGCGGCGGTCGCCGAAGCCCGGTGCCTTGACGGCCACGACGTTGAGCGTGCCGCGGATGCGGTTGACGATCAGCGTGGAGAGGGCTTCGCCTTCAATGTCTTCGGCGATGATGAAGAGCGGCTTGGAAGCCTGCAGGGCCTTCTCCAGCAGCGGCAGGAAGTCCTGCAGCGAGGAGATCTTGCCCTGGTTGATCAGGATCAGCGCGTCTTCGAGGACGGCTTCCTGGCGCTCTGCGTCGGTGACGAAGTAGGGGGAAAGGTAGCCCTTGTCGAACTGCATGCCCTCGGTGAGGACCAGTTCGGTCTGCGTGGTGGAGGACTCTTCGATGGTGATGACACCATCCTTGCCTACCTTGCCGAAAGCCTCGGCCAGCAGTTCGCCAACCTCGTCGCTCTGGGCGGAGATCGCTGCGACGTTGGCAACCTGGGTGCCTTCGACTTCGCGGGCGTTCTCCAGGAGGCGGGCGGCGATGGCTTCAACGGAAACCTCGATGCCGCGCTTGATTTCGCCCGGAGCGGCGCCGGCTGCGACGTTGCGCAGGCCTTCCTTGACCAAGGCCTGTGCGAGCACGGTGGCCGTGGTGGTGCCGTCACCGGCAACATCGTTGGTCTTGGTGGCGACTTCCTTGGCCAGCTGTGCGCCAAGGTTCTCGTAGGGGTCGTCCAGCTCCACTTCGCGGGCGATGGTCACGCCGTCGTTGGTGATGGTGGGGGCGCCCCACTTCTTGTCCAGCACCACGTTGCGGCCGCGCGGGCCAAGGGTCACCTTGACGGTGTTGGCGAGCTTGTCGATACCGGCCTCGAGGGACCGGCGGGCAGCGTCGTTAAACGCAAGCTGCTTTGCCATGGTTGTGTCCTTTCAGAACGGAAAACCCGCACCACTGGCGGCTGGATGGTGTTCCAACGATGCCTGCGGTGCGGGGTTCCAGGAAGTTACTTGACGACGATCGCGAGGACGTCGCGGGCGGACAGCACGAGGTACTCGTTGCCACCGGTCTTGACTTCGGTTCCACCGTACTTGGAGTAGATGACGACGTCGCCAACAGCTACGTCCACCGGTACGCGGTTGCCGTTGTCATCGAAGCGGCCGGGGCCGATTGCAACAACTTCGCCTTCCTGCGGCTTCTCCTGTGCGGAGTCCGGAATGACCAGGCCGGAAGCCGTGGTCTGCTCTGCTTCGAGCGGGCGAACAACAATACGATCCTCAAGAGGCTTAATCGAGACCGACACTCGGATCTCTCCTTTTCATGAGCTGATTCATGGACTAAGAACAAGGGTGCCGAGGCGTGCAACCGTCGTCGCGGTGCCGGATGACGCTTGGCGTGGTTAGCACCCTCCCGGGGAGAGTGCTAACAAGACTCTATGTAAGGCGTTAGCACTCGGTCAAGGTGAGTGCCAGCATTTCGTCATGGGTGAACCTGGTTATTGGTCCCTGAGGTCGTCCAGGTCGTAGTCCTCGTCATCGCCATCCAGCGCCGCTGCTCCGCGGTTGAGGTACAGCGCGATCCCGGCAGCAACGGCCACGACGCCGGAAACCACCAGGCCGATGATTCCGCCTGCGCGGACTCCGCTGTACAACTCGCGGATGTCGCGGGCCTCGTCGGTGGCATCGTTGACGCTCTTGCCCGTCACCGAGTACGCGGCGGCGTTGAAGGAATCCAGGGCAAAAATGACAATGAGCAGACCGGCGCAGATCACGGCGATCACCACGCCGGCGATCAGGGCAGGCCGCGCATAGGTGGAAAGGGACCGGCCGGCGGAATGTCCATCGACTCCGGGCCGGACGGGCTGGTTATTGTCCGGGTTGTCGGCGTGGGAGGGCTGCGGAGCTGCGGTGTCTTCCATGAAATCAACCCTATCGGGCTGATCGGCCCGCTCTCATCCCGAGGCGCGAAAAGGTTAAGCTGGGTGCCATGCCCAACGCTCCCCAGGAACACCTCGCGCCCTTGCTGACCACCGAAGGATGGGAGCTGCTGGCCTCGCTGGGACCGTACCGGGAGGCCGACGCACTGGCGCTGAACGCGTCGCTGCGCAAGGCAGGACACTCCCCCGAACTCGTGGCCGCTGTCCTGACGCAGTCGCGACTGCGGACCAAGGCCGAGGCCAAGTTCGGCGAGTTTGCCCACCAGATGCTTTTCACCCAGGCGGGCCTCGAACAAGCCACCCGCCTCAACGTGGCCGCCCGGCATGCCGAGCGCTTCGTCAAAGCCGGGATCTCCCATGTGGCGGATCTCGGGTGTGGGCTCGGCGCCGATTCCCTCGCGTTGGCGTCCATGGATGTCAACGTCACCGCCGTGGAGATGGACGAAACCACGGCCGCCTGCGCCACCATCAACCTGATGCCGTTCCCGCATGCCACGGTGGTGCATTCGGATGCCACCACCGTGGATCTGGACGGCATGGACGGGGTATGGCTCGATCCCGCACGGCGCACCACATCCACTTCCGGGACCACAAGGATCTGGGACCCCGAGGCGTTCTCTCCTCCGTTGTCCTTCGTGGAGAACCTGGCTGCGACCGGGAGGGCCATTGGCGTCAAGATGGGCCCCGGAATGCCGCACGATTCCGTCCCTGCCAACTGCGAGGCCCAATGGGTATCGGTTGGTGGCGATGTCACCGAAGTGACCCTGTGGTTCAACGCCGTTGCCCGCCCAGGCGTCCGCCGCGCAGCATTGCTGATCGGCGCCCAGGGCGCTGCCGAAATCACCAGCGGCGAGGATTTCGACGGCGGTCCGGCCGCCGCCGTCGGGCCGGTTGAAGGGTTCCTGTACGAACCCGACGGTGCGGTGATCCGCGCCGGACTGGTTGCAGACGTCGCGGAAAGGCTCGGCGGCCATTTGGTGGACCAGCACATCGCCTACATTTGCGCCCCCGAGCTGCACGACACCCCGTTCGCCCGCGCCTACCGGGTCCTCGACGTGATGCCCTACAACATGAAGGCCCTCAAGGCATGGGTCAAGGAGAACGGCATCACCGTGCTGGACATCAAGAAGCGCGGTACCGCAGTGACCCCCGAGGAACTCCGGAAGCAACTCCTCCCCGCAAAGCCCTCGGGGAAGGCCGGCAAGCCGAAGACGGCGACCCTGGTGCTCACCAGGATCGGCGAGGAACGGGTGGTTGTAGTGGTAGAGCCGGTTACCGCCTAGGACTTTTCAGGCTCCGGGCGCCGCGAAAACTCCGAAGCTTCACGCACCTGCTCCGGCGTCGGGCGCACGCCCGTATACAGGACGAACTGTTCCTCCGCCTGGATCGATATGACCTCGGCTCCAGTGATCACAGGCTTGCCGGCGGCTCGGGCCGCGGCGATCAGCGGGGTTTCCGAAGGCAAAGCGACGACGTCGAAAACAACCTTCGCTGCAGCGATGGTGGCGTCGTCGAAGGACTGGGCAGTCTCATCGGCGCCGGCCATGCCCAGCGGAGTGACGTTGATGATGAGGTCCGCCGTGGCGCCATTGACGTCATCCCGCCACCTAAATCCGTAGAGGTCGGCCAGCGCCCGGCCGGTAGTCTCGTTCCGCGCCACGATGGTCACGGCTGCAAAGCCCGCATCCCGCAAAGCAGCGGCAACTGCCTTGGCCATTCCACCGGCCCCGCGCAAAAGCACGGTGTGCGTGGGAGGTACCTCGTGGTCCTTAAGGAGCCGGGCGATGGCGATGTAGTCGGTGTTGTACGCCGTCAGGACGCCGTGGTCATTGACGATGGTATTGACCGAATCGATGGCCTTCGCGGACGGGTCCATGACGTCCACCAGCGGAATGACGGCCTCCTTGTAGGGCATGGATACTGCTGCCCCACGGATAGGAAGGCCCCTGATGCCGGACACGGCAAGGGCGATGTCGGCAGGCGCGAAGGCCTTGTAGACAAAATTCAGGCCGAGCAGGTCGTAGAGATAGTTGTGGAACCTGGTTCCGATGTTGCTGGGGCGGGCAGCAAGCGAAATGCAGAGGGCCATGTCTTTGTTCAGGATGGGCATGTACTCATTAAACAGCCCGGGCGGGCCAGCCGGGAGAATAAGTCATATTTATGTTCCCGACGTGCCCGCCCGTGCCAGCTAGCCCTGCCGGGCCTTCATGCGCGGATTCTGCTTGTTGATCACGAAGGTGCGGCCGCGACGGCGAACGATCTGAGCTCCCGGAATCTTCTTCAGTGCGCGCAGTGAGTTCCTGACTTTCATGGGTGTTCTCCTTTGTTGTAGGGACTAAAGGGTCTCGCTGAGCTCGAACGGATCGTTCCACTCACTTGGATTCAGCGCCATTTCCGCCTCGGTGACCTGGCAACTGTCCAGCAGCCGGCGGATCTCGCTTGGATCCACGTCTTCCGAGCGCCCGGTGATGGCAAGTACGGTACCGCGGTCACCGTGCCGCGGATGCCAGTCGAGTACGGCGTCGACGTCGGCTCCCGGACCAACGGTACCGGCCGCATCCGCCAACCAGGGGCCCGTGCTTTCGAGCCAAACGCGAGGGCCAATACCCTGAATGGCAATCCGGACTCCCGCGGCAGAAGCGATCCACAGCCTGCCCCGCATCCAGTGGGTACCGGCGGCCAATTGCGGCAGGGCCTCGCGGAACCGCCCTGGATGGAGCGGCCTTGACGCCTTATGCAGGACGGTACTGAAGAGACCGGGTGCGTCGTCCAAAGGAACACGAACGACGCCGGGCCTGGTCCGGGCGGCCGCCTCAGCGTCGTCGTAGCACCCCGGACTGAAGTCATCAGACGAGCCCACCACGGCCGCATGCGGCGCCAGCTCACCGAGCAATTGGACTCCGGCGGACCACGCCTCAGATTCCACCCGCGGATCACCCGCAAGCTCGGCGCTCAGGCCCGGGTACAGCATGACCGTGTCCACTTGGCCAAACTCACCAACGAGGAACTCCCCACTGGTCCGGTCGTCCTGCGGCATGGACGTGAATCCGGATTCGAACAAGGTATGACGGTCCCAGACATGGTCCTCCACGTCTGCAGGATCAAGCGCCAGGACAGCATTGTCGATCACCATGGCGCTCCCCGGACCCTGACGCAGCTCCGCCACCACCATGCCCGCGGCCACGCCCGGCGGCAGGCCAAGGACCACATGGTCGAAGCCGCAAGAGGCGAGCCGCTCCGCCGTCGGAATAATGTCCAGGCGGACGGTGCAACTCAGGCAACCGTGTTCGAGGACCGTGGTCTCGCGCTCAAAGAGCTGGCCATTCCTGTAGACGCGCCGAAGAACGATCGAGCCATCGAGGAGATCGTGGAACACAACGGCCGAGTTGCCGTGCGTCCGGCCGAGCCGCGTTGCGGCCACTTCGCGGCATTGACTATCCAGTGAGCTGACGATGGTGAGATGCATGCCAGCATTCTAGTTAAGAATCATTCTCATTAGCAATTCATGGACGTTAACTTCCGCAACTCCACACTGGGCCGCTGCACTAGACTTGAGCCGACCGCTGGCGGCCCCGCAGCGGGGTAGCAGAACGAACACAACGAGGGGACTACGTGCAGATTGAGTTTGCGCCATCCAGGCAATCGACACTGGGTGTGGAATGGGAGCTGGCGCTCGTCAACGCACGGACAGGGGAACTGGTCTCAGTCGCGAACGATGTCCTGAAGGGCGTCGCCGCCAACCACCCCGACCTCAACGAGGACGACGAACACCCCCACATCAAGCGCGAACTCCTCCTCAACACCGTGGAATTGGTCACGGGAGTCTGCGAGACGGTCAAGGAGGCCAAAGAGGACCTCAGCCGCTCGCTGGCCGCCGTCCGCGAAGTCACCGACACCATGGGCGTGGAAGTGTTCTGCGCCGGCAGCCACCCCTTCAGCCCTCCCCTGCTCCAGCCCGTCACCGACAAGGAGCGCTACGCAAAGCTGATCGAGCGCACCCAGTGGTGGGGGCGCCAGATGGTGATCTACGGCGTGCACGTCCACGTGGGCATCGACCGCAAGGACAAGGTCCTCCCCATCCTGGATGGCCTGGTCAACTACTTCCCGCACTTCCAGGCGCTGTCCGCGTCCAGCCCCTATTGGGCGGGCGAGGAAACGGGCTACGCATCGCAGCGCGCCCTGATGTTCCAGCAGCTTCCGACGGCGGGACTCCCCTTCCAGTTCGACGCCTGGGAAGGGTACGAGGCCTACGTCCAGGACATGTTTACCACGGGTGTCATTGACGCGATCTCGGAGATCCGCTGGGACATCCGGCCTGTCGCCGCACTGGGTACCATCGAGATGCGCATCTGCGACGGGCTGGCCACCCTTGAGGAAGTGGGCGCGATCGCGGCACTGACCCAGTGCTTGGTCCACGAATTCTCCGGCATCCTGGATGCCGGCGGAACCATCCCCACCATGCCTCCGTGGCACGTCCAGGAAAACAAGTGGCGCGCGGCCCGCTACGGCATGGAAGCGATCATCATCCTGGACGCCGAAGGCAACGAGAAGCTTGTCACCGAGCACCTGGCCGAAACCCTCGTCCGGCTCGAGCCCATCGCCGCTGAACTGGGGTGCTCCGAGGAACTCGCGGATGTAGCCAGGATCATCGAGCGGGGTGCAAGCTACCAGCGCCAGCGACGGGTGGCAGCCGAGCACAACGGAGACCTCCAGGCCGTGGTGATGGACCTCGTCCAGCAAATGCGCAAAGGACCGGACGCCTGAAACACGCTGACTGTGCCGTTCCCACACCGGAGCGGCACAGGCGCCGATCCTAAGCGGGCACCGACACCGTGGTAACCGGCATGGACGAGTCCGGGGCAAAGGAAACACCGCTTGGCCCGATTCCTGCCATGATCAGCTGCGCTCCAAGCGCAGCCACCATGGCACCGTTGTCCGTGCACAAGTTCAACGGCGGAACGTGAAGCTTGATGCCTGCCGAGGCGCAACGCTGTCCGGTCAGCTCCCGCAGCCTCGAATTGGCAGCCACGCCACCGCCCAGCAAGAGATCCGTGATCCCATGCTCCCTGCAGGCCAGTACGGCCTTGGAAGTGATGACGTCCACCACGGCTTCCTGGAACGCTGCGGCGATGTCTGCCACAGGGACGTCCTCGCCGCGGGCTTCGAACTGTTCCACGCAGCGTGCCACCGCGGTCTTCAACCCGCTGAATGACCAGTCATAGCGGTGCGGGCCCTTCTCCTCGGCAGTGCCCATGTATTTGGGCTGCGTGAGGCCCCGCGGGAAACGGATGGACTTCGGGTTGCCTTGCTTCGCCAGCTTGTCGATGGCCGGCCCACCCGGGTAGCCCAGGCCCAGGATGCGGGCCACCTTGTCGTAGGCCTCGCCCGCGGCATCGTCGATGGTGGATCCAAGGAGCTCAACGTCGTCCGTGATGCTGCGGATCCGCAGGATTTCCGTGTGGCCGCCCGAGACCAGGAGCGCACCGAGGTTCTCCGGCAGTTCCCCGGACCCCAGCCCGGCGGCAGCACCGGCGTCGTTCTTCGCATCAAGCAGCCCGACGCCGACGTGGGCCACCAGGTGGTTGATCGCATAGAGCGGTTTGCCGGTGGCGACGGCAAGTGCCTTGGCAGCACAAACGCCCACCATGAGCGCCCCGGCCAGGCCGGGCCCGGAGGTCACGGCGATGGCGTCGATGTCCGCCAGGGTGACGCCGGCCTCCTGCAGGGACTCCTGCAGGGTGGGCACAAAAGCGTCCAGGTGGGCGCGCGAGGCGATCTCCGGAATCACGCCGCCAAACCGCACGTGCTCGTCCATGGAGGAAGAGACCGTGTTGGTCAGGAGGGTGGTTCCGCGCACGATCCCGACGCCGGTCTCGTCACAGGAGGACTCGATGCCCAGCACCAGCGGCTGCGCAGGAAGTGCGGCGTTCACGCCTGGACTCCTTCTGTAGGGGTGGGACTCTTCGGCTCGTTGAGTGGCAGCCTCATGATCAAGGCATCCGTTCCATCGCGGTAATAGCGGGGACGAATGTGGATCTGCTCGAACCCGAAACGCAGGTAGAGCTGCTGGGCACGGGGGTTGTCAGCCCGCACCTCGAGCAGGACGTCCGCCGCCCGGCGGCGCCTTGCTTCCTCGATGAGTTCGGCCAGGATGGCGGAGCCGATGCCCTTGCCTTCGAATTCAGGAACGACGGCGATCGTCTGGACGTCCGCGATGGGCTCGATGCACATCAGACCGGCGTAGGCGACGATCTCTCCGGCAGCTTCTGCCACGACGTACCGGCGGGTTTCCGGTTGGGAGAGTTCATCGAAGAACATCTGCAGCGGCCAGGCGTCCACGGGGAACAACCGGCGTTCCAGGGCTTCGACGGCGGCGACGTCAGCTTCGGTCATGTCCCGCAGGGAGACGCCGTCGATGCCGGGCTTGGGCGAAAGTTTCATCAGAGTGCACGCTTCCGCGGTCCGGGGACCTGGGCATCGGACTCCCGCAAGTACAGGGGACTTGAATCCAGGAGGTCCTGCCCCGCCGTGAGCTTGGCCAAGGCGAACTGGCCCAGCGATGCCGCGTCCGGTTGCGTCTCCGCGAAGTCCTCGTTGGCGCTGAGGACGTCGGGGTAGAGCCCGGCACCGGCACCGAAGACGGGAAGTGCAGGCAGGTCAGCTGCGAAGCCTACGTGCGGCCCGTCCACCAGCTGAGGCAACTGGCCCTCCACCAGGGTGTAGCGGGCCCAGTACACCTCCTTGCGCCGGGCATCGGTTGCCACGAGGAACTCCGGGACCCCGGCCGTGGATTCCGCCACTTCCAAGGCAATCGCGTCCAGGCTCATCAAGCCATACAGGGGCTTGTTCCAGACAAAGGCCAGCGTCCGGGCCGTGGCTATTCCGGAACGGAGTCCGGTAAACGGGCCCGGGCCCACCCCGGTGACAATCGCGTCGATATCGGCTCCCGTGACACCCGCGCCGGCCAGGAGCTTCTCGATTCCCGGAGCAAGGACTTCCGCGTGGCTGCGGGTATCTTCAGTCGCGAAGGAGTCCACCACGCCTTCCATGGCGTCTTCGGAGATCAGGGCGGCACTCGCCACTGCCGAGGTATCTATGGCCAGGATAAGCATCAGTTGCCTCCTTCGGAGAACGGGGTTTCAAGGAGCGCCGGGGCTTCCGGCCAGCGCGGGCCGAAACCGCGGAAAACGATGGTGCGCGGCTCATCGTCGTCCTCGGTGTCGAAATCGAGGACCGCTTCCCGGCCAACGGCAGCTTGGCCGCCCACGGCCCTGTGCAGTTCCACTTCCAGGCGGCTCTCGGACAGGTGCTCCACGCGGTCCCGGCCCCACTCCACCACAGTCACAGAACTGTCCAAGGTGTTCTCAAGGTCAATGTCGTCAATCTCCGCGGACGACTCCAAGCGGTAGGCGTCAACGTGGACCAGGTCCGGACCGCCGGGCCTGGGACCATCAGCGAGGTTCGGATGGATCCGGACCAGGACAAACGTGGGCGAGATGATCCCCGACCGCACACCGAGGCCTTCGCCAAGGCCCTGGGTAAAGGTAGTCTTTCCGGCCCCCAGCTCGCCGGTCAGGACCAACAGGTCTCCGGGCCCAAGCACCCCACCGAGCGCTGCGGCGAGCGCGTGGGTCTCTTCCGCCGTCGTGACTTTGACGCTGCGTTCCCAGTTGGCGGGGCTGTTCACAGGGCAGCTGCCTTCGACGCCGCTGCGACCTCAGCAGCCGAAGGAACCTCATTGACGTAGGTTCGCGGGACGCGCGGGCTGATCCGCGTGACGATCTCGTAGTTGATGGTGCCGGCTTCGGCAGCCCAATCATCGGCGGTTGGCCCGCCATCGGCGCCGTCGCCGAACATCACGGCTTCGCTGCCTTTGAGGGCCGCTGCTTCCTCGGCCGCCAAGGGGCCAAGGTCAATGACCATCTGGTCCATGGCGATCCTGCCCACCACGGGGTAGGTAACACCGTTCACCCTGATGGGGCCGCCTGTGGCCACCCGCGGCACGCCGTCCGCGTAGCCCAGCGGGATCAGGCCCAGGGTGCTCTCCGAGGCGGTGTGATAGTTCAGGCCGTAGGACACGCCCTGGCCTTCGGGAACCTTCTTGCAATTGGACAGCAGGGTGCGGACCGTCATGGCCGGGCGAAGGCCAAGCTCGGCGGACGTCGCTCCCTGGAACGGCGAGAGCCCGTAGATGCCCAGGCCCACGCGGACCAGGTCAAAATGCGAGTCCGGACGGGACAACGTTGCCGGGGTGTTGGCGATGTGCCGGACTTCGGTGTCCACGCCCGCGTCCTCGGCCATCGCCAGGGCCTCGCGGAACACGGCAAGCTGCTCGTCGGTCTCCGGTCGATGCGGCTCATCGGCTACGGCCAGATGCGAGAAGATCCCCACCACCCGCAGCAATCCCTCGTCCTGGTGTTCCATGGCCTGCCCGAGGAGTTGGTCCCAGTCAGCGATGGTGCAGCCGTTGCGGCCAAGGCCCGTATCGATCTTGAGGTGCACCCGCGCCGGGCGTTCCTGCTCGCGGGCAGCCGCGACCACCGCGTCCAGTTCCCAGCCTGAAATTCCGACGTCGATGCCGGCGGCGACGGCCGCCTGGAAGTTGCTCTCGCGGGTGTGCAGCCAAGCCAGCAACGGCGCGTCGATGCCGGCAGCGCGCAGCGCGAGTGCCTCGGAAATGTGGGCAACGCCCAGCCAGGATGCCCCGGCATCGAGCGCTGCCCGGGCAACCTGAACCGCGCCGTGGCCGTAGGCATCGGCCTTGACGACGGCCATGACGGAGGCGGGAGAGGCAATACCGACGAATTGACGAACATTGTGCCGAACAGCTTCGAGGTCGATAACGGCCGAGCGTTCAAGCACCGCCGACTTTGCTATGGAGGGCTTGGAACCGATCCCGATGTCTGCTGCTGCTTCGTAAGTCACCCTAGAGATTCTAGTGGTGTCGGTGAAGACGGGATAACTGCGGCGAGGCCCTACTGCGCGTCGGACAAGTGCGCGATGGTTGCCCTGGCCCGGCGCTGTGCCTCGGCCGGAATATCCTTGACGATCGGTTCCAGGAAAGCGAACCGCCGCAGCCATTGGCTCGACTGGCGTTCCTTCCTTGCGTTCGCGCGCTGCCACCAATCGGCGATGTCGCCCCAACCAGGCGCTGCCAGGGAACCGCCCACCTGCTGCACGGCCAAGGACGCACAGAGGTTGGCGAAGCGCAGGCGGTCCCCCAGCTTCCAGCCCGCGAGGCTGCCCACAATGAACGCAGCGCCGAAGCAGTCCCCGGCGCCCGTGGGATCGGACGCGGAAACCGGCAACGACGGCACCCACTCCTCCTCGCCGGTCTCCGAATCCACGGCCATGGCACCCTGCGGTCCGAGCGTCACCACGGCCACGGGCACCCTGTCGGCCAAGGAATAGAGGGCTGCCCACGGGTCTGCTTTCCCGGTGAAGGCCATGGCTTCGGGGGCATTGGGCAGGAAAGCGTGGTAGTGCTCCAGCTGCTCCAGCCTGCGCTGCGACCACTCGCCGCTGGGGTCCCAGCCCACCACTCCGAAGAGCTTTGTCCCGGCCGTCTTGGCGGCTAGCATCCACGGTTCCAGTTCCTCGCCAAGGTCGGCGACGGCCGCGAGCGCCTTGGGCGGCAGTCCAATGAGGTCGGAGGCGTTCACCGGAGCAGGATGCCCGTGGGTCACCATCGACCGGTCCTGGTTGACGCACATGGAGACCGTCACCGGCGAATGCCAGCCAGGAACGCGGCGGGACAAGGAAAGGTCCACGTGTTCCTGGGTTTCCAGGATCTGCCAGTTGTAGTCCCCGTAGCCATCGTCGCCAAAGGTTGCGGCAAGGTTGGTCCGCAGTCCGAGGCGGGCCGCCGCGATCGCCTGGTTGGCCACTCCCCCGGGGCAGCTGCCCATGCCTTCGCTCCACACTTCCGTGCCCGGTTCGGGTGCGTGCGGAAGGCCGGTAAAGATGATGTCCTGGAAAACCGTTCCGGTGAGCAGGAGATCGCACTGGTTCTCGCCGTCGGAGCGCACGGAGGCAAGGGGATCATAGCGACGCTGGGGCATGGCATCCATGCACGGCAGACTACGCTGCGCCTTCAGGGCTGCATAGACTCGGACCATGCGGCTCATGATCGCCGGCGGCGGCGGATTCCGGGTTCCCCTTGTGTACCGTGCACTCTGTTCAGGTCCCTTCGCGGGGCTGGTGGACGAGCTGGTGCTGTACGACGTCGATCCGTCCCGCCTGGGGGCCATCGAATCGGTCCTTCGGGCCATGCCGGTCCCGGAAGGTTCCCGCCCCACCGTCGTGGTTTCCACGGATCTTTCGCAGGCGCTGGCCGGAACCCAGATGGTGTTCGCGGCGATCCGTCCCGGCGGAACGGCCGGACGGATGATCGACGAACGCGTGGCCTTGGACCTGGGCGTCCTGGGCCAGGAGACCACGGGGGCGGGCGGCATCTCCTACGCGCTGCGGTCGATTCCGCGGATGCTTGAGCTCGCCGAGGCCATGCGGCTGAACTGTCCCGAAGCCTGGCTCATCAACTTCACCAACCCCGCCGGAATGGTCACCGAAGCATTGGTCCCCGTACTTGGCCGGCGCGTCATCGGCATCTGCGATTCGGCCGGTGGGTTGGTTAAGCGGGCCGCTGCGGCTGCGGGAACGTCGCTGGCAGAGGGAAGGCTCGACGGCGTGGGCTACTACGGTCTCAACCACCTGGGTTGGCTCTACCGGCTGGCCCCCGAAGGCAAGGACCTGCTGCCGGGGTTGCTCTCCAACCACGACGCACTGGCCTCGATGGAAGAGGGGCGGCTGTTTGGGCAGCACATGCTGGAACTGCTCGGTTGCCTCCCCAACGAGTACCTGTATTACTACTACGAAACCCACCACGCCACGGAGGCCATCCGCCGGCAGGCCGGCACTCGCGGTGAGTCCATCCACCACCAGCAAGCAGCCCTCTATCCTGCCTTGGCCGGGTCGCCCGACGCCTATGCCCAATGGGACGCCGCCCGGCTGGCCCGCGAGGAGGGCTACCTTGCCGAGTCGCGCGAAGAGGGCGAACAGAGGGACGAGTGGGACCTGGCCGGAGGTGGCTACGAACGGGTTGCTTTGGCCGTGATGCGGGCGCTGTCCGGTGCTTCATCCGGCGGAGCCACGCAGCTGATCCTCAACGTGCCCAACTCCCCCGTCACCGGGGTTCCCCCAGCGGACGTTGCCGTGCCCGGTTTGCCGGCGGACGCCGTCGTCGAGGTTCCCTGCCAGGTGACGCCCGACGGCGCGTTGCCGCTTGCGCAGGACCGTCCCGGCGGGCAGTTCCTCACCTTGATGCGGCACGTCAAGGAGGTGGAGCGATTGACGATCCAGGCTGTCCGGGAGGGCGACCGGGAGGCGGCGCTCCAGGCGTTCGCCGCCCATCCATTGGTGGGTTCGGAGGAGCTGGGCCGGCAGTTGCTGGAAGGGTATGAGGAAGGCTTCCCTGAGCTGAAGCGGTTGTGGGTGGGCCGCTAGAGCTTTTGATACATGACGTGCAGGCCCACGTAGCCAATCTCGGGGTGGTTGAAGGCCTCAGGGACGGTCGCGAGGATCTTGAAGCCCATGGACTGCCACAACCACACGGCCCGGACGTTGCTTTCCACCACGGCGTTGAACTGCATTGACCGGAACCCGGCTGCCTTGGCTTCCTTCAAGGAGTAGGCACACAGCGCCCGCGCAATGCCTTGGCCCGAGTGCTGCGCTCCCACCATGTAGCCCGCGTTCGCCACGTGGTTGCCGCCGCCTGCTTGGTTGGCGTGGAATTCACCTGTGCCAAGGATGGTGCCGTCCTCCGTCCGGGCAGCCACGAAGGTCTGGCCCGGAGCATCCTTCATCCATTTGGCGCGGGCGGTTTCTTCGTCGGTGTCCCTGTCCCACGTGAAGGTCTCGCCCTCGCGGATGACGGGTTCCAGGACCGACCAGATGCCCGGCCAGTCCTGGGCTGTTGCGGGGCGGATGTCGTAGGTGTTTTCTTGGCTCACAGCGGACACGGTAGCAGCCTTGTGGGTTTCGGGCAGGAGTAGTGTTTTCTGCAGGGAAAGCCGGTTTTGCGATGAAGGGCAGGAGTCAGCCGTGACATTGATCCGTCGGGTCGCGTTCCTGTCGTTGCACACCTCCCCCATGGAGCAGCCTGGGGCAGGGGATGCCGGCGGCATGAACGTCTACGTGCGTGCATTGGCCATGGCGTTGGCTGAGTCCGGGGTGGAGGTGGAGATCTTCACCCGGTCCACCAAAGCCGGCCAACCCGCCGTCGAACATCCCGGGCCGGGCGTCTGCGTGCATAACGTCATGGCCGGGCCCCGACGCAAGCTGCCCAAGGAAGAACTGCCGGCGCTGCTGCACCAGATGGTGGCGGAGATCGACCGGATCCGGCAGCAGCAACCACACGGCCGCTACGACGCCATCCATTCCCATTACTGGGTATCCGGCGTTGCAGGATTGGAACTCTCGCTGCTTTGGGACATTCCCCTGGTCCACACCATGCACACCATGGCCAAGGTCAAGAACCTCGTGCTCGAATCCGGCGAGCGCCCGGAACCGCGGCGCCGCGAGGACGGTGAGCAGCGGATTGTCGACGGCGCCAGCCGCCTCATCGCGAACACGCCGGCCGAGGCCGAGGAACTCGTATCGCACTACGGTGCCGATTTCGACCGGATCGACATCGCACCCCCGGGAGTGGACCTTCGAGTGTTTACGCCGTCCTTCCGGCGCAAATCGCGGAAGGACCGGGATGTCCGGCCGGACAGTTTCCACTTGGTCTTCGCGGGCCGCATCCAACGCCTCAAGGGGCCACAGGTGTTCGTCAAGGCCGCAGGATTGCTGCGCCAGCGGCGGCCGGACATTGACCTTGAACTGACCATTCTCGGTTCGCTCAGCGGCGCGAAGGATTTCGATCTCCAGCACTACATCGAAGAAGCCGGATTGAACGACGTCGTCACGCACCGGCCGCCGGTGGTGGCGCCCGAGTTGGCTGGCTGGTTCCGCTCGGCGGACGTCGTGGTGATGCCCTCTTTCAGTGAATCCTTCGGGCTGGTGGCTTTGGAAGCACAGGCGTGCGGTACCCCGGTGGTGGCCACCAATGTTGGCGGGCTCAGCCGTGCCATATCCGACGGCCGGACGGGGATCCTGGTGGACGGGCACGATCCCTCCGATTGGGCCGACGCCTTGGAAGACCTCTACGACGATCTCCGGACCCGGGAGGACATGGGCCGGGCAGCGGCCACCTACGCCGAGTCCTTCGGTTGGCAACGCACCGCCGCCATCACTTTGGAAAGCTACCGCGAATCCGTTGCGGGGCTGCTGGTTCCCGGACGCTGACATCCCTTGGTGCGGGTGTCCCGGCTGGTAGATTGTCGCGCACAGCGTAAGCACCGAGTCGAAGGACAACGATGTCTGAAAACAACGTCCTGTCAGATCTGGAGATCGCCAAGCGGGCCCGGATCCGGCCCATTGAGGAAATCGCCGCGGATGCGGGCATCAACCTGGATGCCCTCGAGCTCTACGGGCCCTACAAGGCCAAAATCAATCGGGCGCTCCTCAGCCTTCCCGCCACAAGGCCTGCCGGGAAAGTGGTGCTCGTCTCGGCAATGTCACCAACCCCGGCCGGTGAAGGCAAGTCCACCACCACCGTGGGCTTGGCAGACTCGCTCGCGCGGGCCGGGCACAAAGTGATGATCGCCCTCCGTGAACCTTCCCTCGGCCCCATCCTGGGCATGAAGGGCGGTGCAACCGGGGGCGGTTATTCCCAGGTACTGCCGATGGACGACATCAACCTCCATTTCACCGGCGACTTCCATGCCATCACCTCCGCCAACAACGCCCTGATGGCACTCGTGGACAACCACATCTTCCAAGGCAACGAGCTCGGCATCGACCCCCGCCGAATGACCTTCAAACGCGTGCTGGACATGAACGACCGTGCCCTTCGCGAAGTCGTCATCGGCCTCGGCGGGCCGGCACAGGGAGTCCCCAGGCAGGACGGCTTCGACATCACCGTGGCCTCCGAAATCATGGCTGTGTTCTGCCTCGCCACTGACCTGGATGACCTCCGCTCGAGGCTGGGCCGGATCACCTTTGGCTACACCTTTGAACGAAAGCCCGTTACCGTCGCGGACCTTGGCGTGGAGGGCGCCTTGACCCTCCTGCTGAAGGACGCCATCAAGCCGAACCTGGTGCAGACCATCGCGGGAACCCCTGCCTTGGTCCACGGCGGGCCGTTCGCCAACATCGCCCACGGCTGCAACTCACTCATCGCCACGCGCACGGCCCAGCAGTTGGCGGACGTCGTGGTCACGGAGGCAGGCTTCGGAGCGGACCTCGGCGCCGAGAAGTACATGGACATCAAGTCCCGAATCGCGGACGTGGCCCCTTCCGCCGTCGTGGTTGTGGCGACCATCCGCGCGCTGAAGATGCAAGGCGGGGTGCCCAAGGAGGAACTGGCCGTCCCGAACGTGGAGGCGTTGGCCGCAGGCGTCGAGAACCTCAAACGGCATGTGGGCAATGTGGCCAAGTTCGGGATCTCGCCGGTGGTGTCCATCAACAAGTTCGCCACGGACACGCCCGAAGAGCTCGACTGGCTGCTTGCCTGGTGCGCGGCGGAAGGCGTGCAAGCCGCCGTCGCCGACGTGTGGGGCCGCGGCGGCGGAGGCGACGGCGGGGACGAACTCGCGGCGAAGGTGGCAGCGGCACTGGACACACCGTCGCATTTCCACCACCTGTACCCGCTGGAGATGTCCGTGGAAGACAAGATCCGGACCATCGCACAGGAGATCTACGGTGCCGACGGCGTCGAGTTCTCCGTGCCGGCGCTCAAACGGCTGGCAGACATCGAGAAGAACGGCTGGGGCGGACTCCCCGTCTGCATGGCCAAGACCCAGTACTCATTCACCGACGACGCTTCCCAACTGGGAGCGCCCAAGGGCTTCCGCGTGCACGTCCGGGAGCTGATTCCCAAGACCGGAGCCGGCTTCATTGTCGCGTTGACCGGTGCCGTGATGACCATGCCCGGACTGCCCAAGGAGCCCGCGGCGATGCGCATGGACGTGGACGCTTCCGGCAACCCCACCGGCCTCCACTGACCCTCTCTCACCAAAGTGCCCCTTCCAACCGACGCTCTCACCGGATGAGAGAGCGTCGGCTGGAAGGGGCGTTTATGTGGGAGAGGGTCCGAAACGGCGAATGGCCCTCCCGTTTGCGCGGGAAGGCCATTCGTTGTTAATCCGGAATATCCGGCTGAAGGTTTAGCGCTCGATGTCGCCGCGGATGAAGGCTTCAACCTTCTCGCGGGCGATGTCGTCGTTGAACTGCTCCGGCGGGGACTTCATGAAGTAGCTCGAGGCGGAGAGCAGCGGGCCGCCGATGCCGCGGTCCAGGCCGATCTTAGCGGCGCGGATGGCATCGATGATCACGCCGGCAGAGTTCGGGGAGTCCCAGACCTCAAGCTTGTACTCGAGGGACACGGGGGCGTCGCCGAAGTTGCGGCCCTCGAGGCGGACGAAGGCCCACTTGCGGTCGTCCAGCCAGGCAACGTAGTCCGACGGGCCGATGTGGACGTCGTCGGCGTGCAGTTCGGCTTCGACGTTGGACGTGACAGCCTGCGTCTTGGAGATCTTCTTGGACTCCAGGCGGTCGCGCTCAAGCATGTTCTTGAAGTCCATGTTGCCGCCAACGTTCAGCTGGTAGGTGCGGTCCAGCGTGACGCCGCGGTCTTCGAAGAGTTTGGCCATGACGCGGTGCGTGATGGTGGCACCGATCTGGCTCTTGATATCGTCGCCGACAATCGGGATACCGGCTTCGGTGAACTTGTCAGCCCATTCCTTGGTGCCGGCAATGAAGACGGGGAGGGCATTCACGAAAGCAACGCCGGCGTCGATGGCGCACTGGGCGTAGAACTTGGCGGCCTGGTCCGAACCGACGGGCAGGTAGCACACCATGACGTCGGCCTTGGCTTCGCGCAAGGCGGCAACGATGTCGACTGCGTCCTCGGGTGCCTCAACGATGGTCTCGCGGTAGTAGCGGCCCAAGCCGTCGAGGGTGTGGCCGCGCTGGACCTTCACACCGGTGGCCGGAACGTCGGCGATCTTGATGGTGTTGTTTTCGCTGGCACCGATGGCATCCGCGAGGTCCAGTCCCACCTTCTTGCTGTCGACGTCGAAAGCAGCTACGAACTGGACGTCATTGACGTGGTACTGGCCGAACTCGACGTGCATCAGACCCGGAATCGTGGCCTTGGGGTCAGCGTCACGGTAGTACTCAACACCTTGGACCAACGACGCGGCGCAGTTACCTACACCGACAATGGCAACACGAATCGGATGTGAAGACACGGAACTCCTTTGGGGAAACCTCAGGTGCCACGCGCTGGTCCGGTCGAGCCCGGAAAGCGGCTGATTGGCACGGCGCCAGTCGGCGCACACTTTTGCATTGTAGCCAACAGCAGAGGGGCCGCCGTTATTCCCGGCAGGCCCCTCTGTAAATATGTCAGTTGCTTCAGGCTATTTTTGTGCCCAGCGGTTGATGTCCGATTCCACGGCGAATTCGTCGATCGCGGTGAGCTCATCGTCAGTGAATGCGAGGTTGTGGAGGGCGCCCAGGGTGTCTTCGAGCTGCGCGACGCTGGAGGCGCCCACCAGTGCGGAGGTGACAGGCGATCCCTTCGGCTGCTCCCGCAGGATCCAGGCGATGGCCATCTGGGCCAGCGTCTGGCCGCGGCCTTCGGCGATGGCATTGAGGCCACGGACCCGGTCCAAGCGGTCCTCGGTCAGGGATGCCTCGGACAGGAAGCGTTCCTTGGCCGCACGCGAATCAGCCGGGACACCATTGAGGTAACGGTTGGTCAGCATCCCCTGGGCCAACGGCGAGAAGGCAATGGAGCCCGCACCCACCTGGTCCAGCGCTTCGTACAGGTTGGGCGTGCCGTCTTCCGTCCAGCGGTTCAGCATGGAGTAGCTGGGCTGGTGGATGAGCAGGGGCGTGCCGAGCTCCTTCAGGATCCGGGCAGCCTCGAGGGTCTGCTCGGGCGTGTAGGAGGAGATACCGGCATACAGAGCCTTGCCGGACCTGACGGCGTAGTCCAAGGCACCCATGGTTTCCTCGAGCGGCGTCTCGGGGTCCGGACGGTGGCTGTAGAAGATGTCCACGTACTCCAGGCCCATGCGCTGCAGGGACTGATCCAGGCTGGAGATGAGGTACTTGCGGGAGCCCCACTCTCCGTAGGGACCAGGCCACATGTAATAGCCCGCCTTGGTGGAGATGACGAGTTCATCGCGGTACGGCTTGAAGTCGTCCTTCAAATGACGGCCGAAGTTCGTCTCCGCAGAGCCGTCCGGCGGCCCGTAGTTGTTGGCGAGGTCGAAGTGGTTGACGCCCAGGTCGAACGCCCGGCGCAGGATGGCGCGCTGTTCGTCGAACCTTTTGTCGTCGCCGAAGTTGTGCCAAAGGCCCAACGAGATGGCGGGAAGTTTAAGACCGCTGCGTCCGACGCGGCGGTAGGGCATGTTTTCGTAGCGGTTTTCCGCAGCCGAATAAGTCATACGCACCATCCTGCCACCGCCCCACCAACCGTGACGGCGCCGTCCGCCATGTGGGCGCCGTCACGTGTTGGGCTGCGCGGCTTTCAGATGACGCGTACGACGGCGGCGCTCTCACCCGGGAGGGTCAGCTCACCTTCAGCCAGGGCTGCTGCAGTGTCGGTAGCCAGAAGCAAGGACCCTTCCAACGGCGTTGCCAGATCCTCGCTGCCAAAGTTGCAGACCACCCGGACGCTGCCACGGGAGAGTTGGAGCCAACGCTCATCGTCGTCGTACTCCACCGACGTTTCGGCGAATCCCCCGTCCACGAGTTCCGGGGTTTTGCGGCGCAGCTGTGCTAAATCCCGATACAGCTCCAACAACCGTGCATGCCTGCCGTGGCCGGCCTCTTCCCATTTCAGCTTCGAACGGAGGAAGGTCTCCGGATCCTGGGGATCGGGAACCACCGCGGGGTCCCAGCCCATGCGTTCGAATTCCTTGATCCTGCCTTCAGCCGTGGCCTTGCCCAGTTCCGGCTCCGGGTGGGAGGTGAAGAACTGCCACGGGGTGGACGCCGCGAATTCCTCGCCCATGAAGAGCATTGGAGTGAAGGGCGAGGTCATGGTCAGAACCGCGCCAATGGCCAACTTTCCATCGGACAGCGTTGCCGTGAGCCGGTCGCCAATGGCCCGGTTGCCTATCTGGTCATGGTTCTGCAGGCAGACCACCAAGGCCGAGGGGTGCGCCAAGTCATGGCGGATGGGCCGCCCATGATGGCGTCCTCGGAAGCTGGAGTAGCTGCCGTCATGCAGGAAGCCGTGCTCCAGGACCTTGGCAAGGACAGCGAGGGAGTCAAAATCTCCGTAATAGCCGGTCGTTTCTCCGCTGAGGTTCACATGGAGTGCGTGGTGGAAGTCGTCGCTCCACTGCCCCTCCAGGCCGTAGCCGTTGTCCTTGCGGGGATAGATGAGCCGCGGGTTGTTCAGGTCCGACTCGGCGATGAGGGTCCGCGGGATTCCGGTCTCGCCTTCGATCGCGTCTCCCAAGGCGCCGAAGTCCTCCAGGATGTGCACGGCACGCTCATCGCGAAGGGCGTGCACCGCATCCAGGCGGAGTCCGTCCACGTGGTAATCGCGGAGCCACATGGCTGCGTTTTCCAGGATGTAGCGACGGACCTCGTCCGAGTCCTGCCCGTCAAGGTTCACCGAGTCACCCCACGTGTTTCCCTCCCCCGATTTGAGGTATGGTCCGAACTTCGGCAAGTAGTTTCCGCTGGGTCCGAGGTGGTTGTACACCACGTCCTGGATCACGCCCAGGCCAGCCTGGTGGGCTGCGTCAACAAACCGCTGATAGGCAGCCGCCCCACCGTAGGCTTCGTGGACCGCGTACCACAGGACGCCGTCGTACCCCCAGTTGTGGACCCCGTTGAAGGCGTTCACCGGCAGCAGTTCGACGAAGTCCACGCCAAGCTCCACCAGGTAGTCCAGCTTCCCGGCTGCAGCTTCCAGCGTCCCCTCGGGCGTGAACGTGCCCAGATGCAACTCGTAGATGAGGGCGCCCTTGAGGCTCCGCCCCTTCCACTCAGCGTCGTTCCATTCATGGGCGGAGGCGTCAAACGCTGCGGACAAGCCATGGACACCGTCCGGCTGACGTCGCGAACGCGGATCCGGGAAGGGACCCTCGCCATCCACCAAATAGCCGTAGGCCACGTTATTGTGGGCCACGACGTCAGCCGGGGCGCGCCACCAACCCCGCGCACCGCCGTCGTGGTTTTGCTCCATCGGGTGCTCTCGGCCATCCGCGAGCAATGTCACCGAACCGGCGTTCGGCGCCCAGACATCGAAAAGACCTTTTCCAGCGTGCTCCAGCATCATGCTCCCTGTGCTCGTAAAGCGTGCGTTGTCTGTGTTGTCAGGATTTCAGTCGGGAAATTTCAGTCGACGGGGACCAACAGGGCCACGGGGTACTGCGCCAGCAGGGTGCCAAGACTCAACTGGCCTGCCGGGTAGGTGGCTCCGGTCAATTCGTCGCGGTACTCCCCAGCCAGCTCAAGAACCGTGTCCCGCCAGCCGCCATCCCCCGCCAGCCGCTTCGGCAGCCTTGTGGCAACGGTCAACGCGCCACGACCGTTCCCGCCGCGGTGGAAAGCAACCACGTGGTCCGCGGCCTGACCGCTTGCCTCAACGGCGTGGTAGCCGTCGAACAGCTCGGCCCTGTCGCGGCGAAGGCGCAAGGCCCTGGAGACCACCAGCAGCTTGGCTTCTTCCTCCGTGTATTCAGGCCGGGCACCCGCATCCAGGTCCGCCAGTGCGGTCATTCGGGCCTCGAAGTCCACGGGGCGCCGGTTGTCCGGGTCGGTCAGCGATCCGTCACGGTACTCCGTGCCTTGGTAGACATCCGGGACGCCGGGCATGGTCAGCTGGACGAGCTTGGCAGACAGCGAGTTCGAGGTGCCGTAGGGTTCCAACTCGGCCACGAAGTTGTCCAGCGCGGCTTCGACTTCGGGGTCGTCAAAGACGGCGTCGACGGCGGCAGCCAGGTGGCGCTCGAACTCAAGGTCCGGATCGGTCCAGTTGGTGGAGTTGCCGGCCTCGCGTGCTGCCTTGAGGGCGTAGGACTGGAGGCGGCTGCGATCCGCGGGCCAGGCCCCCGCGATCGCCTGCCAGATGAGTGCCGCCAGCGGACCGTCCGGGATATGCACGCGTTCCTGCACCGTACCCAGGAACAACTCCCACTCGGGCACCGACTCCGAAATGACGGAGATGCGGGCACGTGCATCCTCGCTGCGTTTGGTGTCATGGGTGCTCAGGGTGGTCATGGACAGCGGCAGCTCTGCCTGGCGGCGACCCATGCGGTGGTGGAACGTCTCCGTGGAGATCGCGAACTCGGTGGGGTCCGCTCCCACCTCGGTCAGTGTGCCCAGGCGCGTGTATCTGAAGAACGCCGTATCCTCCACGCCCTTGGCCATGACCATGCCGGAGGTCTGCTGGAATCGGCGGGCCAATTCCCCGGTGGTATCCGCGAGCAGCGGTTGGAGTGCTTCCAACACCCCGGCCAGTTCCGGCCGGTGTTCCGCTGCCTTCCGGACCGCTTCTTCCAGGACCTCCTGGCCGTAGGGAAGGTACGTCCGGTAGATGGGGAACCAGCAGATGACCTCAGCCAGTGCGTCCGCCACCTCCGGGCGAGGCAGCGCTCCGGACTCCGGCACCAGGCGGGACAGCCGGAGAATTTCCGAGCGGAGGATGCCATCGGCAATCCGGCGCTTGGTGCCGTGGATCATGGCCTGGTAATCGGCAGCTTCCGGTTCACCGCGAAGCCGCGCGTCAAGATCGTTCAGGAAAGGCTCCGCCGCAGGATCCACGAACAACCGATCGACGTCGGCGAGCGCGTCATAGCCTGTGGTGCCCTCACACTCGAAAGTGCCGGGTAGCTTCTCTCCCGGCTCGAGGATCTTCTCCACCAGCAAGTACGCGCCACCTGTCGCTTCGCGCAGCCGGGCCAGGTATCCCTCGGGGTCGGCCAAACCGTCGGGATGGTCAATCCGGAGGCCGTCCACCAGGCCTTCGCGGAACCAACGCACAATCTCCTGGTGGGCCTCATCGAACACCCACGGGATCTCGACGCGGACCCCGGCCAAGGTGTTCACGGCGAAGAAGCGCCGGTAGTTCAGCTCGGCGTCCGCCCGCCGCCATCCCACCAGCTGGTAGTGCTGGCGGGCGTGGACGTCCCGGGGACTGTCCCCCTCGCTGTACGTGCCCTCGGCCAACGGGAAGCGGTGATCGTAGTAGTGCAGTTCGCCGTCGTGAAGAGTCAGCTGGTCAACGTCCTCGTCGCTGCCCAGCACGGGGATGCGGATCTTCCCGCCGCCAAAGTCCCAGTCGACGTCGAAAGCCTCGGCGTACTTCGAAGAGCGCCCCTCCTTGAGGAGTTGCCACCACCAGGCATTCTGCCCCGGGGTGGCAACACCCATATGGTTGGGAACAATGTCCGCCAAGACCCCTAGTCCCTGCTCCCGGGCAGCCTTGGACAGGGCAGCCAGGCCTTCCTCTCCCCCACGGGCCGGGTCCACGGTTGAAGGATCGGTCACGTCATAGCCGTGGTCCGAGCCTTCTTCTGCCGTGAGGATCGGAGAAACGTAGACCCAATCGACGCCGAGCTTCTGGAGGTATTCCGTCAGTGCGGCAGCATCCTGCAGCGTGAAGCCGGGGCGGATCTGGAGCCGGTAGGTGGAGACAGGGCTTTTCACGCCTTATCCTTCCCGGCGTCGGCAGCGCCGGCGTCGCCGGTGTGGGCAGAGTCCTCCTTGTAGTCCAACGGCAGCGACGTCACCGCCGGGGCCGTCATCGAGGCGGTTTCCGGAGTGCTGGTCTGGGTCAGGGCAGCCAAGGAGGCCGCCACGGAGTGGTCCGGTTCTATTTCGGGAGCGGTGTGGGCACGGAGCACCACCAGCGACTTCCCTGCGACCATCAGGATCTGGTCCGCCTTCACCACGTCGGCGTCTGCACCCTCACCACCGGTATCGATCATGACGTCCCAGGCAGGGGCGTACTCGTCCGAGGGAATCCGGAAGCCCACTTCCTCCTGGTCTGCGTTGAAGTAGAGCAGGAAGTTCACGTCCGTGATCCGGCGGCCCTGGTGGTCCCGGCCTCGGATGCCGTCCCCGTTGAGGAACACGCCGACGGAACGGCCAAGGGCCGTGTCCCAGTCCTCCGGTGTCATGGTGCTGGCGTCGGCGTCCAGCCAGACAATGTCCGGCAGGCGCTCACCCTCGCCACGAACTGCCGGGCGTCCGTCGAAGAAACGGCTGCGGCGCAGGCTGGGGTGCTTGGCGCGGAGGGCACAGACAGCCGCCGTGAACTCGATCAATGGCTGATCGACGTTCTCCCAATTGATCCACGTGATTTCGGAGTCCTGGCAGTACCCGTTGTTGTTGCCTTGCTGGGTCCGGCCGAGTTCGTCACCGTGCAGGAGCATGGGGACGCCCTGTGAGAGGAACAGCGAGGCGATGAAGTTGCGCTGCTGGCGGGCGCGCAGTCCCAGGACCGTGGGATCGTCCGTAGGGCCTTCCACTCCACAGTTCCACGAACGGTTGTGGGATTCGCCGTCGTTGTTGCCTTCGCCGTTGGCCTCGTTGTGCTTCTCGTTGTAGGAGACCAGGTCCGCGAGCGTGAAGCCGTCGTGTGCTGTGACGAAGTTGATGGATGCCACCGGACGACGGCCGGAATGCTCGTAGAGGTCAGCGGATCCGGTAAGCCGCGAAGCGAATTCGCCCAAGGTGGAGGGCTCGCCGCGCCAGAAGTCGCGGACCGTGTCCCGGTACTTTCCGTTCCACTCCGTCCACTGCGGTGGGAAGTTGCCCACCTGGTATCCGCCGGGACCAACGTCCCACGGCTCGGCGATCAGTTTCACCTGCGACACCACGGGATCCTGCTGGATGAGTTCGAAGAAGCTCGAGAGCTTGTCCACGTCGTAGAACTCGCGGGCCAGGGTGGAGGCGAGATCGAAGCGGAAGCCGTCCACGTGCATCTCGGTGACCCAGTACCGGAGGGAGTCCATGAGCAGTTGCAGCGAGTGCGGACTGCGGACGTTCAGGGAGTTGCCCGTGCCGGTGTAGTCCATGTAGTACTTCTGGTCGTCCTCCACCAAGCGGTAGTAGGCAGAGTTGTCGATGCCCTTGAAGGACAGCGTGGGACCCAGGTGGTTGCCTTCTGCCGTGTGGTTGTAGACGACGTCCAGGATCACTTCGATGCCGGCACGGTGGAGTGAGCGGACCATGGCCTTGAAGTCCTGCACCTGCTGGCCGGTATCGCCCTTGGAGCTGTAGCTGTTGTGCGGGGCGAAGAAGCCGATGGTGTTGTAGCCCCAGTAGTTGTTGAGGCCCTTGTCCTGGAGAATGCCATCGTTGACGAACTGGTGCACGGGCATGAGCTCGATCGCCGTGATGCCCAGCTTCTGCAGGTGGGAGATCACCGCGGGATGCGCGACGCCGGCATAGGTACCGCGCTGCTCTTCGGGAACCTCCGGGTGCAGCTGCGTGAGGCCTTTGACGTGGGCTTCGTAGATGACGGACTTGTGGTACGGAACCCGCAGCAGCTTGTCGCCGTCCCAATCGAAGAACGGGTTGATGACGACGCCAAGCATCATGTGCGGCGCTGAATCCTCGTCATTGCGGGAGTCCGGGTCCCCGAGGTTGTAGGCGAAGAGCGAGGGGTCCCAGTCGATCTGCCGGTGGATCGCCTTCGCGTAAGGGTCCAACAAGAGTTTGTTGGCGTTGAAGCGTTGACCGGAGTCGGGGTCGTAGGGTCCGTGTACCCGGTAGCCATACTTCTGTCCCGGCTGCACCTGGGGAAGGTAGCAGTGCCAGACGTAGCCGTCCACTTCCTTGAGCTCGACGCGGACTTCCGCGCCGTCGTCGTCGAAGAGGCATAGTTCTACTTTGTCTGCTTTTTCGCTGAACAGCGCAAAGTTGGTACCGGTACCGTCAAAGGTGGCACCGAGCGGATAAGCCGATCCAGGCCAGACTTCCATGCGTTCTCCTCTTGGGTGATGCGAACAACTGCTGCAAGCCTACTCATGACCTATGACACGGACAGTAACCTTACGTTCCGGTCCGGTCGCATTCCGCGTTCAGCGAACCTATGACGCGGGGTACCGCTGCCATGATCGCCGAGGCAGTAAGGGGTCCTGATTCGAAATCCCGTGAAGCTGCGGAGCCTGCGCGGCCATGGACGCTCGCTGCCACGGCCGCAACGGCAGCCCAGCGGTCGTCCGGCTTCAGTCCCATGAGGGCGTAAGCGCCGTCGTCGTCCGTCAACGTCTGAGCGGTCTGGGCCACCAAGGCGCCCAAAACACCGGCCAGCACGTCCCCGCTTCCCGCCGTCGACATCCACGGCGTGCCCTCCGACTGGCTGAAAACAACGCCCGACGGCGATGCCACCAGTGTGGTGGCACCCTTCAGCAGGACTGTGGCACCGGTGAGTCCGGCAGCCTGCCGTACAAAGTGCAGCGGGCGCGATTCGACGTCGTCGCGGGTGACGGCGACCTCGCCGGCGGAAGGCAGCGAGCCCAGCAGCGTGGCCAGCTCCCCGGCATGCGGTGTCAGTATCCAGCTCGGTGGGCACCGGTCCGGTAAATGGCTGAGCGCGCCGGCGTCGACGATCACCGGCAGGCTGGAATCGAGTGCCGCTTGCATGGCCCCTCGCACACGGTCCTGTTGTTCCGCACCGTCCACGCCGGGCCCCACGAGCCAGGCTTGGACCCGGCCTGGCTCGTCGGATTCCCAGAGGGCCTCGGGCGTCCGGGTCAGGACGTGCCGGGCGGCGGCTTCGGGTCCGAGGTACCGGACCATTCCGACGCCGGATACCGCTGCGGCGTGGACGCACAGAGCGGCTGCTCCCACGTAGCGCGCTGAGCCGGCCACGACGCCGAGCACGCCGCGCGAGTACTTCTGCGAACGCCTCTGCGGCCTCGGCAGCAAAAAACCCAAGTCCGCAACGGTCAGGCGGCGCACTTCGGGAGGCAGGCTTTGCAGGGAGTCCTCGATCCCGATCGCGACAATCACCACGCGACCCGCGCAGCCTTCGCCGGGATCCACCATGAGCCCCGCTTTGGAGGCCCCGAAGGTGACGGTGACATCGGCATCGAGCACGGGCCAATGGACTTCGCCGGTGTTGGCATCCAGACCGCTGGGAACGTCGCAGGCAACCACGCAGGCTGGTCTCAGTTCCTGGAGCAGGGCCACCAGCTCCGCTGAGGCATCCCGCAAGCCACCACGGGCTCCCGTGCCCAGCAAGGCGTCGATAATCACGTCGCTCCCCGCGCAGGCAACGGCCAGTTCCTCGGCATTGTCCCGGTTCAGACGGAGAACCCGGCCACCTGCTGCCTGAAAGGCAACCAAACCGTCGGTGTGTGCCCCCTCGGAGGCGAGTACCGCCGTCGTACGCATTCCACGCCGGCCCAGCATGGCCGCTGCGAAGAGGCCATCGCCGCCGTTGTTGCCCTTTCCAACGAGGACAGTGACGCTGGCTCCGGCCAGCTTGCGGCGTTTCCGCACCTCGCGGACCACTTGCTGCGCCAGGCCATAAGCGGCCCGTTGCATGAGAACAGCGCCCCCACCGGCATCCAGGAACGGTTTTTCCGCATCCCTGATCTGTTGTCCGGTGAAGGCGCTGATCATTATTCTCTTGTGTCCGTTCTAGCCTTCGGCGAGGACAGTCGCCGTGGCGATGCCGCCGTCGTGGCTGATGGACAGGTGCCAGCGCTTGACGCCCTTGCCTTCGGCCACCGCAAGAACCGTGCCCTTGACCTGGACGGTTGGACCGTTCTCATCAAGGCCGATCCAGCAGTCCTGCCAGTTCATGCCGGCCGGAGCGCCGAGAACCTTGGCCACGGCTTCCTTCGCCGCGAAACGGGCAGCGAGGGAGCGGGTGTTGAGTTCCCGTTCAGCCGGAACAAACAGCCGTTCTTTTAGCCCGGGTGTCCGTTCCAACTGCCGTCCGAACCGCTCGATGTCTACGACGTCTACGCCAATGCCAACAATCATGCGGTTATTCTACGGTGACGCTCTTGGCGAGGTTACGAGGCTGGTCCACGTCGTAGCCCTTCGCTCCGGCAAGCTCGGCAGCGAAGATCTGCAGCGGAACCGTGGTGAGCAGCGGCATGAGCAGCGTGGGCGTCTCCGGGACGTAGAACACGTGCTCTGCGTAGTCCTTGACCGACTCGTCGCCCTCTTCGGCGATCACCAGGGTGCGGGCACCACGTGCGCGGACTTCCTGGATGTTGCTGACCACCTTGGAGTGCAGGGAGTCGCGGCCACGCGGGGACGGAACCACCACGAAAACAGGCTGGCCATCGTCGATCAGGGCGATGGGACCGTGCTTGAGCTCGCCGGCGGCGAAGCCCTCAGCGTGGATGTAGGCAATTTCCTTGAGCTTCAAGGCTCCTTCAAGGGCCACCGGGAAACCAACGTGACGGCCCAGGAACAGCACGGACTTCTCGTCCTTCATGCTGCGGGCGAGCTCACGCAAGGGACCGGCGGTGTCCAGGATGTGCTGGATCTTGGCGGGAATCTTGCCGAGGTCCGCCAGGACATCCTTGATCTGGCCGCTGAAGATGTTGCCGCGCAGCTGGGCCAGGTACAGGCCAAGCAGGTAGGCGGCGGTGATCTGCGCCAGGAATGCCTTGGTGGAAGCAACGGCGATTTCCGGGCCGGCGTGCGTGTAGAGCACGGCGTCGGATTCACGCGGGATGGTGGAGCCGTTGGTGTTGCAGATGGAGATCGTCTTGGCGCCCTGTTCGCGGGCGTAGCGGACGGCCATGAGGGTGTCCATGGTCTCGCCGGACTGGCTGATGGAGACCACCAGGGTGTTGGCGTCCACGATCGGATCACGGTAGCGGAACTCGTGGGCGAGCTCCACCTCGGTGGGGATGCGGCACCAGTTCTCGATGGCGTACTTGGCCACCAGGCCGGCGTAGGCTGCGGTGCCGCAAGCCAGGACGATGATCTTGTTGACCTGCTTGAGCAGCTCGGGATCGATCCGGAGCTCGTCCAGCGTCAGCTTGCCGTTGAGGTCCGAGCGGCCCAGGAGGGTCTGGCCCACGGCGTCAGGCTGGTCGTGGATTTCCTTCTCCATGAAGGAGCTGAAGCCACCCTTTTCGGCAGAAGCCGGATCCCAGTCAACGTGGTATTCCTTGCCTTCAGCGGGAGCGCCGAAGAAGTCGGTAATCTCAACGGACTCGGCAGTGATGGTGACGATCTGGTCCTGGCCCAGCTCCACGGCACGGCGCGTGTAGTCAATGAAGCCGGAGACATCGGAACCGAGGAAGTTTTCGCCTTCGCCGAGGCCCACAACCAGCGGAGAGTTGCGGCGGGCGGCCACGACGACGTCGGGCTGGTCGGCGTGGACGGCCAGGAGCGTGAAGGCTCCTTCGAGGCGCTGGCAGGCCAGGCGCATGGCCTCGGTGAGGTTGCCGGCGTCGCCGTTGAGCTGGTTGCGGAAGATGTCGCCCAGGAGGGCGGCAGCAACTTCGGTATCGGTTTCGGACTCGAAGGTGACACCCTTGGCGAGCAGCTCCTGCTTGAGCTCGGCGAAGTTCTCGATGATGCCGTTGTGGATCAACGCGAGCCGGCCGCCGTCGGAGAGGTGCGGGTGGGCGTTGCCATCGGTGGGTCCACCGTGGGTGGCCCAGCGGGTGTGGCCAATGCCGGTCAGGGACTCAGGGACCGGGTTTGCTTCAAGTTCGCTGACCAGATTGCTCAGCTTTCCGGACTTCTTCCGGGACGAGATGGTCCCGTCAGCCACTACTGCGACGCCGGCGGAGTCGTAGCCGCGGTACTCAAGACGACGCAGCCCCTCCACAACGACGTCAAGGGCGCTGTGTCCAGCTGCCTTACGAGACGAATTGCCAACATAGCCTACGATTCCACACATGGGTCCAAGCCTACCGGCTCAGTCAAACAACTGATGTGGGACATCCTCCCTCCGGATCTTGCTCATGAGACCCGCATCACGGACAATTCACTTTGCCGTCGTCGCGCATTTCCTGTTCCGCCTCGTGAAGGGCAGAATCGTGAGCGTGACTTTGCAACGCACCGAAGCAAACGGCGACGGCGCTTCTCCCTTTGTTGAGCTCGATCGACACACCTGGTCCCGGCTCGCGGCCCAGATGGAGCAGCCCCTTAATGAAGAGGACATTTTCCGTCTCCGCGGCCTGGGCGATCCCCTGGACATGAAGGAAGTCCGGGAGGTTTACCTCCCGCTTTCCCGGCTTTTGCACCTCTACGTCGAGGCCTCCCATCAACTCCACGCCGCAACCACCACGTTCCTCGGAGAGCAGACCCAGCGCACCCCCTTCGTGATCGGCGTGGCCGGATCCGTGGCCGTGGGCAAGTCCACCATTGCCCGCGTGCTTCGCGAAATGCTGCGCCGCTGGCCAGGAACCCCGAACGTCGAGCTCATCACCACGGACGGATTCCTCTATCCCTTGGCCGAGCTCAAGCGCCGCCACCTCTTGGAACGCAAGGGTTTCCCCGAGTCCTACGACCGCCGCGCGCTGTTGCGTTTTGTGTCGGAGGTCAAGGGCGGAGCGGAGGAAGTCCGGGCGCCGTGGTACTCCCACGTGACCTATGACATCGTCCCGGGGAAGGAAGTAGTGGTCCGCCGGCCCGACGTGCTGATCGTGGAGGGCCTCAACGTGCTGGCCCCTGCAAGGCCCCGCATCGACGGCAAGCAGGGCCTGGCCCTGAGCGACTTCTTCGACTTCTCCATCTACGTCGATGCCAAGACCTCCTACATCGAGGAATGGTACGTGGACAGGTTCCGCAAGCTTCGCTCCACGGCCTTCGCCCAACCGGAGTCCTACTTCCACCGTTACGCCACGCTCTCCGACGACGACGCCGAGTCCACTGCCCGCGGCATCTGGAAGCGCATCAACGAGCCCAACCTCGAAGAGAACGTGCTGCCGACCCGTGGAAGGGCGCAACTGGTCCTGACCAAGGACGCGGACCACTCGATCCGGCGCATGCTCCTGCGGAAGGTCTGAGCCCTTGACCAGCCCACAGCCGATCAGCCCACAGCCCAGCCGCCGCGCCTTCGCGGGCCTCCTCACCGCGGGGGCCGGCATGTTCGCCCTGACTGCCTGTACCCCTGACAACGCGGCCCCCTCCCCTGCCGTAGCGGAAGCTCCGACGGGTTCGCCAAGCCCGTCGAGTACCAGTCCCGGCCCGACGCCCAGCGTGACCCCGGCGGCAGCCGCCACCAGCGCGCAAGCCAGCCCATCGCCGTCGAGCACCGCGACCACGCAGTTTTCCCTCACGGACCCCACCAGCCCATGGGTGGTGGTCAACAAGCACCGGCCGCTCAACCCGCAGAACTACGTCCCGGCAGACCTGGTCCAGCCGAAGATCCGCCTCGCCGTCAGCGGCGAAGCGACCCTCCTCAACAGCACGACGGCGGCTGCCGCGGAATCGATGTTCGGCGCGGCGGCCTCCGGAGGCGTCGTCATGGCGTTGGCTTCGGGCTACCGTTCCTACTCCACGCAGATCACCACGTACAACGGATACGTTGCCAGCAGCGGGCAGGCAGCCGCGGACCGGGCCTCGGCCCGCCCGGGCTACTCCGAACACCAGACCGGCTGGTCCTTCGACATTGCGGACGGAGGAGGAGCCTGCAGCTTCCAGCCGTGCTTCGCCGATCAGCCGGCAGCAGTCTGGGCCAAGGCCAACGCACACAAGTATGGCTTCGTAGTGCGCTACCCATGGATGTTCCATGAGATCACGGGCTACTTCTACGAGTCCTGGCACCTTCGCTACATTGGGGTGGAAGCAGCCACCGCGATGGCGGCCAAAGGCATTGCAACCCTCGAAGAGTACTTCGGGCTGGAAGCGGCACAGGACTACCTGGCGTAGCCGCGGCTTTCCGACCGCACCCAAAAGGCGGCCTGCTTCCTTCCGGAGCAGGCCGCCTCTTGCGTAAGCGGAGTATCAGACAGCGATATCGCTGGTAACGCTGAGCCGTTCCTTGACGACGGCTGCGAGACCCTTGCAGATACGCTCGGCGGTCTCCATGTCGGCAGCTTCGACCATGACGCGGACCAGGGCTTCCGTGCCGGACGGGCGCAGCAGGACTCGGCCGGTTTCGCCGAGTTCCTCTTCCGCCGCGGCCACGGCAGCAGCCACGCCTTCGTCGGTGGCCGCGCGGGCCTTGTCCACACCCTTGACGTTGATCATAAGCTGCGGAAGCTTGGTCATCGCCGTGGCCAGCTCCTGCAGGCTGCGGCCGGTGAGAGCTACCTGGGCTGCCAGCTGCAGGCCGGTGAGCACGCCATCGCCGGTGGTGGCGTAATCGGAGAAGATCACATGCCCGGACTGTTCGCCACCCAGGTTGTAACCGCCGTCGCGCATTTCTTCCAGCACGTAGCGGTCCCCAACAGCGGTTTCGCGGATGGTGATTCCGGCGTCGCGGAGCGCGAGCTTGAGTCCGAGGTTGCTCATGACGGTTGCCACCAGGACGTTGTCCTTAAGCTTGCCTGCCTTGTTCAGGGCAAGGGCCAGGATCGCCATGATCTGGTCGCCATCGACTTCGTTGCCTTCGTGGTCAACGGCGAGGCAGCGGTCGGCGTCGCCATCGTGGGCGATCCCGAGGTCCGCGCCGTGCTTGACTACGGCTTCCTTCAGCGGGCCCAAGTGCGTGGAGCCGACGCCGTCGTTGATATTGAGGCCGTCCGGTTCCGCGCCGATGACAACAACATCCGCACCGGCGTCCTTGAATACCTGGGGCGAGCAGCCGCTCGCAGCACCATGGGCGCAGTCCAGGACAACCTTCAGCCCCTCAAGACGCTTGGGAATGGTGCCCAGCAAGTGGACGATGTAGCGGTCCTCCGCGTCCGAGAAGCGCTGGATGCGTCCCACGTCGCCGCCCACCGGGCGCTGCGGCTCTTGGCCGAGCTGCGCCTCGATGGCGTCCTCGACGTCGTCCGGCAGCTTCTGGCCGCCGCGGGCGAAGAACTTAATGCCGTTGTCCGGGGCGGGGTTGTGCGAGGCCGAGAGCATGACGCCGAAATCGGCGTCGAGGTCGGCCACGAGGTACGCCGCAGCAGGGGTGGGCAGCACGCCGGCGTCATAGACATCCACGCCGGAGCTGGAGAGCCCTGCTTCGACGGCGGCGGCGAGGAATTCGCCGCTGGCCCTCGGGTCCCGTGCGACGACGGCTCGGGGCCGTTTGCCGTCGGTTGTGCGGTCATGGCCAAGTACGACGGCGGCGGCCTGGGCAAGCTGCATAGCCAGCTCGGCGGTGAGTAATCCGTTCGCGAGACCGCGCACGCCATCTGTTCCAAATAATCTAGACATCGGGTCAAGTTTAGACGACGACGGCACACCGCCCGGCCAGGGCGCGTTCCGGAGCGTCACAACCGGGTGCTTAACGGCGAAAGCCCGCCCCACCTGAGTGGGACGGGCTTCCTGCGAAGCGCGGTTTAGCGCTTGGAGTACTGCTGAGCCTTACGTGCCTTCTTGAGACCGGCCTTCTTACGCTCGATGACGCGGGCGTCACGAGTGAGGAAGCCAGCCTTCTTGAGGGTGGGGCGGTTGTTCTCGACGTCGATCTCGTTCAACGAACGAGCGATGCCGAGACGCAGTGCGCCAGCCTGGCCGGAGGGGCCACCGCCGTGGATACGGGCGATGACGTCGTAAGCACCTTCGAGGTCAAGAACGCGGAACGGTTCGTTGACATCCTGCTGGTGCAGCTTGTTCGGGAAGTAGTTGGCCAGCTCGCGGCCGTTGATGATCCACTTGCCGGAACCCGGAACAACGCGAACGCGTGCAACGGCTTCCTTGCGACGGCCAACAGCTGCACCGGCAACCGTCAGGGCCGGGCGCTCCTTCTTGGGCGCGTCCTCGGCGGGTGCGCTTTCAGAGGTGTAGCTGGTGAGGTTTTCCTCAGCCTCGACGGCTTCGGCGGTCAGTTCTTCGTTCTGAGCCACGATTCTCCTTGAATAAAAAGTTGTTTGGTGGCCAGGACTACTGGGCGACCTGGGTGATTTCGAAAGTCTTCGGCTGCTGTGCAGCGTGCGGGTGCTCGGAGCCTGCGTAGACCTTGAGCTTGCCCAGCTGCTGAGCGGCGAGGGAGTTCTTGGGGAGCATGCCCTTGATGGCCTTCTCAACAGCGCGAACCGGGTTCTTCTCCAGCAGTTCGGCGTAGTTGACGGAGGTCAGGCCGCCCGGGTAACCGGAGTGGCGGTAGGCCCGCTTCTGCTCCAGCTTGGCACCGGTAAGGGCAACCTTTTCAGCGTTGATGATGATGACGAAGTCGCCCATGTCCATGTGGGACGCATAGGTCGGCTTGTGCTTTCCGCGCAGCAGTGTTGCGGTCTGGCTGGCAAGACGACCAAGGACAACATCGGTGGCGTCAATGACGTGCCACTGGCGGTTGATATCGCCGGGCTTCGGGGTGTACGTACGCACGGTTTGGCCTCGTTCTTGTTCTGGCGTTCATGTTTCAGGGCACGCAGTAAGACGTGCACCTACTATGTATGCGCTACCGGAGCAGAGGTGAGGGCTCTATAGACCAGTCATCCAGGAGTCTCGAAATGCCACCTGGGTTACTGACCCTGCAACTGGGTCCCCTAGTGGGCATGTGTCATCGAGTTAGGACACGCACAACGACTATAAACAATACCTTCAACGGCATGCCCGGGTCAAAATGGGGTGACCGCACCTGGGGGCGACTGTGTTAATGAGGGAGCACATGACTGACGGACCTACTCTGCCACTGCTGCTTGCCGTTGCCGGCCTGCTGCTCAGTCCGGCGTGCGAACTGCTCATTGCCCGATCGCTGCCCCGGCTCGGTTCAGTGCCCGCCTTGGGCGTAAGGATCACGACGGCGGCAGTCACCGCGCTGCTGTTCGGATTGCTCGCCTGGCGATTTGGCTTTTCCCCTGAATTGCCTGCATACCTTTTATTGGCACTTCTCGGCGTGCAGCTTTCCCGCGTTGATTTCGCGTTGCATTTGCTCCCGAACGGCCTGGTTTTGGCCCTATTGGGTGGTGGCCTGCTGCTGCTGACGGTGTCTTCCTGGGTGGCTCCCGGATGGCCGGAGCTCCTCCGAGGCCTCCTTGGAGGCCTGATTTTGTTCGCCGGCTACCTGATTCTGGGAATTATTTCGCCAAGAGGCCTCGGAATGGGCGACGTAAAGCTCGCGGCGCCCTTGGGACTGTACTTGGGCTACTTGGGTTGGCAGCAAGTACTGTACGGCGGACTACTGGGATTCGTGGTGGGCGGGGTGCTCACGGTGCTGATGTTACGCCTGAGATCCGCGGAAAAGCCGGTCGAAACAGCCCACGGACCGGCCATGGTCGCGGCCGCACTGGGCGTCGTCCTGGTACTTCAGTAGTACGCCCTAACCCGTTGATTCCGTCACCCGCCTTGGGCTCTATCTGCCATCAAACAACTAAGGCTGCTGCCGAAACCAAGTAGTCCTTCGTTGGTTTTTGGTCCAAAACTGAGTACTCCCCCGCCGCCGTGCGAGTGGGCCGGTATTCATTGCCTGATGAATTCGAGTACCGCTACGCATTGTCCAGCTGCACACCCAGGGTGAATTCTTGATTTATCGAAATCCGAACCGCTAAAGGAAACATGGGGGTAGTTCGGAGGACGTAGCAAATTCACATAATTTGCGGACCTATAACTGAAAAGTCATCAAAATAATCAAAATTCATTCTGGGAAGGATTTTCCAATGTCTGCTCTTATGCTCTCCGTCACCTCGTTCATCGCCGGCGTCAAGACCCGCTTCACCAAGGAAGAGAAGGGCGCCACCATGGTGGAGTACGGCCTGATGGTCTCCTTGATCGCAGTGGTCGTCATCGCCGCCCTGCTCATCCTGGGCCCGGCAATCGCCAACCTCTTCACAGGTGTTGCCGGCAACCTCTAAGGCACACGGACGGTTGGCTGCGATGGCGACTCCCGTCGCCGCCGCAGCCAACCGTTTTCTTTTAGGGCAGTTACCTGCCCGTCATTCTGGGTCTGGGAGACGGTCATGAAACCGAAAAGGAACGAGCGCGGCGCAGTAGCCGTGGAAATGGCAATTCTCTTGCCGGTACTACTGCTGATCCTGGTTGGAATAGTTGAATTTGGACGCGCACTGAATGTGCAGGTGTCGCTGACGCAGGCTGCACGCGAAGGCGCCAGGTACGCTGCGGTCCACTACAAAGACGGCAGCCTGGATGTCACAGGAAAGGCGCTTGCCGCCGCGCCATCACTCAATGGGCTCGGTGTCTCTGTCACAAACAACGCGTCCAGCTGCGCACCTGGATCAAACGTCACCGTAACCACCAGCGTCTCCCTGCCTTCAATGTCAGGGTTCCTTGACGCTGGATTTTTTGGTGCACCGGGCATCTTCCCACTCAACATGCAAGGCGTAGGAGTCATGCGATGCGGTGGGTAAAGGGACTATTGACGCGGCGGCCACACCCTGAGGACTCCAACGAGCGTGGTGCTGCCGCCATCCTGGTGGCCGCCGCGATGGTCGTCCTGCTCGGCTTTGCCGCCCTTGCAGTTGACGTGGGCGCGCTTTACTCCGAAAAGGCCCAACTGCAGAATGGTGCGGACGCGGCAGCCCTGGCCATCGCCACGGACTGCGCCAACGGCAGCTGCGGCAACAGCACAGCCACCGGAAACCAGTTTGCCAACAGCAACGCCAACGACAACACCAGCGGTGCAACCGTCAGTTTCCCGGCAACGTCCACCGTCCGCGTGGCCACGAATGCCAGGGACACCTCGGGCCAGAACAGCTTTTCCTTGTACTTCGCACGGGTGCTCGGCTTTGACACCACCCCGGTGAACGCCGTCGCGGAAGCCAAGTGGGGTGCTCCTTCCAAGGCCACAACCTTGCCGTGGACTGTGAGCGAGTGTGTCTTCAAGAAATATCTCTCACCCTCGCAGCTCGCATCGCTCAACTCGACCGGCAACTTCACCGGCGATCCGACACCCACGCACATCCTGCTGCGCTACGACACGAACGCCCCGACAGTCTCTGGCTGCGCGGCCCAAAACGGCTATCAACCAGGCGGCTTCGGCTGGCTGGTCACTACGTCCGGATGTTCAACGGACATTTCAATCAATGCCACGGTGCAGGGACAGCCGGGCAACCACTTTCCCAACGCTGCGGCCTGCAACACGGTCCTCGCCCACCTCATGGACGAGCCGGCCTTGATTCCGCTTTTCAACAAGGCAGTCGGCAATGGTTCGAATGCCACGTACACCTTGGTGGGCTTCGCGGCCTTCAAGGTCACCGGCTACAAGTTCAGCGGGTCCGGGGCCATCCTGGACCCCGCAGCCCCGAACTGCAACGGCAACTGCCGTGGACTCCAAGGCTACTTCGAGCGGTTCGTTTCGCTTGACGAGGGCATGACCGCAGGCAGTGGAATCCCCAATTACGGAGCGTCAGTCGTGACGCTCACCAAGTAGTTGCCCCCAATGGGCGCTACGAAACTCAAATAATCCCGAAGGGAGTTGGAAAAGTGAAAGCACGCCTACTGGGAGGCATTGCAGCACTGCTTTTGGCAGTCATCGGCACCGTTTTGCTGGTTACCTACGTTCAGGGAGCCGACAAGCGTGCGCAGCAAGGGCTCGATCCCGTCAACGTTCTCGTAGCTAAAGAACGCATTCCGGCCGGCACCAAGGCCGAGGATCTCGCATCCAAAGTGAAGACAGAGACGCTTCCGCAAACAGCCGTGGCACCAGGAACGATCTCCGCGTTGAGTGACCAGAACGGCAAGGTCACCTCGGTTGACCTCCAGCCCGGCGAGCAGTTGCTCGGCGTCAAACTGGTCAGCCCCAAGGACCTGGCGCCGGGCACAGTTCCGGTACCTGACGGATTGCAGGAGCAAACCTTTATCCTGGCACCCGAGCGCATCCTCGGCGGCCGGCTCGAGGCCGGCGATACCGTGACGGTCTTTGCCTCGTTCAAGACTGACGACATCCCTGCCGGCGCAGACCTGTCTGCCGACGTCAAGATGTGGAAGCAGTACACCAAGCTCCTTTACCACGATGTCCTGGTCACAGCCGTCCAGCAGGCAGCACCAGACACGGAGAAAAAGTCCGCCAACAGTGACAGCAGCGTGGCGCTCCCCAACGGATCCGCATACGTCACCGTGGCCCTCAACGATGCCAACGCGGCCAAGATGGTGTTCGGCGCCGAGTTTGGGACCCTCTACCTGTCCAAGCAGACCGACAAGACCGCCAAGAGCGACCCGCCGGTCACCACCCTGGGAGGCGTGTTGAAATGACCCGATTCGTAGCCGTGACGGCCGTCCGTGACTTCGAAGGCCGGGTTCGCCAGGCCATCACTGGAGCACTGCACGGTGACCTGCAAACCCTCTCCCCCGAGGTTTTGCAGGGCGGCACCGACGATGTTTTCAAGCAGCTGACAGGTGCGCCACCGGAAGTCATGATCCTGGGTCCGGGAGTTAATCCGGACGACGCCCTCAAACTGGCCACTGTGTTCGACCTCCAATACCCGGAAATCAGCCTGTTGCTGGTTTCCGTACCCGATCCGGACATCGTGCTCCGGGCCATGCATGCCGGCGTCCGCGACATCGTTTCTCCGGAAATCGAGGTCAACGAGCTGCGGGTGCTGTTGGAGCGGGCTTGCCTGGCAGCGGCCAGCCGCCGCCGTGGGATGCAACCCGCTGCGGAATCCGGCCAGGATCGTGGCAGGGTCATCGCCGTCATGTCACCCAAGGGCGGAGTTGGGAAGACCACCGTGGCCACCAACCTGGCCGTAGGACTCGGGGCAGTGGCCCCCATGGGAGTGGTCATTGTTGACCTGGACCTGCAGTTCGGTGATGTGGCGTCCGGCTTGTTGCTTGAGCCGGAGCACTCCATCACGGAAGCCGTCCATGGACCCGCTGCGCAGGACTCCATGGTGCTCAAGGCGTTCCTCACCGTCCACCCGGCCGGAATCTACGCCCTCTGCGCGCCGCGCAAACCCTCGGAGTCGGACTACATCACCGCGGAACACGTCACCAGGCTGATCAATCAGCTTGCAACCGAGTTCAAGTACGTCGTGGTGGACACCGCTCCCGGGCTCGGCGAGCATTGCCTCGCCACGCTGGAGCTGGCTACCGATGGGGTGTGGGTCTGCGGCATGGACGTCCCCAGCATCCGCGGGCTGCGCAAGTCCTTCAGCGTCCTCAAGGAATTGCAGCTCCTGCCCCAGGGAAGGCATACCGTCCTCAATTTCGCGGACAGGAAGAGCGGGCTCTCCGTTCAGGACGTCGAGGCAACCATCGGCGTTCCGATCGACACCGTGATCCCGCGCTCCCGGAACCTTCCCTTCTCAACCAACCGGGGAGTTCCGGTCCTGCAAGGAACCACGAAGGACTCCGCGTTCAAGGGCCTCAAGAAGCTGGTGGAACGGTTCGATCCGCGCCTGGCCACCGCGCCCCAGAACAAACTGCACAGAAGGGTGGTGGTCTCGTGAAACTGTCAGAGAGGTTGTCCAAGAACAATCCGCTTGCCGCAGTGGAAGGCCCGGCAGAGGCCGACAACGCCTCGGGCAGCGAGCAGGCGGCTGCCCCCGCGCTGATCCTGCCGGCTCCGGCTGCGCCGATGCTGGGCGGGGCTCCGTCGGTTCCTGTTGTGGATGCCCTGGCCGGTTTGAAGCATCGGGCCGCGGCAGCACTGTTCGAAAGGATGGGCACCCGCAGCAGCGACGCATCGGCCTCGGAAGAAGACCTCCGGTCCTTCGCCGTGGATGAACTCTCAACGTTCATCGACGACGAGCAGGTGCCGCTGTCTCCGGAAGAACGTCGGCGGCTGATCCGGGAAATCTCGGACGAGGTCATGGGTTATGGGCCACTCCAGCGGCTGCTGGAAGATCCCTCAGTCACCGAAGTCATGGTGAACCGCTTCGACCAGATCTACGTGGAACGCCATGGCCACTTGGCTTTGACGGACCTGCAGTTCAGTTCCGACGACCATCTCCGGAAGGTCATCGAGCGGATCGTTTCCAAGGTGGGGCGCCGCATCGATGAGTCCTCACCCCTGGTGGACGCACGTTTGGAGGATGGTTCGCGCGTCAACGCGATCATCCCGCCCCTGGCCGTCAACGGCCCATCGTTGACCATCAGGAAGTTCAGCCACGTGCCCCTCACAGTCCGGAACCTGATCGAGTGGGGCTCCATGAGCCACGAAATGGCCGAGTTGCTCAGCGCCTGTGTCATGGCTCGGCTGAACGTCATCGTCTCCGGTGGTACCGGTACCGGAAAGACGACGCTGCTCAACGTCCTGTCCTCTTTCATTCCGGAATCGGACCGGATCGTCACCATCGAGGACGCAGTGGAGCTCCAGCTCCAGCAACGGCACGTGGTGCGCCTGGAGAGCCGCCCGCCAAACATCGAAGGCAAAGGCGCGGTAACCATCCGCGACCTGGTCAGGAACTCGCTGCGCATGCGTCCCGACCGAATCATCGTCGGCGAGGTCCGCGGTGGGGAATCCCTGGACATGCTCCAGGCCATGAACACCGGCCATGATGGTTCGCTGTCCACGGTCCATGCCAATTCACCCCGCGATGCGATCGCGCGGCTGGAGACACTGGTCCTCATGGCAGGCATGGATCTCCCGCTCCGTGCCATCCGGGAACAGGTGTCCTCGGCCGTGGACCTGATTGTGCAGGTGACCCGCCTGCGGGACGGCACCCGCCGGGTTACGCACGTCACCGAGGTCCAAGGGATGGAGGGTGACGTCGTGACACTCCAGGATGCCTTCCTGTTCGACTACTCGGCAGGGCTGGATCCCCAGGGACGTTTCCTCGGACGCGCACTCCCTACGGGTATCAGGCCGCGGTTCCTGGACCGTTTTGCGGAGCTGGGCATCCACGTCTCGCCGTCTGTGTTCGGTGTGGCTCCCGTTCCTGTGGGGAGGCGATAGCCATGGACTCACCCATCGTGTTCTACGCCGCCCTGGGAATCTGCGTAGCGGCCCTGCTTGTAGTGGTGTTGGTGGTCCTCAAACCGCGGAATGGCACGATTCCACTGTCGCGACGCCGCACCGGGACCGTTCAGGACGATTCGGCCGTGGGGAGGGTTTCCCAGTCCGCCGTGCAGTTCGTCGACACCGCGATTGGCCGCTCCGGTGGCCCCTTCAACAGGGAAGTCCTCTACATGGCAGGAGTGAAGCAGGCACCTGCCGACGTCACAGTGGTTGTGGTCATTGCCACTGTCCTGGTGGGAGTCTTGGCTACCTTGCTGGTGAATCTGGTCCTGGGATTGCTGCTGGCCCTGGCCACGCCCTTTGTTGCCAAACTGGTCCTCGTCTTCAAGACCGACAAGCGGCGGTCAAAATTCGATGCGCAACTGACGGACACCATCCAGATGTTGATCGGTGGCCTGCGAGTGGGCCACAGCATCATGCGGTCCCTTGAAGCGGCGGCACAGGAAGCACAGGCCCCCGCCTCGGAGGAACTGAACCGGATTGTCAACGAGGTCCGCGTGGGCAAGGATCCCCGCCAAGCCATCGAAGACTGCGCTGCCCGCATGGACAGCGAAGACTTCCGGTGGATCGGCCAGGCCATCCAGATCAACCGTGAAGTCGGTGGCGACCTGGCCGAGGTCCTTGAACAGGTTGCCGGAACCATCCGCGAACGCGGCGAGATCAAGGCGCACGTCAAGGCGCTCAGCGCCGAAGGCAAGATGTCGGCCTACATCCTCATGGCCTTGCCGGTGGGCGTGGGCCTCCTCCTGACGATCATGAATCCGAAGTACATGTCCATCTTCGTGACGAATGTCTGGGGCATTGGAATGCTCATCGTCAGTGCCATCTTGTTCGTTGTTGGCGGCTTCTGGATGAGCCGCACCGTGAAGATCAAGTTCTAGGAGAACGTCATGTCTCTTATTGCGTGGCTGATCATCGCCGCCATTGTCCTGCCCTTCGGCTACTTTGTCTGGAGCCTTGCCAGCATCGACCGCAAGGGCATCGTCGCCATTCAAACCAACCTCGGTTCCGGCTTTGCCCAAGGTGCCGGCGTCACCATCCAGCGGCCACCGCTGCTCCTTGGTGTGGCCCGAAAACTGACCCCTGGCAGCTACGAGGCCAAACTGGACCAGTGGCTCGCGCTCGCGGGACGGCCAAAGTCCATGCCGCTGACCAAACTGATTGCCCTCAAACCGGCACTCGCGGTAGGCGGTGCGGTCTTCGGCTTACTCTTGATCTTCGCGGGACCCGGTCCTCTAAGCATTGGCTTCACCATCTTCGTCACCGCACTCCTGTACTTCCTGCCGGACCTGTTGGTCTACAACACGGGACTCAAGCGCCAGGAAGCCATCCAGTTGGAATTTCCCAACACACTGGATCAGATGCTGATTTCGGTGGAAGCCGGGCTTGGCTTTGAAGCAGCCATGGAGCGGGCCTCGGTCTATGGAGCAGGCCCGCTGGCCCAGGAGCTCATGAGGACGCTGCAGGATATCCAGGTAGGCCGGCCCCGCCAGGACGCTTACGCGGCGTTGGCGGAACGATCCACGGTCAGCGATGTCCGCAGTTTTGTCCTCGCCGTGATCCAGGCAGACAAATACGGCATTGGGATCGCCAACGTGCTTCGCGCCCAAGCGAAGCAAGCCCGGGTCAAGCGCCGTCAGATTGCTGAAGAGAAGGCAATGAAGCTTCCTGTCAAGGTGCTCTTCCCGTTGTTGTTCTCTATTTTTCCTGTTCTCTTCATAGTCCTTCTGGGGCCGGCAGCCATCAAGATCGCACAGGCATTCAGCTGATCCTGAAGCCGGCAGTAGACCGGCCGTTCACGGATCCCAGACCGCGGACGGTCACAACGGCCCCCTTCCGGTACCCAGAGCCGGGAGGGGGTCCTCCAATGCCTGGAACCGAACAACGAAGCAAACTACTCCCGCTTGGCCCTCGTCAGCTCGGCCCGGGCCAGCAGCTCGCTATCAGACGGATAAGCCACTTCCTCCAACACCAAAGGATGAGGTGCCGCCAACAACGACTTCGGGTCACGGGCGCGAGCCAGCAATCGTTCATGCAGCCAGGCAGGCGATTCCTGCCCCTCCCCTACCCGCAAGACAGAACCCACCAGTGAGCGCACCATGTTGTGGCAGAAGGCATCGGCCTGCACCGTAGCCACAATGATCCCGTCAGGCCCGCGCCCAAAAGAGAACTGCTGCAGCTCACGGATGGTTGTGGCACCCTCACGTGGCTTGCAGTAGGAACGGAAATCCTGCAACCCGAGCAACATGGATGCACCCGTGTTCATCAGGGTTACGTCCAACGGCACCTTGTGCCACAAGGTGATGCCACGGAGCACAGGATCCCAACGCTCCGGACCGTCGGCAATCCGGTAACTGTAACGTCGCCACAAGGCAGAGAACCGGGCGTCGAAACCCGCAGGCGCCAGGCCGGCGTCGTGCACTTCAATCGCACCGGTGAGGTCGCCCAGGACGCGGCTCAACGCACCACGCAGGCGACGCAGCAGCGAAACGGCAGGGTCGACGTCGTGCCCCCGCGTCAGGCCGGACCATTCTTCGGACGTGAAGTCGACGTGGACCACCTGCCCACGGGCGTGGACGCCGGCGTCGGTCCGTCCGGCAACGGTGACCCGCACGGGACGCCGCACCAACAAGGCCAGCGCTTCCTCCAACGCTCCCTGGACGGTCACGAGCCCCGGCTGGACGGCCCAGCCACTGAAGGGGCCGCCGTCGTATGAGAGATCCATCCGGATACGCAAAAACCCGCCGCCCTCCGAAACGGGGGCAGCGGGTTTTTGTTCGTTCATAGACCCAAGTCTACTGAATTACTTCTTGTCCTCTTCGGCCGGAGCCTCTTCGGTCTGAGCTTCTTCAGTCTCGGCAGCTTCAGCTTCAGCGGCCGGAGCCTCTTCGGTCTCAGCAGCTTCGGTCTCAACAACCTCTTCCTCAGCAGGAGCTTCGGCAGCCGGAGCAGCCTTGGCAGCGGCAGCGGTTGCTTCAGCAACTACGGCCTGCTTCGGGGAAACGGGCTCGAGAACCAGTTCGATAACAGCCATGGGCGCGTTGTCGCCCTTGCGGTTGCCGATCTTGGTGATGCGGGTGTAGCCACCTTCACGGTTGGCAACGGCGCCGGCGATGTCGGTGAACAGCTCGTGGACAATGCCCTTGTCGCTGATCAGGCCGAGAACACGACGGCGGGAAGCGAGGTCGCCACGCTTGGCGAAGGTGACCAGACGCTCTGCGTACGGCTTGAGGCGCTTGGCCTTGGTAACCGTGGTGGTGATGCGCTTGTGCTCGAAGAGCGATGCTGCCAGGTTCGCGAGCATCAGGCGCTCGTGAGCCGGGCCGCCTCCGAGGCGCGGACCCTTAGTGGGGGTAGGCATAGTTATTTCTCCTGTTGTGGAGGCCGGCCGGTTCCATCACTGGACCCGGCGGCCAAGATCTGCTTTTTAGAGCTCGTCGTCGCTGAACGCGGCGTCGTCCTCTTCGATGGCTGCGGCGCGGGCTGCGAGGTCGAAACCGGGAGGGGAGTCCTTGAGGGACAGACCCAGTTCAACGAGCTTTGCCTTGACCTCGTCGATGGACTTGGCACCGAAGTTGCGGATGTCCATCAGGTCAGCCTCGGAGCGGGCAACGAGTTCACCCACGGTGTGGATGCCCTCACGCTTGAGGCAGTTGTAGGAACGGACCGTGAGGTCCAGATCCTCGATCGGCAGAGCCATGTCAGCTGCCAGGGCAGCGTCAGTCGGCGACGGGCCAATCTCGATACCTTCAGCTGCGGTGTTCAGCTCACGGGCAAGACCGAACAGTTCCACCAGGGTGGTGCCTGCAGAAGCAACAGCGTCACGCGGAGCGATCGCCTGCTTGGTCTCGACGTCGACAATGAGCTTGTCGAAGTCGGTGCGCTGCTCAACACGGGTAGCTTCCACGCGGAAAGTTACCTTCATGACCGGCGAGTAGATCGAGTCGACCGGGATACGGCCGATCTCGGAGTCGCCGGACTTGTTCTGAGCTGCCGAAACGTAGCCACGGCCGCGCTCGATGGTCAGTTCGAGTTCGAACTTGCCCTTCGAGTTGAGGGTGGCAATGTGCAGATCCGGGTTGTGGAATTCGACGCCGGCCGGCGGAGCGATGTCCGCGGCGGTGACGACTCCGGGGCCCTGCTTGCGCAGGTACGCAACAACCGGCTCATCGTGCTCGGAGGAAACCGAAAGGTTCTTGATGTTCAGGATGATCTCGGTGACATCTTCCTTGACACCCGGAACCGTGGTGAACTCGTGCAGCACGCCATCGATCCGGATGCTGGTTACAGCGGCACCGGGGATGGAGGAGAGCAGGGTACGGCGGAGGGAGTTTCCGAGGGTGTAACCGAAGCCCGGCTCCAGCGGTTCAATGATGAAACGGGAGCGGTTCTCGGCTACAACTTCTTCGGACAGAGTGGGGCGCTGTGCAATGAGCACTTAGGTTTCCTTTCGGCGAGCATCCGCTATATGACGCAACACAGGTGGTGGAAATCGGCTTCGGTTTCCAGCCTGACCAGCCGGACCATGCTTGTGGATCCACAAGCAGGGCCCGGCCGTCAGACAGGTAGAACCTAATTAGACGCGGCGGCGCTTCGGCGGGCGGCAACCGTTGTGGGCGCTGGGGGTGACGTCCTGGATGGAGCCAACCTCGAGGCCAGCAGCCTGGAGCGAACGGATTGCGGTTTCGCGTCCCGAACCCGGTCCCTTGACGAAAACGTCAACCTTGCGCAGACCGTGCTCCTGGGCGCGCTTTGCAGCAGCTTCGGCAGCCATCTGGGCAGCGAACGGGGTGGACTTACGGGAGCCCTTGAAGCCAACCTCACCGGCGGAAGCCCAGGAGATCACAGCACCGGTCGGGTCCGTGATGGACACGATGGTGTTGTTAAAGGTGCTCTTGATGTGCGCCTGTCCAAGCGCAATATTCTTCTTATCCTTGCGACGCGGCTTACGGACCGCTCCACGAGTCTTCGGGGGCATTGTTTCTCCTACAGAAAGTTATCGGGGGAAAACCAGGTCAATCCCGAGGGATTAACGTCCGGCCTTCTTCTTGCCGGCGACGGTGCGCTTCGGGCCCTTACGGGTACGAGCGTTGGTCTTCGTACGCTGACCGCGTACGGGCAGGCCCTTGCGGTGGCGCAGGCCTTCGTAGCTGCCGATTTCAACCTTGCGGCGGATGTCAGCGGCTACCTCGCGGCGAAGGTCACCCTCAACCTTGTAGTTGCCTTCAATGTAGTCACGCAGCTGGACCAACTCAGCGTCAGTCAGGTCCTTGACGCGGACGTCAGGGCTGATGCCGGTGGCAGCCAGGGTTTCGTGTGCACGGGTCTTGCCCACGCCGTAGATGTAAGTAAGCGCAATTTCCAACCGCTTTTCGCGGGGAATGTCTACGCCAGCGAGACGAGCCATAGTGGCGGTACTCCTTGAATAAACCGGAGGTCGTAGGCAGTACACCCGCACGTTCAGTACGGCCCCAGCCTCCGACCGGGGGTACGCTGTCCAGGCTCTGTAATTCTGTCCCAGCTCAGCTTGTGCTGCCTTTATTTACTTGCGTGGGTTAGCAACCCAGGTTTGCCCTCGCGGGCGCTGATTCCCTTGCGGGGAATTAGCCCTGGCGCTGCTTGTGGCGCGGGTTCTCGCAGATCACCATGACCCGGCCGTTACGGCGGATCACTTTGCACTTGTCGCAGATCTGCTTGACGCTCGGCTTGACCTTCATGGCGTTCCTTTGCGTGTTTTGCAGTTGATCAGCTGGAGCGGCGTGGGACATGCCCTGCCGCCCAGCAATTTACTTGTAGCGGTAGACGATACGACCACGTGTGAGGTCGTACGGGCTCAGCTCCACCACTACCCGGTCCTCGGGGAGGATTCGAATGTAGTGCTGACGCATCTTCCCAGAGATGTGTGCGAGAACGACGTGCTTGTTGGTGAGCTCAACACGAAACATCGCGTTGGGCAGCGCCTCAGTCACAACGCCCTCGATCTCAATGACCCCGTCCTTCTTGGCCATATCCTCCGCTAACTGTTGTTTGCCGCAGTCCTCCGGTTAGGCACCGGCGATCCAGCGGACGTTTTTTGTTTGCTTTGGCCCTCTTGGAACCACCACACCAAAAAGGGCGTGGCTGTACAGACAACCAACAGACAACTCTACGCCACTCGGGCGCGAAAGTTAAATCCGATCATGGTAGCGCACGTGGGCGGACTCGTCACGCCCCGGAGGTGCCGAAGGAAGGGAAGCTGCCCGCCTCCGTCGTTACGCTTTCGGCTGCCTCGACGCCGTCGAGGATGGCCAAGCGGACCGTCTCGGCCGCGGCGCTTTGGAGCGTAATGAGCGACACCTGCCGCGCTTGTTCCGTACTGCGGTCAAGCCCGACGGCGCCAGTCGCCAAGGCGAACACGGTGTCACCGTCGGCGAGGGTATGGGACGGATCCAGCGCCCGCGCCAACCCCGCGTGCCCCGACGAAGCAGTCCGCTTGCACTCCGCTACATCCAAAATCGCATTCGTAGCGATCACGACGAGCGTGGTGTTGAGTCCCTGCGGTGGGGCCAGCGGGTCTGCGACCCTCTGCGCGCTCGGTCGTTCCTCCCTTAGACGCGCGCTGCCGGGTCCCAGCCCCACTGGCATCCCGAGCGCGTTCACCACGGCAATCGCTCCCACAATGACCCCACTATCAAGCGTGATCGAGGAGGTTCCTATTCCCCCCTTGTACTGTCCGCGGGCGATCACGGCACCGGTTCCCGCACCGACGTTTCCACGCACGACGGCGGCATGGTCGCCTGAGGCGAAAGCTGAGGCGACTGCCTGGTACCCCATGTCAGCGTCGGGTCGGGCGCGTACGTCACCACCACGGCCGAGGTCGAAGATGGCAGCAGCCGGAACGATAGGGACCACGGTCCCCGGAACTGCGAAGCCTCTCCCCTGCTCCTCGCACCAGCGCTGCGCCCCATGGGCAGAAATGAGCCCAAAGGCACTGCCGCCGGTGAGGACAACCGCATCCACCGTGGATACGAGCGTCGTTGGATCCAGTGCGTCTGTCTCATGCGTCCCCGGTCCCCCACCCCGGACATCCACGGACCCGACGGTTCCGGGCGGAGGCAGTACAACGGTCACCCCGCTGAGCCACCCCTCGCTGGTCTTCTGGACCTGGCCGATTCGGATACCAGCTACATCGGTGATCGCATTCATGGCTCCATTCTCCACCCGGCAACAGACAGGAACCGGGAGCCTGGCCTCAAATACGAACAGTCAGGTAACTGTTTGCAAACGGCTCAGAAAAGGTTAGCCAACTATCGCTTCGGAAGCGCCGATTGGTGCCATCGGGCCATTTCGCTGTGGTGAGCTAGGGCTGTCTCCCGCCGCCCCGATCCGGGCCGGCACCCAAAAGTTCGCCTCACAACCTAAGAGATCCATGACTACCCGACTCGATAACAGCCGCACCGAGCCTGCGGCAGCACCGAGCACAGTGCCGCCTGAACGCAGGCCTGCACCTGTCCGCAAGGCCAAACGCTGGTCCGGCCGCAGCCGCAAGGATTTCGTCGTCTTCCTTGCCATGGCCCTGCCGAACCTGGCCCTTATTGCCACGTTTACGTACTGGCCCCTGATCAACAACATCTACTACTCCACGCTGGACTGGACGTTGGGTTCGGCCTCGGCCACGGTGGTGGGACTACAGAACTACGTCACCTTCTTCACCAGCGAGGACGCCGTCAAAGTACTCGGGACCACAGGCATCTTCACCGTGGTGACCGTAGGCGGTTCCATGATCCTGGGCATGCTCGTCGCCCTGGCCTTGAACTCAAAGGTCAGGGGCACCACGTTTGCCCGCTCTGCGGTGTTTGCGCCGTATGTGCTGTCCGGAGTGGGCGTCGGCTTGGTGTGGCTGTTCATCTTCGATCCCGGCTACGGCGTCCTCGCGTGGATCCTCCGAGGCCTGGGACAGCAGAGCCCACAGTGGATCAACGATCCCCAGTTGTCCTTGGTGATGGTCATCATCGTGTACGTCTGGAAGAACCTGGGCTACTGCGCCGTAGTGTACTTGGCCGGGCTCCAGTCGCTCCCCCGCGACGTGATGGAAGCCGCCGCGTTGGACGGGGCCAACAGCATGAGGCGGTTCTTCAACATCTCGGTCCCGCTGCTGTCCCCCACCACGTTCTTCCTCCTGATCACCACCATGCTCAGTTCGCTGCAGGCTTTCGACCTGATCCGGATCATGACACCTTTGGGCAACGGGACCAGCACTCTGATCTACGAGGCCTACCTCCAGGCGTTCGGTGCCTACAACAGGGCTGGATACTCGGCAGCGATCTCCGTGGTCCTCTTCGCGATCCTGCTGGTCATTACCGTCCTCCAACTGCGCTTTGTTGAGCGAAAGGTCCACTACTCATGAGCGCGCAGTCTCCCGCCGTCGTCGTACCTTCACCCGAGCAGCCACACGCAAAGCCGCTGTCCAGGACCAACCTGGTCCAGACGCTGGCAACCGGGTACGTCCCGCTCATCGTTGCCACTCTGGTGGTCTTCCTGCCGTTGCTGTGGATGCTGCTCAGCTCGTTCAAGCAACCCGGCGAGATTGTCACCACGGACCTGAAGATCCTTCCTGAGTCGTTGAACCTCGAGAACTATGCCACCGCGATGACCACGGTCCCGTTCGCCCAGTTCTTCGCCAACAGCCTGATCGTCACGTCCGTCGGCTCCACCATCAAGGTGGTCCTGGCCATCCTGACGGCCTACGCGCTGGTGTTTGTCCGGTTCCCCTTCAAGAACGTGATCTTCGTGCTGATCCTCGTGGCGCTCATGGTGCCGGCGCAGGTGTCCATCCTGCCCAACTACATCCTGATCGCGGGCATGGGCGGGAAGAACACGTTGTGGGGCATCATCCTCCCCGGCCTCGGTACGGCGTTCGGTACGTTCCTGCTCCGGCAGCATTTCCTGACCCTGCCGCCCTCCATCCTGGAAGCCGCCGAGATCGACGGGGCCGGACACTGGCGCCGGCTGTGGCAGATCATCGTTCCCGTGTCCCTGCCGTCGGTGGCGACGGTGGCCTTGGTGACTGTGGTCAGCGAATGGAACGACTACATCTGGCCACTCATCATCACCGACAGGCCCGAGACCATGACGCTCCCGGTGGGCCTGACGTTGCTGCAGAACTCGGAGGGCAACGGGGCGGGCTGGGGCATCCTCATGGCGGGCGCCGTGCTGGTGATCGTCCCCATCCTGCTGGTGTTCGCCGCCCTTCAGCGCTACATCGTCGCGGGCCTCACCCAGGGCAGCGTCACCGGCTAACAAAGTCCAACCACCATTTCGCATCGAAGAAAGTTATTGAGAGGAAGCACCATGCGCACGAATCTTGACCGTCGGCATTTCCTTGGCCTCGCAGGCCTGGGCGCCGGAGCAGCGGCCTTGGCCGCTTGCGGTGGACCGTCGACGGCGGGTCCGGGAACCGCCGTCGAATCGGCGGCCGTCGACTTCAGCGGCGTCAAGCCCGCCGCCTCGATCGATTTCTGGACCAACCACCCGGGCAAGTCCCAGGACGTGGAGAAGTCGATCATCGATAAGTTCCACGCCAAGTTCCCGGACATCAAGGTCAACCTCGTCACGGCCGGCGCCAACTACGAGGAAATTGCCCAGAAGTTCCAGACCTCCCAAGCCGCCAAGACCGAGCTGCCGGGCTTGGTAGTCCTCTCCGACGTGTGGTGGTTCCGCTACTTCTCCAACGGCAGCATCATCCCGATCGACAGCCTCGTGAAGCAGCTGGACATCAAGCTGGACGACTTCCAGAAGTCCCTGGTTGAGGACTACAAATACGACAACCAGCAGTGGGCGCTCCCCTACGGCCGCTCCACCCCGCTGTTCTACTACAACAAGGACCACTTCAAGGCCGCTGGCCTCCCGGACCGGGCTCCGGCCACCTGGCAGGAATTCGCCGAGTGGGCTCCCAAGCTAAAGGCATCCTCCGGCGCCCAGCACGCCTACATGTACCCGGCCCTGGCCGGCTACGCAGGCTGGACCCTCCAGAACAACCTGTGGGGCTGGGGTGGCAGCTGGTCCAAGGACTGGGACATCACCTGCGATTCGGACAAGGCAGTGGCTGCGCTCCAGTGGGCCCAGGACTCCATCTACAAGGATGGTTGGGCCGGAGTTTCCTCCAAGGAAGCTGCGGACGACTTCGCCGCGGGCATCGCGTCGGCCACGATTTCCTCCACGGGTTCGCTGCTCGGCGTGCTGAAGGCCGCCAAGTTCAACGTGGGAGTCGGCTTCCTGCCCGGCGGCCCCGAAGTTGCCACGGGCGTGTGCCCCACTGGCGGCGCAGGCCTGGGCATCCCAAGCGGAATCAGCAAGGAAGAGCAGCTCGCCGCCGCGACATTCCTGAAGTTCATGACCGAGCCGGAGAACACGGCCGCGTTCTCCGCCGCTACGGGCTACATGCCCACGCGTCTTTCAGCGGACATGTCGGCTGTGCTGGCTGCCACGCCGCAGATCAAGACCGCCATGGACCAGCTCGCCGTCACCCGCGTCCAGGACAACGCCCGCGTGTTCCTGCCCGGCGCCGACCAGGAGATGGCCAAGGCTGCCGCGAAGATCCTCACCCAGCAGGGCGACGTCAAGGCGATCATGACTGAGCTCAAGAAGACCCTCGAGGGCATCTACACGAAGGATGTGAAGCCCAAGCTGAAGGCGTAGCCTGCCGCGTGGCACGAAAAAGCGCGGGGCTGCTTGGCAGCCCCGCGCTTCTATTTGTTGTTGCTAAGGGATCGGGACGGGAACGACGCCGAGCGGCGACAACTGTTCCGCGCCTCCATCCGGTGCGGACAGGACCCAGATGCCCTTCTCGTGTACGGCGACGGAATGCTCCCACTGGCAGGAGCGCTTGCCGTCGGTGGTCACCACCGTCCAGTCGTCGTCAAGGGTGGCGGTCTCAATGCCACCGCGTACAAGCATCGGCTCGATCGCCAGGCACAGCCCCGGCCGGATCTTCGGTCCCCGGTGGTTGGTGCGATAGTTCAGGACGTCCGGTGCCATGTGCATTTCCGAACCGATGCCGTGGCCGACGTAATCCTCAAGGATGCCCAGGGGTTTGCCCGGAACGGAGGAGACGTAGTCGTCAATGGCGTTGCCGATGTCCCCGACGAACTTCCCGTTGGCAAGTGCGGCGATTCCGCGCCACATTGCTGCCTGCGTGACGTCCGAGAGGCGCTGGTCCTCGGGATCAGCGGCGCCCACGATCACCGTGCGGGCCGAGTCTGAGTGCCAACCATCCACGATGCAGCCGCCGTCAATGGAAATGATGTCGCCGTCCTGCAGCACCCGGCCGCCGGGAATACCATGCACCACTTCCTCATTCACGGATGTGCAGATGGTGGCGGGAAAGCCGTGGTAGCCGAGGAAGTTCGACTTGGCGCCCGCGTCGTTCAGGACAGCTGCGAACACGTTGTCCAGGTCCTTGGTGGTGACACCTGCCTTCGCCGCCGCAACTGCAGCGTCCAGCGCACGGCTGAGGACCAAGCCGGCCTCGTGCATCTTGCGCATCTGCTCGTTGGACTTGTATTCAATGCGGGGCTGACCGAACGCCATGTTCTCCTCTGGAAAGTCTTCTACGGGTGCCGATCAGGCCCCATGCTCCAACCATTTTCCAGCATCTGCCAGCGTGGTAGAAATTGGCTCGATCCCCAGCTCGCCGCGGAGCCGGTCCAAACGGTATGTCCGCTCCCGCCCCAACTGGCTCACGGCGTACCGCGTGAGCTTCGGCACCGTCCGGCTGACGGCCGCGGCCGCTTCCGAGACGCCGGCCAGGCCCATGGCCACGGGCAGCGGGATGTACCGGATCTGGACGCCCTCGTGACCGGTCGCATCCAGTACTTGCCGCAGCACGGTGCCTAGCTCCACTGGTTCCTTATCCGCCACGTTGACGGCTCCGCGGACATCCGACGGGCAGGCTGCGAGCGCAGCCTGGACCAGGTTGCTGATGTGCGTGAGTTGATGCCTGACTGCTGGGTGGCCCACGCCCAGAAGCTGTCCGCCACGGATGGTGCCAATGAGTCGTGGCAGGAGCGTCCGGTCCCCGGGGCCGTACACAGCGTGCGGCCGCAGCGCCACGGCATTGCCATGCCTGCAGGCTTCGATGTCCGCGAGCGCCTTGCTTCGCCCATAGGCATTGAGGTGCCTGGTTGCCGGCTCCTCCTCGCCCCGGTTGCGGCAGGGCTCCCACCACGGATAGACGCTGGAGCTCGACACATGAACCAGCCGCGTTCCGGCGAACGCCTCAGCCACGGCCCGTGTCCCGAGCACGTTTGCGCGGTGGAACTGCCGCGCGTCGCCCCAGTCGGCAACATAGGCTCCCGCATGGACGACGGCGTCGACGTGCGGCAGGTGGGTGGGGGGAAGGCCGGTGAGATCCCAGTAAGCAAGGCCGTCCCCTGCACGCCGGGCATAGCGGACGACCTCCCAGCCGCGGGCCTCGGCTGCTTTGGCCACGGCGCCCCCAATGAAGCCCGTAGCCCCCGTCACGGCGATCCTCATGCGTGTTCCGCGGCAACCATGGCTTCAGCGAACGCCCGCCGAAGAGCCACGCGGTCAGGCTTCCGGTGGCGTCCGCTGGCCGGAATGCTGCCCAGTATCTCCACACGGTCCGGAAGGGCGGATTCGTCAATCAGCCGGGGAAGGTCCTTGCTGAGCCGTGCCGTGAGCATTTCAGCGCTGTGGCCGGCAGCAGGCACGACGGCGAGCCACACGGATTCATCGCCAATGGCATCGGGCACCCCGATCATCACTGCCTGCTGCACCCCCGGGACACCAGCAATCACGGGCTCGTACAGGGCGGGATAGATGTTGGTTTTGCCGCGGATGATCATGTCCTTCTTCCGGCCGATCATCACCAAGCGTGCCGGCGCCCCTTGCCCGCCCTTCCCACGGTCCAAGCGGACCAGGTCTCCCGTAGCGTGCTCCACCATGGGCTCGTCGCCAAGATACCCGCGGCACATATTGGGTCCGCGAGCGAACAGCTCGTGGTCCTCACCCACTCGAACCTCGACGGAGGGAAGCGGCTCCCCGAGGAAGTCGCCTTCACCGCTCCCATCGGCGGCAGTGAACTCGGCGTCGGTGCCCGCAGCAAATGCCAGCTTTTCCGTGCCGTCCGCGATGGCGATAGGCAACAGTTCCGTCATGCCGTAGATGAGTTTGAAGTCCACACCCGGAAGCAGGTCCATGGCCCGTCTGAGGAAGGGCGCCAGGACAGGAGCCGCGCCCAGCATCACCGTCCTGAGCGTTTCCGGAAGCCTGACAGACCCGTCCTCCACAGCGTCCAGGATCGGCGCCAATTGCGAGGGGACCAGGAAAAGGTGCGTGGCGGCGTCGTACGCGTCCCGTTTCCCGGCCACCGGCCCCAGTTCGCGCGCCAAGCGGACGGGGTCGATGTGCGCGGAAAAGCCGTAGGCCGGCATGGTCCAGTGCGCACCCGCGATGAGGGCAGGCAGGCCCATCATGAGCTGCTCTGAATGGATACGGTCGCCTTCCCTGAAGGTGCAGCGCCGCGTGAGTTGACTGAAGCCCGCGGCCAAGGAGCCCCGGGTGTGGACTACGCCCTTCGGGGATCCGGTGGTCCCGGAGGTGAAGATGATGACCGCCTCCTGGGCCGCATCACCAACCACCGGTTCCAAGTCCGGGCCACCAGCGGGCAGTGGCCGGCGCAAGCGTGTTACGGGCGCCGCCCCACGCGGAACGCCGGGCAGCCACGGCCCCGAGTAGTAGTGCCGGACGTCCATGGCTCCATAATCGGGAAGCAGGAGGCCGCGCCGACGGGCCAGCGGCCGCAGCGGACTCCTGGTACTCAACGCATAGAGCAGCGATTCCGCCGCCGCCCAGCCGGGAGCGGCGAGTTCGGCACGGTCCTGGAAAAGGGCAGGACCGATGCCTGGATCAATGAAGACCACCGAGCCACCCGCCCTCACAGCGCCCAGGGCCAGGATGAACGCCGCAGGGCTCGGCCTGACCGAAAAGAGCATCCGTTCCCCCGGGCCAAAGCCATCGTCCCGGAGCCGGATGGAAGTGGCCTCGATTCCGGCCACGAGTTCGCGGTAGCTGATGGTCTTTCCGGGACGCAACCCACCACGCTTTCGTGGTGCCCGTCCGGGCGCGGTGATTGCGGGATGGTCCGGGACCCTTGCAGCTGCTGCGTACACCGCCTCCACCAAATCCGCGCGCGTCTCAGCCGGCATTGGCCACCTCCAGTTTGCGATAGCCCGGGATCAGCACGCCTGTGCTGACCTTCCTGGATGGGATGGTCCAAGGTTCCTCGAGGTACCTGTCCAACAACACGTCCAAGGCACCGTTGATTTCCGCCATGGCCAACGGCATGCCGATGCAAAAGTGCGGCCCGGCCCCGAACCACAACTGCCGGGCCTGCGGCGGAGTGGGCTGGTCCGGGCGGAACCCTCCCAGGCTCTTCGCGGCATGGATGGTGGATAACAGGATCCGGTCGCCCGGACGGACTGCCTGTCCTCCAATGGCTCCGCCAGCCACTGCATTCCGCAGCATCATCGGCGACGGTACGGTGTAACGCAAGGCCTCGTTGACCGCTGCCGGAAGGCCGGAACGATCAGCCGCGAGCCCGCCAATCCGCCCGGAATCGGCGAGCAACGCCACCAGCCGGGGCACGAACGAAACCAGTGTCTCCGTCCCCACCATGACGAAAGCGCTGATAATGCCCAGCGCTTCTTCCTCGGTCATGCCCAGCCGCCGCAGGCGCCCGGGAAACGTCGCGGGGTGGTCGTCGTGAAAGGCGGCCCTCGCAGGTCCGGCGAGAAGCTCGACGGCGGCCCGGCCCTTCGCGGCCTGGCGTGGCGTAAGGCTGGGCCTGCCCAAGCGGACCAGCGAGGAAATCGAGGAACCGAGATCGAAAAGTTCCTTGTCCGGCAAGCGCCCGGCCGCGTCTTCCGGCACACCCAGAAGCCGGGAAATCACTCCTCCTGCCAATTCCTTGACGCAGTCCACCACGTCCACGGTGCCTGCGGTGTCCAGCCCGTGTTCCACGCGTGACCGAAACTTTTCCTTGGCCGGTTCCACGATGGCCGCAACGGACCCCGGGGTGAACAGGTCGGCCAGCTTCCGCCGCAGTTCGCGGTGGTCCTTGCCGTCCATGTTGACCAGCGCCCTGGGACCCACCACAGGCGTCCACAGTCCGCCCGATGCGGATGCTCCGTTCTTCACGAAAAGCTCCCCGTCCATGAGCACCTCACGAACCAGGGAGGCTTCGCTGACCAGGATACCCACCCCGGGCAGACGCAGCACGGGACGCAACGTACCCAGGTAACGGATCAGCGGATACAACACCGGGTGGGCGCCCACATGGATCCGGCGTTCCCAGCGTTCTGCGACGGCAACGGAACCAGTCACCGGATATCCACGTGCTCGGGGCGGTAACGGTGGTCCGCGTACCAGGCCAGGGTGTTCCTCAGGCCCCAGGCCTTCACCCGCCGGGACGATCCGTACACCACCATGTCCCGGCGCAGCGCATAGTTGCGCGTCAGCTTCCGCACTTCGTTGGACAGTGCACGGTCCTCATGCAGATCTTCGATCCGGGTCCGGGGAAAGCCCCCGGAACGGTGGTACATGTCAGCAGTGATCGCCATGTTGCAGCCGGGCAGCATTTGATAGGGGCCCAAGTAGCCCTCCCCCTTGTTGCCGGGCCGGATCCTGCCGAAGAATGACGCCACCTCAACAGCCAGCAGCATCATCCGCCGTTCTCCGGCGGTGATCCCCTCGTCATTGCGTGGCACGAGCTGCCCCGCAATGAGTTCAAGCCCAGCCTCGAATCCCGCAACGATGCGGGCCGTCCAATCGTCCGCGGCAAGGCAGTCGGCGTCCGTCCGGGCCAGCCACCTGGCACCGTGGTCTACCCCGAAGCGCATCCCGGTATCGGCCGCAGCGCCGGTGCCCTTCTCCGGCTCATGCAGCAGGCGGATATCCATACCGGGGTTCTCCTCGGCAAACGCCGCCACAATGCGGCAACTGCCGTCCGTGGAGCCGTTGTCCACCACTACCACCGTGAAGTCGCGGTAGTCTTGGGCCGCCAGCGACTCCAACGTCTGGCGGACGAGCTTCTCTTCGTTGAGCATGGGCACCGCGATGCACAGGCTTCGGGTGGGAGACACGCTGGACAAGGATCCGGATTGTCCAGTCTTCACAGCCGCACCACCGCCATCCCAAGGCTCACTCCGCCGGCCAATCCAACCAGCGCCACGAGGTCGCCAGGGCCGCAGCGTCCTCCATCAAAAGCCACTTTGAGCTGCAGCGGCAAACTCACGGACGCGAGGTTCCCGAAGTCCTCCACCGTAGGAACCAGCTTTGCCCGCGGCACTCCCGCGCGCTCAGCAAAGACCTCCCGGTAGGGTGCACTGACCTGGTGGACACAGACCACCGCGAAGTCCTCCCATCCCAGGCCGAGGCTCTGCAAAGTCTGGTCAAGCACCTCGCAGCCAACGTCCAGAAAGGCGTCCTTGAGCTTCTCGCCGTCCATGCTGAAGTACGTTGCTTCGGGGTCACGCGGAAAAGCCGAACCGCCGCCAGCCAGCGTTCCAACAGACCAGTGGCTGCTCTTCGCCGTAAACGCCATGGCGATGATGCCGTCCAGGCCCACACCCGCGGGCACCGTGCCGGACGGAACCGCAGCTTCGAGCAGAACAGCAGCACCGCCGTCGCTCATGGTGTAGCCCGGGAAGCTGCCCGCGAACGTCTCGAAATCCGGAACCGACCACCGCACCGCCCGTGAGGGCGATTCCCCCGTGACCACCAAAACCCGGGCGTAGCGGCCCGCGGCGATCAGCGAGTCCGCAACTTCAAGACCGTTCAGGAAACTGTTGCAAGCGTTCTTGACGTCCATGACCGGGCACATCAATCCCAGTTTGGCAGCGACCATGTGGCTGGTGGCCGGTTCCACCATGTCCTGGCTGGCCGAAGCGAAAATCAGGAGGTCAACATCCGGCGCCTGCAGCCCGCACTCCGCAAGGACCTTGGCGGCGGCGTTCGTGGCAAGGTCCGAAGCTTGCTCGGACTCGGCCATGACGCTGCGGGTCCGTATGCCTGTGACCCGACCGATCAGGCCTTTCGGTACACGGAACCCCGGGCTCGATTCAGCGATGCGCCGCTCGACGGCGGCAGTGTCCAGGCGTGCGGGTGGCAGGTAGACCTCCAAGCCCGCGATCCGGCTGTTCCCGGAAAAGACTCCATGCATGCGGTTCCCCCAAAAAACTGCCGCGAAAAAGGAAAAAGGGTGTGTCCCGCACCATCGTACGGGACACACCCTTTGCCTCCGGAGCCGTCTAACCGGCTATGTGGAAACCCTGCTCAGACAGCCTTCGCCGACTCGATGGCGGTGAGGACGCGGTCAGTGACCTCGTCAATGCCGCCGATGCCGTCCACCTGCGTCAGGATGCCACGCTCGGCATACTTCGCTACGACGGCCTCGGTCTGCTCGTGGTAAAGGTCAAGGCGGTGGCGGATGACGGCCTCGTTGTCGTCAGAGCGGCCGGTTTCCTTGGCACGGCCGAGAAGGCGCTGCACCAGTTCTTCGTCGTCGGCGGTCAGCTGGAGCACGACGTCGAGCTCCTGCTCACCCTCGGCGAGGATGTGGTCCAGGTAATCCACCTGGGCCGTGGTGCGCGGGTAACCGTCCAGGAGGAACCCGTTCTCTACATCGGACTCGCTCAAGCGGTCACGGACCATCTTGTTGGTGACGCTGTCCGGAACGAAGTCGCCCGCGTCCATGTACTTCTTGGCCTCGATGCCCAAAGGGGTTTCGCCCTTGACGTTGGCCCGGAAGATGTCGCCGGTGGAGATGGCGACTACGCCAAGGCGCTCGGAAATCCGCTCAGCCTGCGTACCCTTGCCTGAACCCGGAGGTCCAATAATCAGCATTCTCGTCATCGCAAAAGCCCTTCGTAGTGACGTTGTTGTAGCTGCGCATCAATCTGCTTGACGGTTTCCAGGCCCACACCCACCATGATCAGGATTGATGTGCCACCGAACGGGAAGTTCTGGTTGGCGTTGATCAGGACGAGTGCAACCAGCGGGATCAGCGCGACGAAGCCCAGGTAAAGGGCTCCAGGCAAGGTGATCCTGGAAAGCACGTACTGCAGGTAGTCCGCGGTCGGTTTACCCGCCCGGATGCCCGGAATGAACCCGCCGTACTTCTTCATGTTGTCCGACACTTCTTCAGGGTTGAAGGTGATGGCCACGTAGAAGTAGGTGAAGAACACGATCATGGCGAAGTAGAGCGCCATGTAGATGGGGTGGTCGCCACGGGTGAGGTTGTTGTTGATCCACTCAACCCAGGGCGCCATCTGCTCCCCCGCCTTGGGCTGGTTGAACTGAGCAATCAGGCCGGGCAGGTAAAGCATGGAGGAAGCGAAGATGACGGGCACGACGCCGGCCATGTTCACCTTGATGGGAATGTAGGTGCTGGTGCCGCCCACCGTGCGGCGGCCGATCATGCGCTTTGCGTACTGCACCGGAACGCGGCGCTGGGATTGCTCCACGAAAACAACCAACGCGACGGTCACCAGGCCGATGGCCAGGACGATGAAGAACGTACCGGGACCCTTGGACTCCCAGATGGCGCCGAGCGACCGCGGGAAGCCGGCAGCAATCGAGGTGAAGATGAGCAGGGACATACCGTTGCCCACGCCCTTCTCCGTAACCAGTTCGCCCATCCACATGATGAGGCCGGTACCTGCCGTCAGGGTGATGATGATGAGGATCGTGGTGATGATGCTGTCATCGGGGATGATCGGCAGGTTGCAGCCAGGCAGCAACTGGCCCGAGCGGGCCAAGGACACCAGCGTAGTGGCGTTCAAAAGGCCCAGTGCGATGGTGAGGTACCGCGTGTACTGGGTCAGCTTCGACTGGCCGGAAGAGCCCTCCTCGTAAAGCTGCTGGAACCGGGGAATGACCACCCGGAGCAGCTGGACGATGATGCTCGCCGTAATGTACGGCATGATGCCGAGGGCGAAGATGGATACCTGCAGCAAAGCGCCGCCGCTGAACAGGTTCACCAGCTGGTAGATGCCCTGCGAGGTGTCACCGTTATTCAAGCATTGCTGGACATTCTGGTAGTTCACACCAGGCGAGGGGATGAAAGCTCCCAAGCGGAAGATTGTGATGATTCCCAGCGTGAACAACAACTTGCGTCGCAAATCGGGCGTCCGAAACGCCCGTCCGAATGCGCTTAGCAAGCGTCCTCCTGAGTTTAAGTACAAGGATGTGGATGGGCTCAATGAAACCCAACAACCGAGTCTAGCCGCTTGTGACGCCGTCGTAATAATCGAGAGTGCACAACCACGAAAAAAATCCCGGCCTGCGGGGCCGAAGCCCCGCAAACCGGGATCCTTTCACAACGGGCATTTGCCCCGCCAACTCTTAGAGAGCGGTGGTGCTTCCGCCTGCTGCTGCAATCTTTTCAGCCGCGCTGGAGGAGAATGCGTGGGCGGTGACGTCAACCTTGACGGTGATGTCGCCGGTGCCCAGCACCTTGACGGGCTGGTTCTTGCGAACGGCACCCTTCTCAACCAGGGACTCAACGGTGACAGCGCCACCTTCCGGGAACAGCTCGTTGAGCTTCTCCAGGTTCACAACCTGGAACTCAACCCGGAACGGGTTCTTGAAGCCGCGCAGCTTCGGCAGGCGCATGTGCAGCGGCAACTGGCCGCCGGCAAAGCCAGCCTTCACCTGGTAGCGGGCCTTCGTACCCTTGGTACCGCGACCAGCGGTCTTACCCTTGGAGCCTTCACCACGACCAACACGGGTCTTGGCGGTCTTGGCACCCGGGGCGGGACGCAGGTGGTGGACCTTCAGAGCGTTCTGCTTCTCAGCAGCCTCTGCGGCGGTCTTGTTCTCTGCCATTACTTCGCCTCCTCAACATTCACGAGGTGCGGAACCGTGTTGAGCATGCCAACGGTCACGGCGTCAGCGTCACGGACAACGGTGTGTCCGATGCGCTTCAGGCCGAGCGACCGAAGGGTGTCGCGCTGGTTCTGCTTGGCGCCAATGACGCCCTTGATCTGGGTGATTTCCAACTTTGCGTCGGAAGGAGTCAGGTTCTTAGCCATGACTAAACACCTGCCTTCTGGTTCTGGAGCGCACGCACCAGGGCAGCCGGAGCAACCTCGTCCAGCGGCAGGCCACGGCGGGCTGCCACGGAAGCGGGCTCTTCGAGCTGCTTCAGGGCGTCAACGGTCGCGTGAACGATGTTGATCGCGTTGGAGGAACCGAGCGACTTGGAGAGGATGTCGTGGATGCCCACGCACTCCAGTACTGCACGGACCGGACCACCGGCGATAACACCGGTACCAGCGGAAGCCGGACGCAGCAGGACAACGCCTGCAGCAGCCTCACCCTGCACGCGGTGCGGGATGGTGCTGCCAACGCGGGGAACGCGGAAGAAGGACTTCTTGGCCTCTTCAACACCCTTGGCGATAGCTGCGGGAACTTCCTTGGCCTTGCCGTAGCCAACGCCAACCAGACCGTTGCCGTCGCCGACGACGACGAGTGCGGTGAAGCTGAAGCGACGACCACCCTTGACGACCTTGGCAACGCGGTTGATGGTTACAACGCGCTCTACGAACTGGCTCTTCTCAGCCTCACGGCCGCCGTCGCGGCCACCACGGCCACCACGGTCGCCGCGGCCCTGGCCACGCTCGCCGCGCTCGCCACGACGTCCGCCGCGGCGGTCGTCGGTAGCGGCAGCGGTCTCAGTTGCTTCAGCAGCTGCAGCTTCAGTCACCTGAATGTCCTTTTCGTTGTTTTCAGCGGTCACAGTGCCAGCCCACCTTCGCGAGCACCGTCAGCGACGGCGGCGATGCGGCCGTGGTACTTGTTACCGCCACGGTCGAAGACAACAGCTTCGATGCCTGCAGCCTTGGCACGCTCGGCAACGAGTTCGCCGACGCGCTTTGCCTTGGCAGTCTTGTCACCGTCGAATGCGCGGAGATCGGCTTCGAGGGTGGAAGCCGAAGCAACGGTTACGCCCTTGCTGTCATCGACGACCTGGACGAACACGTGACGTGCCGAACGGTTGACGATCAGGCGGGGACGTACAGCCGTGCCCGAAATGCGCTTGCGGATACGAAGCTGGCGGCGGCTGCGTGCAGCAGACTTGCTCTTGTTCGAACGCTTCTTGTTAATTGCGATGGCCATGGTTTACTTACCAGCCTTTCCGACCTTGCGGCGGATGACTTCGCCGGCGTAACGGACACCCTTGCCCTTGTAGGGGTCGGGCTTGCGCAGCTTGCGAATGTTGGCAGCAACCTCGCCGACCTGCTGCTTGGAGATACCCGAAACAGAGAGCTTGGTGGGGCCCTCCACTGCGAAGGTGATGCCCTCGGGAGCCGAGACGTTGACCGGGTGGCTGTAGCCCAGAGCGAACTCCAGGTCAGCGCCCTTGGCCTGAACGCGGTAACCGGTACCGACGATTTCAAGCTTCTTCTCGTAGCCCTCGGTGACACCCTGGATCATGTTGGCGATCAGGGTACGGGTCAGGCCGTGCAGCGAACGCGAGTTGCGCTCGTCGTTCGGGCGGGTAACCGTGAGGGTGTTCTCTTCGAGGGAAACCTCGATCGGGCTGGCAACAGTGTGGCTCAGCTCGCCCTTGGCACCCTTGACGCTGATGACGGAGCCATCGAGCTTGACCTCAACGCCGGCGGGAACGGTGATGGGGAGACGTCCAATACGTGACATTATTCTCTTCCTTTCCCGTTACCAGACGTAAGCGAGGACTTCGCCGCCCACGCCCTTCTTGCCGGCCTGCTTGTCAGTCAGGAGGCCGGAAGAGGTGGACAGGATTGCGATACCCAGGCCACCCAGCACGTGAGGCAGGTTGGTGGACTTCGCGTAAACGCGGAGACCCGGCTTGGAGATGCGGCGGACACCAGCGATCGAACGCTCGCGGTTGGGACCGAACTTGAGGTCGATGGTCAGCTTCTTGCCAACCTCGGCGTCCTCTTCCTTCCAGCCGGCGATGAAGCCTTCTGCCTTCAGGATGTCGGCAACGCGTGCCTTCAGCTTGCTGTACGGCATGGTCACGGAGTCGTGGTATGCCGAGTTTGCATTGCGCAGACGCGTGAGCATGTCTGCGACAGGATCTGTCATAGTCATTTGGGCTATAGCCCTTCCTCGTAATGGTTTCCGCTGCGATTGCTCTTACGAGCCGGCGCGGCCGGACCTGTTACGTAGTTAGTTTTCAGTCTTGAACGGGAAACCAAGCGCCTTGAGCAGCGCGCGGCCTTCGTCGTCGGTCTTGGCGGTGGTGACAACCGTGATGTCCATACCGCGAACGCGGTCGATGGAGTCCTGGTCGATTTCGTGGAACATAACCTGCTCGGTCAGACCGAAGGTGTAGTTGCCGTTGCCATCGAACTGCTTGCCGTTGAGGCCGCGGAAGTCACGGATACGCGGCAGTGCCAGCGAAACCAGACGGTCCACGAATTCCCACATGCGGTCGCCACGCAGGGTTGCGTGTGCACCGATCGGCATGCCTTCGCGCAGCTTGAACTGTGCGATCGACTTGCGGGCCTTGGTTACCTGCGGCTTCTGGCCGGTGATGAGGGTGAGGTCGCGGACAGCGCCGTCGATCAGCTTGGAGTCCTTGGCGGCATCTCCAACACCCATGTTCACAACAACCTTCACCAAGCGGGGAACCTGGTTCACGTTCGCGTAGTTGAACTCGTCCTGCAGGGACTTCTTGATGGTCTCTGCGTACTTCGTCTTCAGACGCGGAACGATCTTCACTGGAGTCTCGAGAGTCTCAGTCATTAGATGTCCTTCCCGGTGGCCTTGGACACGCGGATACGAACGGTCTTGGAGCGGCCGTCCTTCTCAACGGTGTCGAGACGGAAACCAACGCGGGTCGGCTTCTTGGTCGACGGGTCTACCAGAGCAACGTTGGACACGTGGATCGGGGCTTCAACAACCTCGATGCCGCCGGTCTTGGTGCCGCGCTGGGACTGACCAACCTTGGTGTGCTTGGTGACGCGGTTGATTCCCTCTACCAGCACGCGGTTGGTGTCCGGGAATACGCGCAGGACCTTGCCCTGCTTGCCGCGGTCGCCGCCGCGTTCCTGCTTGGCGCCGGTGATGACCTGAACCAGGTCACCCTTCTTGATCTTAGCCATGGACTAAAGCACCTCCGGGGCCAGCGAAACGATCTTCATGAACTTCTTGTCGCGAAGTTCACGACCAACCGGGCCGAAGATACGGGTACCGCGGGGGTCACCGTCGTTCTTCAGGATCACAGCTGCGTTCTCGTCAAACTTGATGTAGGAACCATCCGCACGGCGGCGTTCCTTCTTGGTACGAACGATGACAGCCTTGACGACGTCACCCTTCTTTACGTTGCCGCCCGGGATAGCGTCCTTGACGGTTGCGACGATGACGTCGCCAATGCCTGCGTAGCGACGGCCGGATCCACCGAGAACGCGAATGGTAAGGATTTCCTTAGCACCCGTGTTGTCGGCGACCTTCAGTCGCGACTCCTGCTGAATCAATTTTTACTCCTTGCGTCGCGCCGGTTCTCAGACCGAAAACATGCATACGGAATGAGCCTTGCGGAACGGTTGATCGGGGTGTCTCTGGACCTGCCTGGATTTTGCCAGAACAGGCCTAAACGCCCGTGCCACAAGCATCAGCTTCCCTTGCAGGAAAACCCTGCGCGGGGCAGTATGCAGTGGCACGATTGTTTACGAGGTGGTTGATGACGCACAAATGGCGCCATACAAACTCAAAATCTTAGCATGCTTTGAGGCCATACCATAACTGGCTGGAAAAGCGGAAGGGCCCGCGCTCCAGATGGAACGCGGGCCCTTCCAGTAAGCCCTGCCGGGCATGCCCGGCGTCGGATTTACTTGGCCTTTTCGAGGATCTCCACCAGGCGGAACCGCTTGGTAGCGGACAGCGGGCGGGTCTCGGCGATCAGAACGAGGTCGCCGATGCCGGCGGTGTTCTGCTCGTCGTGAGCCTTGATCTTCGAGGTGCGGCGAATAACCTTGCCGTACAGAGCGTGCTTCACGCGGTCTTCAACCTCAACAACGATGGTCTTTTCCATCTTGTCGGAGACTACGTAGCCGCGACGCGTCTTACGGTAACCGCGCTGTTCAGCGCTGGCTGCTGCTTCCGTCACGTTTTCCTTCTCGCTCACTTGGCGTCCTCTCCAGCTTCAACCTCGGCAGTTTCTGCCTTGGCAGCCTTCTTGGACTTCTTTTCTTCCTTGGCTTCCACAACCGGTGCGGCAACCTCGGCACGAATGCCCAGCTCGCGCTCACGGAGAACGGTGTAGATGCGTGCGATGTCCTTCTTTACCGCGCGCAGACGACCGTGGTTCTCCAGCTGACCGGTGGCGGACTGGAAACGCAGGTTGAACAGCTCTTCCTTGGACTTGCGGAGTTCTTCAACGAGACGCTCGTTGTCGAAACCGTCCAGCTGTGCGGGTGCGAGATCCTTCGACCCTACTGCCATTTCTATTCACCACCTTCGCGACGCACAATGCGTGCCTTCAACGGGAGCTTGTGGATTGCCAGGCGCAGGGCCTCGCGAGCTACCTCTTCATTGACACCGGAGAGTTCGAAGAGAACCCGGCCCGGCTTGACGTTTGCGACCCACCATTCCGGGGAACCCTTACCGGAACCCATACGGGTTTCAGCAGGCTTCTTGGTCAGCGGACGGTCCGGGTAGATGTTGATCCAGACCTTGCCGCCACGCTTGATGTGGCGGGTCATCGCGATACGGGCCGACTCGATCTGACGGTTGGTAACGTATGCCGGGCTCAGGGCCTGGATACCGTACTCACCGAAGCTGACCTTGGTGCCGCCCGTTGCAGCGCCGGAACGACCCGGGTGGTGCTGCTTACGGTGCTTGACTCGACGTGGGATAAGCATTTAAGCCTGTCCTCCTTCTGCTGCCGGAGCAGCAGCTTCAGCGGCCGGTGCTTCAACGGCAGCAGGTGCTGCCTCAGCTGCCGGACGGTCGTTACGACGACGGCGGTCGCCACCCGGGCGGCCCGGACGGTCCCCTCCACGGCCACGGGACGGAGCAGCAGCTGCCTGCTGTGCCAGTTCCTTGGCGGTGACGTCACCCTTGTAGATCCAAACCTTCACACCGATGCGGCCGAAGGTGGTCTTGGCTTCGTAGAAGCCGTAGTCGATGTTCGCGCGGAGGGTGTGCAGGGGCACACGGCCTTCGCGGTAGAACTCCGAGCGGGACATTTCTGCGCCACCCAGACGGCCCGAGCAAGCAACACGGATACCCTTGGCACCTGCGCGCTGTGCGGACTGCATGGCCTTCTTCATCGCACGGCGGAAAGCCACGCGGGAAGTCAGCTGCTCTGCGATGCCCTGGGCAACGAGCTGTGCTTCGATCTCCGGGTTCTTGACCTCGAGGATGTTCAGCTGGACCTGCTTGCCGGTGAGCTTTTCGAGCTCGCCGCGGATGCGGTCTGCTTCAGCGCCGCGGCGGCCGATGACGATGCCCGGACGTGCCGTGTGGATATCCACGCGGACACGGTCGCGGGTGCGCTCGATCTCGACCTTGGCGATGCCGGCACGCTCCATGCCGGTGGACATGAGCTGGCGGATCTTGATGTCCTCGCGGACGAAGTCCTTGTAGCGCTGTCCCGGCTTGTTGCTGTCAGCAAACCAGTGTGAAACGTGGTCGCTGGTGATGCCGAGTCGGAACCCGTGCGGGTTTACTTTCTGTCCCACTTAGCGAGCCTCCTCTTTCTCCGGGGTTGCGACGACCACGGTGATGTGGCTGGTCCGCTTCTTGATGCGGTAGGCGCGGCCCTGGGCACGCGGCTGGAACCGCTTCATGGTCGGGCCTTCATCAACGAATGCTTCGCTGATGAACAGGTCGCTGTCGTCGAATGCAACGCCGTCACGGTCCGCGAGGACGCGTGCGTTGGCCATTGCCGACTGAAGTACCTTGAATACCGGCTCCGAAGCTGCCTGCGGGGCAAACTTCAGAATTGCCAGAGCCTCATTCGCTTGCTTACCACGAACAAGGTTGACGACGCGCCGGGCCTTCATAGGCGTTACGCGGATGTGACGCGCAATTGCCTTGGCTTCCATTGCTTTCCTTCTCTCGTCTAAGACGTAAAGTCAGGCGCCTAGCGGCGCTTGCCCTTACGGTCGTCCTTAACATGGCCGCGGAATGTCCGCGTGGGAGCGAATTCGCCGAGCTTGTGCCCGACCATCGACTCAGTGACAAACACCGGGATGTGCTTGCGTCCGTCGTGTACGGCGATCGTGTGCCCGAGCATGTCGGGGATGATCATCGAACGGCGGGACCAGGTCTTGATGACGTTCTTGGTGCCCTTATCGTTTTCCCGTGCGACCTTCACAAAGAGGTGCTGGTCAACGAAAGGACCTTTTTTCAGGCTGCGTGGCATGTGTCCAGGCTCCTATCGCTTGTTCTTGCCAGTACGGCGGCGACGAACAATAAGCTTGTCGCTCTCTTTGTTCGGACGGCGGGTACGGCCCTCGGGCTTGCCGTTCGGGTTGACCGGGTGACGACCACCGGAAGTCTTACCTTCACCACCACCGTGCGGGTGGTCAACCGGGTTCATGGCTACACCACGGACGGTCGGGCGGACGCCCTTCCAGCGCATACGGCCGGCCTTGCCCCAGTTGATGTTCGACTGCTCGGCGTTGCCGACCTCGCCGACGGTTGCGCGGCAGCGCACGTCAACGTTGCGGATTTCGCCGGAGGGCAGGCGCAGCTGTGCGAAGCGGCCTTCCTTGGCGACGAGCTGAACCGAAGCACCTGCGGAGCGGGCCATCTTGGCGCCGCCACCCGGACGCAGTTCAACTGCGTGGATAACGGTACCGACGGGGATGTTGCGCAGCGGCAGGTTGTTGCCCGGCTTGATGTCAGCGTCGGGGCCAGCCTCGACGAAGTCACCCTGGGACAACTTGTTGGGCGCGATGATGTAACGCTTGGTGCCATCAACGTAGTGCAGGAGGGCGATGCGAGCCGTACGGTTCGGATCGTACTCGATTTCGGCAACGCGGGCGTTGATGCCGTCCTTGTCGTGACGACGGAAGTCGATCAGACGGTACTGGCGCTTGTGTCCGCCACCCTTGTGACGGGTGGTGATCTTACCGGTGTTGTTACGGCCGCCGGTCTTGTGCAGCGGGCGGAGCAACGACTTTTCCGGAGTCGACCGCGTGATTTCAGCAAAGTCGGCTACGCTCGAGCCACGACGGCCCGGGGTAGTCGGCTTGTATTTACGGATTCCCATAATTTATTTCCTCGTTAAAGTGGTCTCCGCTACGCGAGCGGACCGCCGAAGATGTCGATTGTGCCTTCTTTGAGGGTGACAATTGCACGCTTGGTGCTCTTGCGCTGTCCCCAGCCGAATTTGGTGCGCTTGCGCTTACCGGCACGGTTGATGGTGTTGATCGATTCGACCTTGACGGAGAAGATCTTCTCCACGGCCAGCTTGATCTCGGTCTTGTTCGAGCGGGGGTCCACCAGGAAGGTGTACTTGCCTTCGTCGATCAGACCGTAGCTCTTTTCCGAAACGACGGGTGCAAGCACGACGTCGCGCGGGTCCTTGATGGTGGTTACGCTCACTTGGAGGCCTCCTCGTTCTTTGCCTTGTCAGCGACGAACGCGTCGAAAGCAGCCTTGGTGAAGACCACGTCGTCGGAGATCAGCACGTCGTAGGTGTTCAGCTGGTCTGCGTACAGAACGTGAACATCTGCGAGGTTGCGCACGGACAGTGCGGCAACGTCTTCGGCGCGCTCGATTACGACGAGCAGGTTCTTGCGCTCGGAGACTGCACGCAGCGACGCCAGGGCATCCTTGGCGGACGGCTTGGTGCCGGCAACCAGGGCTTCGATGACGTGAATGCGGCCGTTACGGGCGCGGTCAGACAGGGCGCCGCGGAGAGCAGCAGCCTTCATCTTCTTGGGGGTGCGCTGGCTGTAGTCGCGCGGGGTGGGACCGTGGACGATGCCACCGCCGGTCATGTGGGGAGCACGGATGGAACCCTGACGGGCGCGGCCGGTGCCCTTCTGCTTGAACGGCTTGCGACCTGCACCGGAAACCTCGGCGCGGGTCTTGGTCTTGTGGGTTCCCTGGCGAGCAGCAGCGAGCTGGGCGACGACAACCTGGTGCAGCAGCGGCACGTTGGTCTGGACGTCGAAGATCTCTGCAGGCAGGTCAACCTTGACAGTGCTAGTCATTGAACTAGGCTCCCTTCACGGCGGAACGTACGAGTACGACCTGGCCGCGGGCACCGGGGACGGCACCCTTGATAAGGAGCAGCGACTTCTCAACGTCAACAGCGTGAACCGTGAGGTTCAGCGTGGTGTGACGCTCGGCGCCCATGCGGCCGGCCATTTTCAGACCCTTGAAGACGCGGCTCGGGGTGGATGCGCCACCGATGGAGCCAGGCTTACGGTGGTTCTTGTGGGCACCGTGGGAAGCGCCAACACCGGAGAAGCCGTGACGCTTCATAACACCGGCAAAGCCCTTACCCTTGGAGGTGCCGACGACGTCGATCTTCTGGCCGGCTTCGAAGATCTCAACAGAGAGCTCCTGGCCCAGCTCGTAGGATGCGGCGTCTGCGGTACGCAGTTCGACGACGTGGCGGCGAGGAGTTACGCCGGCCTTCTCAAAGTGACCAGCCAGCGGCTTGGTGACCTTGCGGGGGTCGATCTGGCCGTAGCCGATCTGGACGGCGACGTAGCCATCGACCTCTGCGTTGCGCAGCTGGGTGATGACGTTGGAGTCAGCCTGGACGACAGTTACCGGGATGAGCTTGTTGTTCTCGTCCCAGACCTGGGTCATGCCGAGCTTCGTGCCCAGCAGGCCCTTTACGTTACGGGTTGCGGTCATAGTCTCTCAGCACCTCCCTAGAGCTTGATTTCGATGTTCACGTCGGCAGGCAGGTCGAGACGCATAAGCGAGTCAACGGCCTTCGGCGTGGGGTCGATGATGTCGATCAGACGCTTGTGAGTACGCATTTCGAAGTGCTCACGGCTGTCCTTGTACTTGTGAGGAGAGCGAATAACGCAGTAAACGTTCTTCTCCGTGGGCAGCGGCACCGGGCCGACTACCGTTGCGCCTGCGCGCGTGACCGTCTCAACGATCTTCCGCGCTGAAACATCAATGACCTCGTGGTCATATGACTTCAGCCGGATGCGGATTTTTTGTCCCGCCATGTCGCCTGACTCTCTTTCAGCTAGTGCTGCTCTAGTTAGGGCTGCTCTGTTTACTTACCTGTTGTTGTGGCCGCCGAAGCGTTTGAGGATCTACCACCACACGCCGCACAAGCTGAATCCGGAAGTTTCCGGGTTCCTCAACCTGCCGACGCACCGACCCCCGCGGTCGGGCGTGTCGCGATTTTCACGCAAACTCGACCGCATTCCATGGGGTTCAGGGTTATGTTTGGGCTTCAGCTTGGACCCTGGCACCCGGCATTATCCGGATCGGGACGCGAAGAAGCGCTTGAACAACTCATCCAGTATGCCGGAATTCGCAGCCGATGGCCAATCGGGCCTCTTCGGCCCATTGCCACAGCCGAGCCAAGGTATGGATGATAGGTGAATGACCGTCCAGGATACGGGTTCCGTGGAAGATCTTGCCGCGCGCCTTCGTCCGGGCTTCACCATCGGCGTCGCCTCCGCCGCGTTCCAGATCGAAGGCTCCCTCACCACGGACGGCCGCGGCCCGTCGGGTTGGGACGCCTTCTCGGAAAAGCCAGGAGCAATCGTCGACGGCGGCTCCCCCGCCATTGCGTGCGACCACTACAACCGCGCAGACCAGGACATCGCCCTGATGCAGGAGCTCGGGGTGGACTCATACCGGTTCTCTTTGTCGTGGCCCAGGATCCAGCCTGATGGCCAAGGACCCATCAACCAGCGCGGCCTGGATTTCTACGACCGCTTGATCGACAAGCTCCTCGCCGCTGGAATCTCCCCCATGGTCACGCTTTACCACTGGGACACGCCACTTCCCCTGGAGCACGCCGGGGGCTGGCTGAACCGGCAGACGGCACTGCGCTTTGCTGCCTACAGTGCCGTCGCAGCAGAGCGGTTCGGCGACCGGGTGGATGCCTGGGTGACAGTCAACGAACCGGTGTCAGTCACCTTGCAGGGCTATGCCTTGGGCGCACACGCCCCGGGGCACCAGCTCCTGTTCGATTGCCTGCCTGCAGCCCACCACCAGCTCCTGGGCCACGGCCTCGCAGTGCAGGCCCTGCGGGCAGCGGGCGTTTCCGGCCGGATCGGCATTTCCAACATGCACTCCCCGGTCCGCCCCGCCACCAACAAGCTTTCCGACCGGCTCATGGCCGAAGCGCTGGACCTGATCCTCAACCGTATCTATGCGGATGCCATTCTCCTCGGCCAGTACCCCAAGCCGCATTTCGCGCTCTGGCCTTGGTTCCGGTCCCTGGGACCTGTCCAGGACGGCGACCTCGCGGTCATCGCCCAACCGCTGGACTTCTATGGGGTCAACTACTACTACCCCATCAAGGTGGCCTCCGGTCGGGGTCCGGCGGAGATACCCACAGGCACGGCCGAGGAAATGGTCAATGTCCCCTTCCATCTTGCGGCGTACCAGGAATATCCCGTGACGGGGTTCGGCTGGCCCGAGGCCCCCGAGCAGTTGGCAACCCTGCTGCAGGAGATGAAACAGCGGTACGGGGAATCACTCCCGCCCGTCTACATCACCGAAGGCGGCGCAAGCTTCCCTGAGCCGGACCATGTGAGCGGCCCGGTGCAGGACACCGACAGGATCACGTACCTGGCTGAGCACCTTGGCCACGCCCTCACCGCCACAGGACCGGGCGGGCAAGCCGAGGGGGTGGATCTCCGGGGCTACTACGTGTGGACGCTGCTGGACAATTTCGAATGGGCCGCCGGGTACTCCCAGCGCTTCGGGCTGGTGCACGTGGACTTCGAAACCTTGGAGCGGACGCCCAAGGAGTCGTTCTACTGGCTGCGGGCCCTGGAGCGTGCCCGCCGGCACCATGCCTAGCCCAGGCAGGTTAAAACGCTATTTGTTCTTGTTGGCACGGTTGATGCGCTTGGCGCGGTCGATTTCGTTCCGGAAGTATTTGCGACCCCAAAGGACGCCGCCTCCGATGGCAACGATGATGACCAGGAAAATCAGGAATTCCATGCTGATCCTTTCTACCCAAGCAACATTATCCGACTCCGTTGCCGCTGCGCCCGCTGCCGCTGGACAGGCCACGTTCGGGGGTCTGGGGCCTCCGGTTCAACCGCCAAACGGCGAGGACGATGAGGGCCAGAGCAACCAGCGCCAGAAGGGCAAAGGCATACGATCTCAAGGCCCACATGACGCTCGCGGCCACACCTGCCGCGCCCCACGCCGTGAAGAGCCGTTCTGACAGCAGCAAGCCCACCCCAAGCAGTACGGCGTGCGCCGCCAGGACATAGACCTGCTGCGTAGGGGTTCCGAAGAAAATGGTTGCCACCGAACTGAGCGACAGGATTCCGGACGTGGTACCCAGCCGCAGGTTGGCCTCGTCCCGATGGCCCCTCAGATAGCGCACCCCTGCTACAACAACGCCGGCCACCACATACCACTGCGCCAACCAGAACCAGTCAGGCTGGGCGCCGTCCGTAAACAGCACTGCCCGTTGGAATGCGCCCACTGCAACCACGGCGCACATTTCGGCCGCTGCGTGCTTGCCGGCCGGTACCTCCGCCACCACCACAGCACCGGCCATCACAACGAGGAAGGCTCCCACAAGCGCGGTCGCGTCATGGCCAAGCCCCACGGCAGCCGCGGCAGCGAACGCTGCCAAGGCTGTGGCGGCCAAAGCATTCCGCCGCCAGGGCTGGCCCACCACGGCAGCTCCGCCCAGACGGGCCAGCCCGTACATGGCCAGGCCAGCACCAACTCCCCCAACGAGCCACGGCAGGAAATCCCGCCAAGGGCCCCCGGCCCCTGTAAAGAGCACACCGTCGACGGCTGTCACGGCACCCACGAGGGCGCTTGGGGCGGCGCCGGCATAGAAGGAGGGCGCAGACCCGACGTGGGAGCCGACAAAGAAGACAAGGGAGATTGTGAGCATGGCGGCACCGGTAAGGCCCGACGTAGCCTCGAGCGAGAACAAACAAGCAGCCCCTGCGAACACCATGGCGGCCGTGAACCACATCCAGCGGACGGCAGTGCCCGCACCAGGATCGCGCTGACGCAGGAACACCTTCGCAAGGGTTACTGCAGCAGCCAACGCCATGAAGGCAATCGGTACTTGGAACCGGTCCAGAACGGCTTGGTGCAGGAAGGTAGTGGAAGGAAAGACCAGGGTGGGTCCGGCGGCCGCGACGATCGCGGTGGCTGCCGCCATCAAGACGTAAAGCGCGTTTGGCGTTTGCAGGGTAATGCGCACCAGCACGGCCGCAAGGCCGGCAAGGGCCAGCGCCAGAAGAACCACCCACCGGCCACCGCCGTCGTAGTCCCCTGCCAGTAAGTAGCCAAAGGGAATCACCAACTGTAGGCCCAGCGTGCACCAGAGCGCTGGGCGCTGGAAGGGAATCTCACGCAGCCACGTGCGGAACCCAGCATGCAGTGCAATCTGCAGGAAGAGGAAGGCTGCCACAGCCACCCAGGCAACCGCGCTCGAATCCGACAGGTCGACGGCTGCAACTGCGACCAACGCCGTAGACAAGACCCGAACGGCCAGGAGATAGCTTCCCCGTACCAATTCCTGCCCGTTCACAACCACCATGAGGCAGCCATAGGCTACAAAGATTCCCAACAGGATTTCGGCGTCGGGAAGATGTCCGGCGCGGAGCAGCAGCGTCAAGACCATCGCAGCCGGAGCAAAGACCCAGGCCACAGTGCGTCGACGCAACACTGCGGAGCAGACTGCAGCAGCAGCGGCGGTCAGGATTGCTCCAGCCCCCGGTTGCCACCCACCGAAGCTGCCAAGGGCGGGCAAGCCCGTCCAGTCGTTGAAGGACGTAGTCACCATTGCCATGCCGGCGAGCAGGAGGCCCACATCTGCCGTGGCCGCCCCCTGCTGCCTTCCACGCCCCCAAGCAAACAGGACAAGAAGAATCTGGGCGGCAAGAACCGACAGGACAATCGTTGCGACTGCGAGGTCCTCCCCTGCCAAGTGCAGACCGAATCCGCTATTCAGCAGATCGGCATAGGCCGAGCCGGCCAGGACGGTCGCAGCCGCCCGGGCCAGCCACCCATAGATTCTCCGGTGCAGGGAAATGGGAAGGCGGAGAGCCGTCGCCACGGCGTAAGCCAGGACGGCAGCCAAGACCAGGTTGGCCAAACCGCGCGAGACCACGGCGGCAGAGACCACCAAGGACACCACGGCTGCGGCGGGCGCAAGCAATTCGGCGGTGTTCAGGCGCCACCGCACAGGGCCTTGAACGCCCGCGGTCTTCCGCAGGAAATTCCGTGGGAAGGCCAGCCAGCCTGCAGCTATGCCGGAGGACAGTACTGCCAACACCCCCGCCACCACGATCGGATGGCCTGGAAGGGCGTCCAGGAAGGACAACGCCACAAGGGCTGCAGAGGCGGCAAAGCCGAACAGCCCGGTGGTCACCCGGGGAGCCAGTGCCGGGATGCCTCCTCGCTCGAACAGACCGCCCACGACTTGCTGCAACCCCGCAGCAATGGCGCAGGCCAGGACCGTGAAAGCTGGCCGCTCGGTGTGGCCCATGGAGAAGCCCGCAACGGCAGCAGGAACTGCCACAGTGAACGCGATACGCGCAGAGAGAACGAACGCCCTGCCAAAGGCTCCCCGGACCACTGCCGCCAAGGAAAGCCAGTACACGGCGGCCGTGGCAAACATCAGGGCCACGGACCAGGCTCCAAGCAAGGGAACAAGCACCAGGGATCCTCCGAGCACCGCCCCGGGCGCGAAGGCCACAGCTTCGCGCAACTTCCAGCCCAAGGTCATGGCCGTGGCCAGCACTACAAAGAAGGGCAGGTATACCGGCAAATCAAAGGTGCCTGTACCGAGTACGAAACTCAGGATCAACCCGGCGATGAACTGCAGTCCCAAGCAGGAGACAGCGTCATTCCACCACGAGCCGGGCGTGATCCTGCCACCACCAAAAGCCATGCCAAGGGACTGGACGCCCAGGACCAGGATGGCAGCGAACAGGGCCTGGCTGGCATCGGCAGACGCATCCCAGACGGCGCCGATGATCGCCAGGCTAAAAGCTGCCCTCGCGGCGAAGAAGTGCTCCACACGGTACTTCACGGCGGGGACAAACAGCATCACCGCGAAATAGAGGCCACACATCGCCATGATGAGTGCGTACTCCCCCTTGCCCAGGAAGTTTGGGGTCAACGTTGCGGCGAGCCCTACCGTGGGCACCACAAAGGGATGCAACACCACCAGGGGCCGCAGGTACAGCGATGGCAACCAGCGCGGACGGACCAGGGCGAACAGCGTCAGGACGATCGCGAGGCCGATCAACGCCGTGAAATACCAAACAAGCGCACCGCCCAACACCGAGACGCCCGACCAGGCAGTAGATACTGCAAAGCTCAAGGACAGCCACGCAAGCACTGTGTTATTCAGGCGTACCGCGGCAAAAACGTACGCCGCCGTACCCAGCAATGAGGTGACCAGCCAGGCCAGCGGACCGTTGTGCAGCGCAAAGTTGTACATGGCCACGCCGGTGACCGGCACGAGGGCAAGACCCGTTCCCGTGAAAGCCATGGCCGCGGGACGAAGCCGCGCAACGCGGGGATAGAGGACCAGTCCCGTGACGTAGAAGAGGACCGTAATCCCCCACATCGCCACGAACCTGAACATTTCCGGAAGGCTGGTACCCACGAAGAGCGCACCTGCAGCCACCAGCAGGAGACTTGCGATGTACAGCGTGATGTTGATGTTTTGGCGGTCGCGCTTCTCCTTGCGTGCCGCAGCCTCTGCAGGAGTTTCCCTTCGGACCGGCGGGACAGGCGCTTGCGCGGGCCTTAACTGCACGGCTGGAGGCCCCCATGCGGGCAGCGGCTGCCCGGGAAACGACGACGGCGCCAGTTGGGCCGCCGCCGTCCTCGGCGGCTGCAGCGGGGGTGGCGAACCCACGGACGGTTGAACCGGCGGAACAGCCACACGGGGCTGCCATGGGCCCCCCGCCGGAGCCACGGCAGGCGAAGGAGTGTGCCCGGGTGCGGGTCCGCCACCTGTCCCCCTGCTGACTGCGTCCCGCCAGCCAGCCACGTGACCGGCGAGATACCCTGCACGGTACGCGCCGGCGTCGTCCATTGGCGTTGCGGTCTTGCCCGAACCCTGGCGACGACCGCGCACCAGTCCCCACACGTATCCGGCGCCGCCGGTCACGGCCACAAAGAACAGCGCCCAAACAAGGCCCACGAATCCGTACATGGCAGCTCCCAACTGTGCCCGGGCATGGCGCTGCCCGCATTAATCCAGACGATGGATTAATCATAGCAAAGAAGAACCCCACCGCCGAGGCAGTGGGGTTCTTCTGCGGAAAGCTCCGTAAACGGAAGCTACCCGATCTACAAGCAGAAACTACTTGATGATCTTGGTAACACGTCCCGAACCAACGGTGCGGCCACCTTCACGGATAGCGAAGCCGAGGCCCTCTTCCATAGCGATCGGCTGGATGAGCTCAACGGTCATCTCAGTGTTGTCGCCAGGCATAACCATTTCCGTGCCCTCGGGCAGGGTGATAACGCCGGTAACGTCCGTCGTACGGAAGTAGAACTGCGGGCGGTAGTTCGAGTAGAACGGGTTGTGACGTCCGCCTTCGTCCTTGGAAAGGATGTAGACGTTTGCCTCGAAGTCGGTGTGCGGGGTGATGGAACCCGGCTTGACGACAACCTGGCCACGCTCGACATCGTCGCGCTTGAGGCCACGGAGCAGCAGGCCACAGTTCTCGCCGGCCCATGCTTCGTCGAGCTGCTTGTGGAACATCTCGATACCGGTAACCGTGGTCTTCTGGACCGGGCGGATGCCGACGATCTCAACCTCGGAGTTGATGGCGAGCGTGCCACGCTCGGCGCGGCCCGTAACAACGGTTCCACGGCCGGTGATGGTGAAGACGTCTTCGATCGGCATCAGGAACGGCTTGTCGCGGTCACGTACGGGGTCCGGAACGGACTCGTCGACAGCTGCCATCAGGTCCTGGACGGACTTGACCCAAACCGGGTCGCCTTCCAGAGCCTTCAGACCGGAAACGCGAACAACCGGAGCCTCATCGCCATCGAAGCCCTGCGAGCTCAGGAGCTCACGAACTTCCATTTCGACGAGGTCGAGGAGCTCTTCGTCATCAACCATGTCCGACTTGTTCAGGGCGACCAGCAGGTAGGGAACACCAACCTGGCGGGCGAGCAGAACGTGCTCACGGGTCTGTGCCATCGGACCATCGGTAGCGGCAACCACGAGGATTGCGCCGTCCATCTGGGCAGCACCGGTGATCATGTTCTTGATGTAGTCAGCGTGACCCGGGGCGTCTACGTGTGCGTAGTGGCGCTTCTCGGTCTGGTACTCCACGTGGGAGATGTTGATGGTGATACCGCGCTGGCGCTCTTCCGGAGCAGAGTCGATCGACGCGAAGTCGCGCTGCTCGTTGATGTCCGGGTACTGGTCGTACAGCACCTTGGAAATGGCGGCAGTCAGCGTCGTCTTACCGTGGTCAACGTGACCAATGGTGCCGATGTTGACGTGCGGCTTAGTCCGCTCGAACTTTGCCTTTGCCACAGGTTCCTCCTAGAACGATTTCAAGTGACGTGCTCCTCGGCCGCGCTTTTCGCGGCAGAAACTCTAGCAAGTCTACTTGGGGGCTTGGTTTTGGTGAAATTGCAGATTCAGGAACCAATCTTAGTTCCTGGACTCTGTTCGCGCAGGGGGCCGGGCCACGGTTTTTCGCCGTGGCCCTGCCCCACACGCTTAAGATGCCTTCCCGGAACCGGAATTGCATCCGCTACCGGGGTGATTACTCGCCGCGGGTCTTCTGGATGATCTCGTCGGCTACAGCCTTCGGGACCTCCGCGTAGCTGTTGAACGTCATGGAGTACACAGCGCGGCCCTGGGTCTTCGACCGAAGGTCACCGATGTAGCCGAACATGCCGGACAGCGGAACGTGTGCACGGATAACCTTCACACCGGCTGCGTCCTCCATGGACTGCATCTGGCCGCGACGGGAGTTCAGGTCACCGATCACATCACCCATGTATTCCTCAGGTGTGCGGACCTCAACATCCATCAGCGGTTCAAGCAGGACAGGGTTCGCCTTGCGTGCAGCTTCCTTGAAAGCCATACGTCCGGCGATCTTGAACGCCATTTCCGAGGAGTCAACATCGTGGTACGCGCCGTCAATCAGCGTGGCCTTGATGCCAACAACCGGGTAACCGGCCAGGACGCCGTCGTTAAGCGCATCCTGGATACCGGCGTCAACCGAAGGAATGTACTCGCGGGGAACGCGGCCACCGGTGACCTTGTTCTCGAACTCGTACAGTTCGCCGGAAGAGGTGTCCATCGGCTCGATCGCGATCTGGACCTTCGCGAACTGGCCCGAACCACCGGTCTGCTTCTTGTGCGTGTAGTCGTGACGCTCTACGGCGCGCTTGATGGTTTCGCGGTAGGCAACCTGCGGCTTGCCGACGTTGGCCTCAACCTTGAATTCGCGGCGCATGCGGTCCACCAGGATGTCCAGGTGGAGCTCGCCCATGCCGGCGATGATGGTCTGGCCGGTGTCTTCGTTGAGGGAGACCTGGAAGGTCGGGTCCTCAGCGGAGAGCTTCTGGATGGCCGTGGAGAGCTTCTCCTGGTCACCCTTGGTGTTCGGCTCGATCGCAACCGAGATCACGGGCTCCGGGAAGCTCATGGACTCGAGCACAATCTGCTCGTTGGAATCGCACAGGGTGTCACCGGTGGTGGTGTCCTTGAGGCCGATTGCAGCGTAGATGTGGCCCGCAGTTGCGTCGTCAACGGGCATTTCCTTGTTGGCGTGCATCTGGAAAAGCTTGCCGATGCGCTCCTTCTTGCCCTTGGTGGAGTTGACCACCTGGGCACCGGAATCAATGTGACCGGAGTACACACGGATGAAGGTGAGCTGGCCGAAGAAGGGGTGCGCAGCAATCTTGAACGCGAGAGCGGAGAACGGCTCGTCAGCTGAAGGCTTACGGGTCAGTTCCTTCTCTTCGTCGCGGGGATCGTGACCGATCATCGCCGGAACGTCAAGCGGGTTCGGCAGATAGTCCACAACGGCGTCAAGCATCGGCTGGACACCGCGGTTCTTGAACGCAGAACCACAGAAGACCGGGTAGAGCTCGGAGTTGATGGTCATCTTGCGGATGCCGGCCTTGAGCTCTTCGAGGGAGATTTCTTCACCCTCGAGGTACTTCTCCATGAGTTCCTCGGAAGCCTCGGCAACAGTCTCAACGAGCTGTGCACGGTATTCCTCGGCCTTTTCCTTGAGGTCGGCAGGAATTTCCTGGACCTCGTAGGAAGCGCCCATGGTCACGTCGCCCTTGGCGTCGCCGGGCCAAACCAGCGCGCGCATTTCAAGGAGGTCGACGACGCCAACGAAGTCGTTCTCGGCACCGATCGGCAGCTGCATGACCAGCGGCTTGGCACCAAGGCGGGAAATGATGGTGTCCACGGTGAAGTAGAAGTCAGCGCCGAGCTTGTCCATCTTGTTGACGAAGCAGATACGCGGAACGTTGTACTTGTCAGCCTGGCGCCAAACAGTCTCGGACTGCGGCTCCACGCCTTCCTTGCCGTCGAACACAGCAACTGCACCGTCGAGGACGCGCAGGGAGCGCTCAACCTCAACCGTGAAGTCCACGTGGCCCGGGGTGTCGATGATGTTGATCTGGTTCTTGTTCCAGAAACAGGTCACGGCCGCGGACGTGATGGTGATGCCGCGTTCCTTTTCCTGTTCCATCCAGTCGGTCGTCGAAGCGCCGTCGTGCGTTTCGCCGATCTTGTGGTTCACACCCGTGTAGAACAGGATGCGCTCGGTAGTGGTGGTCTTGCCGGCATCGATGTGGGCCATGATGCCGATGTTGCGGACCTTGTTAAGGTCGGTAAGCACGTCCTGTGCCACGGGGTCTCCCTTTCGGATGGACTACACGTTCGCCGCCGGCTCGGTTGAGCCGGCGGCGTCCGGGAAGTTTTACCAGCGGTAGTGTGCGAAGGCCTTGTTGGACTCGGCCATCTTGTGGGTGTCTTCGCGACGCTTGACAGCGGCACCGAGACCGTTCGAGGCATCCAGGATCTCGTTCTGGAGACGCTCGGTCATCGTCTTTTCGCGGCGGGCCTTGGAGTAGCCCACGAGCCAACGCAGTGCGAGGGCGGTGGAGCGACCCGGCTTGACCTCAACCGGAACCTGGTAGGTGGCGCCACCAACACGGCGGGAGCGCACCTCGAGGGAAGGCTTGACGTTGTCCATGGCCTTCTTCAGGGCTGCGACGGGGTCGCCGCCCGTCTTGGCGCGGGCACCTTCAAGGGCACCGTAAACGATGCGCTCTGCGGTGGACTTCTTGCCGTCGATGAGGACCTTGTTGATCAGCTGGGTGACCAACGGGGAGCCGTAGACGGGATCTGAAACGAGCGGCCGCTTCGGGGCCGGACCCTTGCGAGGCATATTACTTCTTCTCCATCTTTGCGCCGTAGCGGCTGCGGGCCTGCTTGCGGTTCTTGACACCCTGGGTGTCGAGGGCACCGCGGACGATCTTGTAGCGGACACCCGGGAGGTCCTTCACACGACCACCACGGACGAGCACGATGGAGTGCTCCTGCAGGTTGTGGCCAACACCGGGGATGTAGGCGGTAACTTCCACACCACCGTTAAGGCGCACACGTGCAACCTTACGGAGAGCCGAGTTCGGCTTCTTCGGGGTGGTGGTGTAAACGCGGGTGCAAACACCGCGGCGCATCGGGCTGCCCTTCAGCGCGGGAGCCTTGGTCTTGGAGACCTTCGGCGTGCGGCCCTTGCGGACCAGCTGGTTAATCGTAGGCACTTTCGTGTTCTCCGTTGTTTGATCTCTGCCCCCACACACAGGCGCCAGCCTGTGCTCAGTGGGAACTTTGGCGTTGCTCTTGCGGCCGGCCGGAACTCCCGGTAGGCGTGCAAAAGTGCGGCATTCGTTGCGCAAGTTGCCCGCAACCCGGAAACAGACTCCACCCAGCACCATGAGAACAAAACCGAAATGATGCTGCGGCGGCCTTCATCCACTGCCACACAGAACAATTACCAAAAGTCTAGCACGGCTTGATCCGGCACCTTAATCGGGTGTATGGAGGACGACGGCGGCAGGCACGTGCCGCCGTCGTCCTCCACTCCCCCGGGTCGCCGCCTCGAGGCGCGTCATGGGCGCTGCGTTTAACGAGCCAGGCCCCGCACTCAGCAGAGTGCGGGGCCGGGCTGTCAGTCAATGACTACTGCCGGGAATTTCAGCGGAAGTCGTTGCCGAGGTCGTAGTCATCCAGCGGGATGGCGTGGAACTCGGGAGCGCCGTCGCCACCCAGGGCGTCATAGGAGAAGTCGGTGAAAGCGCTGGGGCCCGTGAACAGGCTTGCCTTTGCTTCTTCCGTCGGCTCCACAGTGACCTCCGTGTAGCGGGGCAGGCCCGTACCAGCCGGGATGAGCTTACCGATGATGACGTTTTCCTTGAGGCCGAGCAGAGGATCGCTCTTGCCTTCCATGGCCGCCTGCGTCAGGACGCGGGTGGTCTCCTGGAAGGAAGCTGCCGACAGCCAGGACTCGGTAGCCAAGGAAGCCTTGGTGATACCCATGAGTTCCGGACGGCCGGAAGCCGGTGCCTTGCCCTCGGACACGACGCGGCGGTTCTCGTCCTCGAAGCGGGCGCGCTCTGCCAGCTCACCGGGGAGCAGATCGGAGTCGCCCGACTCGATGACCGTGACGCGGCGCAGCATCTGGCGGACGATGACCTCGACGTGCTTGTCGTGGATGCCGATACCCTGGCTGCGGTACACGCCCTGCACTTCGTCCACGAGGAACTTCTGTGCGGCACGCGGACCCATGATGCGGAGAACCTGCTTCGGGTCCACCGGACCGTTGATCAGCTTCTGGCCGACGCTGACGTGGTCGCCGTCCTCGATGAGGAGGCGGGACCGGCGCAGTACCGGGTAGGCGATCTCTTCGGAGCCATCGTCCGGAGTGATCACCAGGCGCATCTGGCGCTCGGACTCTTCGATGGTGATGCGACCGGCTGCTTCCGCAATCGGTGCCACACCCTTCGGAGTACGGGCTTCGAACAGTTCCTGGATACGGGGCAGACCCTGGGTGATGTCATCGCCACCACCCGCGGAAACAGCACCACCGGTGTGGAACGTACGCATGGTCAGCTGGGTACCGGGTTCACCGATCGACTGTGCGGCGATGATGCCCACGGCCTCGCCGATGTCCACGGTCTTGCCGGTGGCCAGCGAACGGCCGTAGCAGAGTGCACAGGTTCCCACCTTGGACTCACAAGTGAGTACGGAGCGGACCTTGACCTCGGTGACGCCGGCCGCCAGCAGCTGGTCGATGACGACGTCGCCGCAGTCGGTGCCTGCCGGAGCCAGGACGTTGCCCTCGGAGTCGACGACGTCGACGGCCAGGGTACGTGCGTAGGCGCTGTTCTCGACGTTTTCGTCCAGGACCAACTCACCGTTGGAGTCCGGAACGGCAATCGGCGTGACCAGGCCGCGCTCGGTACCGCAGTCCTCTTCGCGGACAATGACGTCCTGCGAGACGTCCACCAGACGACGGGTCAGGTAACCCGAGTTGGCGGTACGGAGAGCGGTATCGGCCAGACCCTTACGGGCACCGTGCGTGGCGATGAAGTATTCCAGCACCGACAGGCCCTCGCGGTAGGAGGACTTGATCGGACGCGGGATGATCTCACCCTTCGGGTTGGCCACAAGACCACGGATACCCGCGATCTGGCGGACCTGCATCCAGTTACCACGTGCACCGGAGGACACCATGCGGTTGATGGTGTTCATCGGGGACAGGCTGTCGCGCATCGCCTGGGCGATCTCGTTGGTGGCCTTGTTCCAGATCTCGATCAGTTCCTGGCGACGCTCGTCGTCGTCGATCAGGCCCTTGTCGTACTGGCCCTGGATCTTTGCAGCCATGTTCTCGTAACCAGCCAGGATGCCCGGCTTGGTGGACGGAACCTCAATGTCCGAGATAGCCACGGTGACGCCCGAACGGGTTGCCCAGTAGAAACCGGCATCCTTCAGGTTGTCCAGCGTTGCGGCGGTGACAACCTTCGGGTAGCGCTCAGCGAGGTCGTTGACGATCCGGGACAGTTCGCCCTTGTCGGCCACAGCCTCAACCCACGGGTAGTCCTCAGGCAGCGTCTGGTTGAAGATGACCTGGCCAAGGGAGGTTTCAACGAGCGCCGGCTGACCGGGCTCCCAACCTTCCGGGGCTTCCCAACCTGCGTAGGGAACGAAGTCCTCCAAGCGGATCTTGACCTGGGAGTTCAGGTGAAGTTCGCGGGCGTCGTAGGCCATGATGGCCTCGGACACCGAGGAGAACACGCGGCCCTCGCCGGCAGAGCCGACGCGCTTGGTGGTCAGGTGGTACAGGCCGATGATCATATCCTGCGAAGGCAGGGTCACCGGACGGCCATCGGACGGCTTCAGGATGTTGTTCGAGGACAGCATCAGGATGCGGGCTTCGGCCTGGGCTTCCGGGCTCAGCGGCAGGTGGACTGCCATCTGGTCGCCGTCGAAGTCAGCGTTGAAGGCGCCACAAACCAGCGGGTGAAGCTGGATTGCCTTGCCTTCCACAAGCTGCGGTTCGAAGGCCTGGATGCCGAGGCGGTGCAGGGTAGGTGCACGGTTGAGCAGCACCGGGTGTTCGGTGATGATCTCTTCCAGCACGTCCCAGACCTGCGGACGGTAACGCTCAACCATGCGCTTGGCCGACTTGATGTTCTGGGCGTGGTTGAGGTCAACCAGGCGCTTCATCACGAACGGCTTGAAGAGCTCCAGTGCCATCTGCTTGGGCAGGCCACACTGGTGCAGCTTCAGCTGCGGGCCGACGACGATGACCGAACGGCCGGAGTAGTCAACACGCTTGCCGAGCAGGTTCTGGCGGAAACGGCCCTGCTTGCCCTTGAGCATGTCGCTCAGGGACTTCAGCGGACGGTTGCCCGGACCGGTGACGGGACGGCCACGACGGCCGTTGTCGAAGAGGCTGTCAACAGCTTCCTGAAGCATGCGCTTCTCGTTGTTGACGATGATCTCCGGCGCGCCGAGGTCAAGCAGTCGCTTGAGTCGGTTGTTGCGGTTGATCACACGGCGGTAGAGGTCGTTGAGGTCGGAGGTCGCGAAGCGGCCACCGTCCAGCTGGACCATCGGGCGCAGTTCCGGCGGGATCACCGGGACGGCGTCGAGAACCATGCCGAGCGGGCTGTTGTTGGTGGTCAGGAATGCGTTGACAACCTTGAGCCGCTTGAGCGCACGGGTCTTGCGCTGGCCCTTGCCGTTCTGGATGGTGTCGCGCAGGGACTCGGCCTCAGCCTGCATGTCGAAGGTTTCGAGGCGCTTCTTGATGGCCTCTGCACCCATGGAGCCCTCGAAGTACATGCCGTAGCGGTCACGCAGTTCGCGGTACAGGCCTTCGTCGCCTTCGAGGTCGGCAACCTTGAGGTTCTTGAAACGGTCCCAGACCTGCTCAAGGCGCTCGATGTCGGCGTCGGCACGCTTGCGCACGTTCGCCATCTGGCGGTCGGCGGAGTCGCGGGCCTTCTTCTTGTCCGCACCCTTGGCACCTTCGCCTTCAAGACGGGCAAGCTCGTCTTCAAGGTCGCGGGCGATCTGGGCGATGTCGCTGTCGCGGTTGTCCACCATCTGCTTCTTCTCGAGGTCATGCTCGACCTGGAGGTTGGGCAGTTCAGCGTGGCGGTTTTCCTCGTCAACGCTGGTGATCATGTAGGCAGCGAAGTAGATGACCTTTTCGAGGTCCTTCGGAGCCAGGTCCAGGAGGTAGCCAAGGCGCGACGGAACGCCCTTGAAGTACCAGATGTGGGTTACGGGAGCGGCCAGCTCGATGTGGCCCATGCGCTCACGGCGTACCTTGGCGCGGGTGACTTCGACGCCACAACGCTCACAGATGATGCCCTTGAAGCGGACACGCTTGTACTTGCCGCAGTAGCATTCCCAGTCGCGGGAAGGTCCGAAGATCTTCTCGCAGAAAAGACCGTCCTTCTCAGGCTTGAGAGTGCGGTAGTTGATGGTTTCCGGCTTCTTGACCTCACCGTAAGACCAACCACGGATGTCTTCCGCGGTGGCGAGGCCGATCTGCATGAGGCCGAAGGAGGATTCGCTGGACATGTGGTCCCTGTTCTCTCTTGTTCTCTAAATTCTGAAGTCTTGGTTACGGAAAGAGGGAGCTGCCCAGCAGGCGGCCTTTTGGCGCCGCCTGCCGGAACGGCTGCTAGACCTCTTCTACGGAACTGGGCTCTGCACGAGACAGATCGATGCCCAGTTCCTCCGCAGCCGTGAAGACTGCGTCATCAGAGTCACGCATTTCGATCGTGGTGCCGTCCGTGGAAAGGACTTCCACGTTCAGGCACAACGACTGCATTTCCTTGATCAAGACCTTGAAGGACTCGGGAACGCCAGGCTCAGGGATGTTCTCGCCCTTGACGATGGCTTCGTAGACCTTCACGCGGCCGTGGATGTCATCCGACTTGATCGTGAGGAGTTCCTGAAGGGTGTAGGCGGCGCCGTAAGCTTCGAGCGCCCACACTTCCATTTCACCGAAGCGCTGGCCACCGAACTGTGCCTTACCACCCAGCGGCTGCTGCGTGATCATGGAGTACGGACCGGTGGAGCGTGCGTGGATCTTGTCGTCCACCAGGTGGTGGAGCTTCAGGATGTACATGTAACCGACCGAGATGGGATCCGGGAACGGCTCGCCGGAGCGGCCGTCGAACAGACGGGTCTTTCCGGAGGAGTCGATCAGGCGGTCGCCATCGCGCGTCACGTTGGTGGAATCGAGCAGGCCCGTGATTTCTTCTTCGCGGGCACCGTCGAACACCGGGGTGGCAACGGTGGTCTGGCCGGTTTCACGGGGCAGGTTCGGGAGGTTCTTGACCCACTCCGGCTCGCCCTCGATCTTCCAACCGGTCTTGGCTACCCAACCGAGGTGGGTTTCCAGGACCTGTCCAACGTTCATACGGCCCGGAACACCAAGCGGGTTCAGGACGATGTCCACCGGGGTACCGTCTGCAAGGAAGGGCATGTCCTCGACCGGAAGGATCTTGGAGATAACACCCTTGTTGCCGTGACGGCCGGCGAGCTTGTCGCCGTCGGTGATCTTGCGCTTGGCTGCAACGTAGACGCGGACCAGCTGGTTCACGCCCGGGGGCAGTTCGTCGTCGTTGTCGCGGTCGAAGACGCGTACGCCGATGACCGTACCGGACTCGCCGTGGGGAACCTTCAAGGAGGTGTCGCGGACTTCGCGGGACTTCTCGCCGAAGATGGCGCGGAGCAGGCGCTCTTCCGGAGTCAGTTCGGTTTCACCCTTAGGGGTGACCTTTCCGACCAGGATGTCGCCGGCTTCGACCTCGGCACCGATGTGGATGATGCCACGCTCGTCCAGTCCTGCGAGGACTTCCTCGGACACGTTCGGGATGTCACGGGTGATTTCCTCGGCACCAAGCTTGGTGTCGCGGGCATCGATCTCGTGCTCTTCGATGTGGATGGAGGAAAGGACGTCCTCGGCAACAATGCGCTGCGAAAGGATGATGGCGTCCTCGAAGTTGTGGCCTTCCCATGACATGAATGCCACGAGCAGGTTCTTACCGAGGGCGAGTTCACCCTGGTCCGTTGCGGGACCGTCAGCGATGATGCCGCCAACTTCCAGGCGCTGGCCATCGTTGACCAGGACACGGTGGTTGTAGCAGTTGCCCTGGTTGGAGCGGGCGAACTTGTTGATGCGGTAGTTGGTCTCCGTGCCGTCGTCATTGAGCATGACAACCAGCTCGGCGGAAACCTCGGTGACCACACCGGCCTTCTTCGCGATGACAACGTCACCGGCGTCGACTGCTGCGGCGCGCTCCATGCCGGTGCCCACGAACGGAGCCTCGGAACGGACCAGCGGCACAGCCTGGCGCTGCATGTTGGCACCCATGAGTGCTCGGTTGGCGTCGTCGTGCTCGAGGAACGGGATCAGGGCCGTTGCCACGGACACCATCTGGCGCGGGGAAACGTCCATGAACTGAACGTCGGCAGCGGGCACCAGGACGGGCTCGCCTCCACCACCACGTGCACGGACAAGGACGGTCTCTTCGGAGAAGCGCTTGTCAGCATCCAGCGGAGCGTTGGCCTGCGCGATCAGGACCTCTGCTTCGTCGTCGGCCGTCAGGTATTCGACGTCGTCCGACACAACACCGTTGGAAACCTTGCGGTACGGCGTCTCGATGAAGCCGAACGGGTTGATGCGGCCGTAGGAAGCCAACGAACCGATCAGACCAATGTTCGGGCCTTCAGGAGTTTCGATGGGGCACATACGTCCGTAGTGGGACGGGTGCACGTCACGGACTTCCATGCCGGCGCGGTCACGGGACAGACCACCCGGGCCAAGGGCCGAGAGACGGCGCTTGTGGGTAAGACCCGAGAGCGGGTTGTTCTGGTCCATGAACTGCGACAGCTGGGACGTTCCGAAGAACTCCTTGATGGCTGCGACAACCGGGCGGATGTTGATCAGGGTCTGCGGGGTGATCGCTTCGACGTCCTGCGTGGTCATGCGTTCGCGGACGACGCGCTCCATGCGGGAGAGGCCGGTGCGGACCTGGTTCTCGATCAGTTCGCCCACGGCGCGGATGCGACGGTTGCCGAAGTGGTCGATGTCATCGATCTCGACGCGGAGCTCGTGGTCTTCGCCATCGCGCTTGCCCATGATGGTCTTCTCGCCGGCGTGCAGCGCAACGAGGAACTTGATCATGGCAACGATGTCTTCAACGTGCAGGACCGAAGCTTCCTTGTCGCCAAGGGAGCGGTCGATGCCAAGCTTGCGGTTGATCTTGTAACGGCCAACCTTGGCGAGGTCGTAGCGCTTCGGGTTGAAGTACAGGTTGTCCAGCAGCGACTGTGCAGCCTCGACTGTGGGCGGCTCGCCCGGGCGAAGCTTGCGGTAGATGTCCAGAAGGGCGTCTTCGCGGGTTTCGGTGGCGTCCTTCTCCAGCGTTGCGCGCATGGAGTCGTACTGGCCGAACTCTTCCAGGATCTGGCCTTCGGTCCAGCCGAGGGCCTTGAGCAGAACGGTGACGGACTGCTTGCGCTTGCGGTCGAGGCGGACGCCGACCTGGTCGCGCTTGTCGATTTCGAGCTCGAACCAAGCACCACGCGAAGGGATGATCTTCGCGGTGAAGATGTCCTTGTCGCTGGTCTTGTCAGCAGCGCGCTCGAAGTAGGCACCCGGCGAACGGACCAGCTGGGAAACAACAACACGCTCGGTGCCGTTGACCACGAAGGTTCCCTTTTCGGTCATGAGCGGGAAGTCGCCCATGAACACGGTCTGCTGCTTGATTTCGCCCGTGTTGTTGTTCATGAACTCGGCCTTGACGTACAAGGGAGCCGAGTAGGTGGCGTCACGGTCTTTGCATTCGGCCATGGTGTACTTCGGGTCAGCGAACTCCGGCTCGGAGAAGCTCAGGGACATGGTGCCCTGGAAGTCCTCAATCGGGGAGATCTCTTCGAAGATGTCAGCAAGTCCGGAGGTGGTGGCGACGCTGAGGTCACCTTCCTCCACGGCCTTCGCTACCCGCGCCTGCCAGCGTTCGTTTCCGACCAGCCAGTCAAAACTGTCTGTCTGCAGGGCGAGAAGATTCGGAACATCAAGGGGTTCGTGAATCTTTGCGAATGAGAGGCGGCGGGTGGCACCATCGGTGCTTGCCGTGTTAGCGGTTTCGTTATTAGAGGTGCTCGAGGCGACCAAGAGGGATCCTTCCACAGACCTTCAGGCGTTTTCAGATCTCCCCCGTTTGCATCCTGCGGAGTGCTCCGCGGGATACTTAATCCGGTTCCGCTATATGACCCGGACCCAGCCCTGCAAAGGCATTCGCACGCTATGGACGGCATGCCAATTGACGCAGCTGAGAGGTAAAGCCCACCGCTATATGAAGGCTGAAGGTTAACAGGGAAGACGCAAATATCTACAATACGGCAAAGCAGCCTTCCTGTCTACCCCAGATCGTCCGTGATTGCAAGCACCGTTGCTGCAGGCACCTAAGACGTGGAATGCAGGACCCCCAACAATCGTTGGAACAGATGCGGCCACCCCGCGATAGCCTTGCAGTAAATACCGCCGGACTGGAAGAGAGACCATGACCACCTCCGCTGACGACAATGACGTTGTCATCCTTGCCGCTTCCCGCACACCGCAGGGCCGCCTGAACGGGCAGCTGGCGGGCTTTACCGCCGTCGATCTTGGCGCCCATGCCATCGCAGCCGCGCTGGCAACCAGCGGCGTCAAAGCCGAGCAGGTGGACGCCGTCATCATGGGCCAAGTGCTGCAGGCGGGCGCGGGCCAGAACCCGGCCCGGCAGAGCGCCATCGCAGCCGGCGTCGGCTGGAACATCCCGGCCGTGACCATCAACAAGGTCTGCCTGTCCGGGCTCACGGCCGTCATTGACGCAGCCCGGATGATCCGCAGCGGTGATGCCACGGTGGTGGTCGCCGGCGGACAGGAGTCCATGACACGTGCTCCCCACCTGCTGCCCGGTTCACGCCAAGGCTGGACCTACGGCTCCATCCAGGCCCTGGATGTGGCCGCCCACGACGGCCTCACGGATGCCTTCGACGGGCAATCCATGGGACTCTCCACTGAATCCAAGAACGTAACGCTCGGCATTGACCGCCGCGCACAGGACGAGGTGGCTGCAGCTTCCCACCAACGCGCCGCCGCCGCGGCTGCGGACGGAATTTTCGACGTCGAAATCGCCCCGGTGAGCGTCAAGCAGCGCAAGGGAGATCCGCTGGTCCTCACCACGGACGAAGGCATCCGACCCAGCACAACGCTTGAAACCCTGGCCCCGCTGAAGGCGGCCTTCGCCACGGATGGCACCATCACCGCCGGCAACTCCTCCCCGCTTTCCGACGGCGCATCCGCACTGGTGCTGACCAGTCGCCGCTTTGCCAAGGACAACGGGCTGGACTACCTCGCCGTTGTGGGAAAGCCGGGCCAGGTGGCCGGCCCTGACAATTCGCTCCACTCGCAACCATCCAACGCGATCGCGCAGGCACTGAAAAAGGCCGGCTGGACCGCGGAGGACCTCGACTTCATCGAGATCAACGAGGCCTTTGGATCGGTCGCAGTCCAGTCGCTGAAGGACCTCCGGTACCCGCTGGAGAAGTGCAACATCCACGGCGGCGCCATCGCCCTGGGCCACCCCATCGGTGCGTCCGGTGCACGCCTGGCCCTGCATGCCGCCCACGAGCTCCAGCGCCGGGGAACCGGCAAGGCTGCGGTGTCCCTCTGCGGCGGTGGCGGCCAGGGTGAAGCCCTCCTCCTCTACCGCGACTGACGGGAAACTGACGCATGCCTGAGGTGGAAATGGACGGAGCCCAACGGTTCCTCGAGGATGCCGCCGCGCGCGGACTGGACGTTGACGTCGTCGAACGTCCTGCCGCCCGCAGCCTTGAAGAGGCGGCCGGCATCCTGGGCATCAGCCCCGGCGACATCGTCAAGTCCCTGGTGGTCAAGCACCGGGACGGCAGCTTCCTGTTCGCCTTGATCCCCGGTGACCGGCAGATCTCCTGGCCCAAGTTGCGGGCGCTGGTGGGCGTCAACAAACTGTCCTTGCCGCACGCAGACGTGGCCCTGGCCGCAACCGGTTACGAGCGGGGAACCATCACTCCCCTCGGCAGCACCACGGCATGGCCGGTCTACGCGGACGCCACCATCACGGGCCGCCGGATTTCCATGGGCGCCGGGGCGCACGGCCGCAGCGCTTTCGTCGACGCCGACGCCCTGACATCCGCCCTGGGTGCCGTGGTAGCGGACATCAGCGAACCCAACTAGGTCGCATTTGTGCGCGTTTTCAGCGGTCAGAACGCGCACAAATGCGACCCAGTTGGGTGATTAAACAGCAGGAAGCCCCGCCCGGCGAACCGGACGGGGCTTCCCCAAGCAGAACGAGTTACTTGATGGTAACCGTTGCGCCAGCTTCTTCGAGCTGAGCCTTTGCCTTCTCTGCGGCTTCCTTGTTGGCGCCTTCGAGAACAGCCTTCGGTGCACCGTCAACCAGGTCCTTGGCTTCCTTGAGGCCGAGGGAGGTGATGGCGCGAACTTCCTTGATCACTGCGATCTTCTTGTCGCCAGCAGCTTCGAGGATGACGTCGAATTCGGTCTTCTCTTCAGCAGCTTCAGCGGCACCGCCGGCAGCGGGGCCAGCAACTGCAACAGCAGCAGCCGTAACTTCGAAGGTCTCTTCGAAGAGCTTGACGAACTCGGAGAGCTCGATGATGGTCAGTTCCTTGAAAGCTTCAATGAGCTCTTCGTTGCTGAGCTTCGCCATGGTGGCGTCCTTCCATTAAGTGGTGCTGATCCGGACCGTGGAGGTCCATGCACCGGAGTTTGATTGGGGGGAGAACTTAGTTCTCTTCGGTTGCGGCTTCGGCGGCAGCCGGTGCTTCTTCAGCAGCCGGAGCTTCCTCTGCAGCAGCCTCTTCGGCGGCCGGTGCTTCTTCAGCGGCCGGAGCAGGTGCGCCGCCCTCTTCTTCAAGCTTGAGGCGCAGGGCATCGATGATGCGTGCAGCAGCGGATGCAGGAGCCTTGAGGACACCGGCAACACGTGCAAGCTGGAACTCGCGGGACTCAAGGGCAGCCAGTGCGGCGACACCCTCGGAGTCAAGTGCCTTGCCTTCGAACAGACCGGTCTTGATGACCAGCTGCTTGTTGGCCTTGGCAAAGTCCGTAAGGCTCTTTGCAGCAGCAACGGCGTCGCCCTTGATGAAGGCGATCGCAGTGGGGCCGGAGAGCTGACCGTCGAATGCATCGACACCAGCTTCCTTGGCTGCGATGGCGCTCAGGGTGTTCTTGACGACCGAGAACTTGGTGTCCTGGCCGAGAGCAACACGGAGTTCCTTGAGCTGCGCAACAGAGAGCCCACGGTATTCGGTCAGGACAGCCGCGGTCGATTCCTTGAAATCGTTGGTGATCTCAGCAACTGCGGAGACCTTGCTAGGCGTTGTCATAACCCTCCTTCCGGGGAATAAAGCCGGCCTTCCGGGTCCCCGCTCACGAGAGCTAAAACTAAAAACGCCCCGCGCAGATGCACGGGGCTTGGCTCAACACAGCTTCACTGTGGAGACTCAACTCGTTCACCTGCGTTGGCCGCCCTATGTCAGGGTCCTTCGTCAAGGAATTCACCTGGTTCTCACGGGCGTGGCTACAGAGTTGAGCTGCGCTCGAAAGGGTGGATTCCCATCAACCGACGGTCTTTGGTACTTCAAGGTTACGGGAGAGTGCTCGGCAAACCAAATCGGGCTACTCCGACGAGGTGACTTTCGGTCCCCTGTCCGGAAGCTCCTTCTGCCACAAGCCAGTGACTCCGGCCGTGGTGAAGCCCAGCTGCTTGTTCACGGTCAGGAGGTACCGGTTCTCCGGCGCGTTCCAGGTGTAAATCACCCGGGCGTCCGGGAACTGTTCGCTAAGGCGTTCCATATTGGCCACCTTGATGAGCAGGCCCAGCTTGTTTCCGCGGTGTTCCTGCAACACCAGCGTGTCGTCCTGGAACACCACATCCTGCCGGTGCGCCAGGACGCTGATGGTTGTCAGGCCCACCAGCCGCCCTGACGCGAGATGTTCGACGGCGGTCACCACCGTGCGTCGTCCCTGCGCCAATGCGGCATCTTCGGTTTCGCGCAGCACGCCGACGTCGAAGACCATTCCCGGAGCGCCGGCGGCGGAGTCCGGTTCCTCGTCTTCGCCGTGGACTACCTCACCGGCCGCATTCTCGAGCTCCGCAACTGCCTCCAGCCAGGCAGGCGGGCAACGGTCCGTCCAGTGGTGCAAAGCGTAGCGGCCGGCATTGGCTTCCTCTGCTTCAGCCTGGAGATCTGCCACAAGCTTGGTGTCCAGAGGCAGGATGCAGGAGCTGAACTGCTCAATGTGTTGCAGGGTGTATCCAGCGCGTTGGGCAAAATCCACTTCCCGGCTGCTCACCGGAACAAATCCCGGACCGCTGCCGGGGATCAGTTGGTCCTCGGGGATCTCGGTGAGCGACGTCGCCGGATGGTTGGTGTCCACCAGGATCATGGTGCGACCCTCTGCCCGGGCCAGTTGTTCGGCAGCTTCCAGGAGCTGACGGCCAACGCCTTGCCTCTGGTACTCGGGAAGGATGTCCAGGGTGAACTCGGCGAGGTCCATGTTGTCCATCAAGGGAAGTGCGATGTCCACCGTGCCCACGATCTCACCGTCGACCTTGGCCACCAGGATGATTTGGCGTTCATAGGGGTCGGCGAACTCCAGTAGTTTCTCCAGGGGCGTGTACGCGAGGTCGTCGCTCCCCCACGTCTGCATGCGGACCCGCCGGCCTACTTCCACCGCGTCCAGGAAATCCTTGGCATCGGGGCTGTCCAGCTTGTCCGGCACCCACACCTGCTCGACCTGAACGGTCTTCGCCTCGTCTACAGTCATCCCAGCCGTTTCTGCCATTTGCCTTCAAAGCCGGAAGGCTTGAATCCCAGGGCGATATTAATGGCCAGCATATGCCGGTTTTCACTGGCGTTCCATGTCATGACCGATGTGGCGTCCGGCCACGCCGTGCCGGCTTGACGGAGATTGGCGATCTTCACCAGCATGCCAAGCCGGTGTCCTCGGTGGCCGGGCGCAACCAGCGTGTCCTCCTGATAGACAACCGCAGGTGCGGAATCACGATGGATCAGCACCGTGTACGCCGCCAATTCCCCAGTGCCATCCTGCCGGGCAACAGCCACCATCGCGTCGATGCCGCTGGCCCGCCATGTCGCTTCCTCCTGGCGGACACGCGCGGGGTCCCAATACTCGCCTTCCCAGCCAAGTCCGGCGATGGGAACCTCGGTGCTCATCAGGCTCTTCAACGTGGCAAACGCGTGCACAAGCTCCTCCGGGCAGCTGCCCCGCCAGGCAACCACGCCGTACCCGGCAGCATGCGGCAGGGTCTGCGACTCGAGACTGGCCAGGAGTTCCTGGTCCGGAGGCAGCGCGAGAGTGCTGTTGCTCTCCACCTGTTCCAGTGAATAGCCGTGGTGCAGGGCAAAACGGGTCGAGGCGGTGCCCAAAGGCACTCCACCGCTTCCCGACTTCGCCTCCAACAGCGGAGCGCCCCCAAGAACAGGCGCTATGGGTTCACCGCAGTATGCGTCGAAAGATACGCGGCCCCGGGCGCTGGCCGCGCTTTCCAGATGCTCGAGGATGGCCGTCCCGATGCCTTGTCTCCGGAAAGCGGCGTCCACCAGAACGTCCACCCCCGCCGTCGTCGTATTTTCGCTCAACGGAAGCGTCAAGGTGCCGCTGCCTACCACCACGCCGTTGAGCCGTGCGAGGTACACGTGCCGCTCCTCGTACTCGTTGCCCAGCCAGAACATGACGTCCTCGGGCAAGGTGGGCGCCCGGTCGGCGTTCCCCCACAGGGCGACTTCGTGGGCAACGCGCATCCGGTGAAACGTCAAGAAGTCCGTGGACACGTCAGCGTCCGGGCCTTCGGGAACGCGGATGCGTTCCAGGGTCGGCTGGCTGTTATGGGAAGCGTTCGACGCCGTCACGCCCCACAGCCTATGGCCCGCCTTCCAGCGGGACAAGACCAGTTCCGGCAAACAAAAAGGACCGCCCGGCAAAAAGCCGGGACGGTCCTTTCAGAGCCAATGCTCGCGAAGCTTACGCCTCGGTGAGAACCTTGGTGACGTTCGGGTCGACGGTGATGCCCGGACCGAACGTGGTGGCAACGGTGGCCTTCTGGATGTAGCGGCCCTTGGAAGCGGACGGCTTCAAACGAAGAACCTCTTCCAGTGCTGCTGCGTAGTTCTCGGCCAGCTTCACGGCGTCGAAGGAAACCTTGCCGATGATGAAGTGCAGGTTCGAGTGCTTGTCGACGCGGAAGTCGATCTTGCCGCCCTTGATGTCGTTGACAGCCTTGGTGACATCCGGGGTAACCGTACCGGTCTTCGGGTTCGGCATGAGGTTACGCGGGCCGAGGACCTTACCGAGGCGGCCAACCTTGCCCATGAGGTCAGGGGTGGCAACGGCTGCGTCGAAGTCGGTCCAGCCGCCTGCGATCTTTTCGATGAGGTCGTCGGAGCCAACGAAGTCGGCGCCGGCTGCGATTGCTGCCTCAGCCTTGTCACCGGTTGCGAAAACCAGGACGCGGGCGGTCTTGCCCGTGCCGTGGGGGAGGTTGACCGTGCCGCGGACCATCTGGTCAGCCTTGCGGGGGTCAACGCCGAGGCGGAAAGCGACCTCAACCGTTGCGTCGAACTTGGACGGGTTGATTTCCTTTGCCAGGCTGATGGCCTCGAACGGGGCGTAGACCTTGTCTGCCTCGATCTTGGCTACGGCTGCCTCATATGCTTTGCTGCGCTTTGCCATGCTGCTTGTTTCTCCTTGTGCAGTTGTGGTCTGCGGACCGCGCTGGGCCCTGCCACAGTCGTGGATCCGGCAAGGATCCTGCGACATTTCAATGTTTCAGATGCCGGTTGCCCGGCGATAAGGCTCAAAGGAGCCTTCGAGGTGACTAGCCCTCTACGGTGATGCCCATGGAGCGGGCGGTACCGGCGATGATCTTGGCAGCTGCCGCGACATCGTTGGCGTTGAGGTCTTCCATCTTGGTGGTGGCGATTTCCTCAACCTGTGCCTGGGTCAGCTTGGCAACCTTGACGGTGTGCGGGGTAGCCGAACCCTTGGCAACGCCTGCAGCCTTCTTGATGAGCTCTGCAGCCGGCGGGGTCTTGGTGATGAAGGTGAAGGAGCGGTCTTCGTAGACCGTGATTTCCACCGGGATAACGTTTCCGCGCTGGGATTCCGTTGCAGCGTTGTACGCCTTGCAGAATTCCATGATGTTGACACCGTGCTGGCCAAGCGCAGGACCGATCGGCGGGGCCGGGTTGGCGGCACCTGCCTGGATCTGCAGCTTGATGAGGCCGGTGACCTTCTTCTTGGGAGCCAATGTAGGGTCCTTCTCTCAATAGCTTCCTGGGGCACAGGAGCGCGTCCCAGGTTGGTGGCCGCCATGGCAAGGCGGCCGGCCGCTTCCTGGCCGCTAAGCAGGCGGCAGGGAGCGAAATCTTGGAATCAACTAGATCTTGGTGACCTGGTTGAAAGCGAGCGTAACCGGGGTTTCGCGCTCGAAGATGGAAACAAGCACCACGAGGGTCTGCGACTCGGGCTTGATCTCGGAGATCGTTGCCGGAAGGGTCTCGAACGGACCTTCCTTGACGATGACGGACTCGCCAACTTCGAAGTCGACGGCCACGGGAGCCTGGTTCTGCTTGTTGACGGGCTTGCCCTTCTCAGCCTGCTCTTCTTCGAAGACCGGGGCGAGCATGGAGAAGACCTCGTCCAGGCGCAGCGGCACGGGGTTGTGGGCGTTGCCCACGAAGCCGGTAACACCGGGCGTGTGGCGGACGGCGCCCCAGGAAGCATCGGTCAGGTCCATGCGGACCAGGACGTAGCCGGGGATGCGCACGCGGTTGATCACCTTGCGCTGCGCGTTCTTGATCTCGACGACCTCTTCCATCGGGACCTGGATTTCGAAGATGTAGTCTTCCATGTCCAAGGTCTGGATGCGGGTCTCCAGGTTAGCCTTCACGCGGTTCTCGTAACCGGCGTAGGAGTGGATGACGTACCAGTCACCTTCCTGGCGGCGCAGCTTGGACTTGAACTCCTCGGCGGGGTCCGCCGGCGCGGCAGCAGCGGCAGCTTCCAGGGAAACGCCCTCTGCTTCGTCGTCGTCGCTGTCCGACTCGTCGTCGGATTCGTCGTCTACGTCAGCCTCGAAGGCCTCTTCGGAATCCTCGACGTCGGCAGTTTCGGGTGCAGCGGAATCGACCTCGGACTCGTCCGCGGCTGCGGTCGTGTTCTCTTCGGTCCCATCCAGCTCAGTCTCGTTTACCTCGAGCTCCTGCTCAGACACTTGGTCTCCTGCTTCCTCATTGCCTAACATGCCTATTTAAATGGCTCAATTCCGCAAGCCCCGCAAAATCCCTGGTTCCAGGGGTTTCACACGGCTTGCGGACAGATCCGCTTAGCGGTCCGTAGCGCCTGACCCTCCGAAGACCCAGCTGACACCTGTGCCGAAGGCAAGATCCAGGAGAGTCACGATGACCATCATGATGACGACGAACACCAGCACCACGAGCGTGTAGTTGATCAGTTCTTTGCGGGTCGGAGCGACGACTTTCTTCAGTTCGCCGATGACCTGGCGGACGAAGAGCGCAATCCGGGCGAAGAACCCGGCTTCGGCTTTCTTGGCGGGACGGCCCTTCGAGCTGCTGGCAGCTGTTTCGGTCACCTGGTCCTCACTCACCTTGAAAAGTCGTTGACCCGGCCCTGATCAGAGCCATGGTTGCTGCGCGTGCCCCGGCGTTTCCGCCGGAACAGCCTGCGCAGGGCAGACAGGACTCGAACCTGCAACCTGCGGTTTTGGAGACCGCTGCGCTACCAATTGCGCCACTACCCTATGGATCGAATCCATGTTTCAGGCCGCAGAACAGCCTGTGATGCTTTTCAACACCGGTGAACCAGTCTACGCAAGAATTTCGCGATAGTCGAACCGGCTCGATTCCGGGGCTTCCGGCGTGTTGCAAACGCTGTGACCAGCACCATCAGTCACATTGCCTGCCAGTCACCCGGGAGCTCCGCAGAACAGCATAAGGTAGTTTACGTCGAATCCCATCATCCAGCCCACGAGCTGCCTGCGAAGAACGGTACATAGATGTCTGCCGGAACACCTGCCGCCCGCATTTCACAACGAATCTCCGCCATTGCCGAGTCCGCCACCCTTGCCGTTGATGCCAAGGCCAAGGCACTGAAGGCCGCGGGTCGCCCCGTGATTGGCTTCGGTGCCGGTGAACCCGACTTCCCCACTCCGGACTACATCGTGCAGGCTGCCATCGAAGCCGCCAGCCAGCCGAAGTACCACCGGTACTCCCCCGCATCCGGCCTGCCTGAGCTGAAGAAGGCCATCGCGGACAAGACCTTGCGCGACTCCGGGTACAAAGTCGACCCGTCGCAGGTCCTGGTGACCAACGGCGGCAAGCAAGCCGTCTACAACACCTTCGCCACCTTGGTTGACCCGGGCGACGAGGTCATCATCCCCACGCCGTTCTGGACCACCTACCCGGAGGCGATCCGGCTGGCCGGCGGCGTTCCCGTCGAGGTCTTCGCCGGTCCGGAGCAGGGTTACCTGGTCACCATCGAACAGCTCGAAGCCGCGCTGACGGACAAGACCAAGATCCTGCTGTTTGTTTCCCCGTCCAACCCCACCGGCGCCGTATACAGCCCGGAGCAGGTTGCCGAGATCGGCAAGTGGGCAGCGTCCAAGGGCCTCTGGGTCGTCACGGATGAAATCTACGAGCACCTGACTTACGACGGTGTGGAATTCACCTCCATCGCCACCGCGGCTCCCGAGCTGGGCGACAAGGTAGTCATCCTCAACGGCGTCGCCAAGACCTACGCCATGACCGGCTGGCGCGTGGGCTGGATGATCGGCCCGGCCGATGTCATCAAGGCCGCAACCAACCTGCAGTCGCACGCGACGTCGAACGTCTCGAACATCATGCAGGTGGCCGCTGCCGCCGCACTCACCGGTCCGCTGACCGCCGTCGACGAGATGAAGGTTGCCTTCGACCGTCGCCGCAAGGCGATCGTGGCCGGCCTGAACGCGATCGACGGGGTTGAATGCCCGACGCCGACCGGCGCCTTCTACGTGTACGCGGACGTCCGCGGACTGCTCGGTAAGGAATTTGAGACGGCGAACGGTACCGCCCGTCCGACGACTTCTGCTGAACTCGCCGCGCTGATCCTTGACGAAGTCGAGGTGGCTGTTGTTCCGGGTGAGGCCTTCGGCCCGTCGGGCTACGTCCGCCTTTCGTACGCGCTGGGCGATGACGACCTCGCCGAGGGCGTGCGCCGGATCCAGGAATTCCTGGGCAAGGCCAAGTAGCCTCCCACAACGAAACGCTCTCTCGCCGGTATGGGTGAGAGAGCGTTTCCGTTTAAGGGCGTTTTGGTGGGAGAGGATCGGGCTGAAGGGGCGTTTTGGTGAGAGAGCGTCCGAGGGGGGTTAGAGGAGGCGGCGTTCGGCGGCCCACTTGGTGAGCTCGTGGCGGCTGGAGAGCTGGAGTTTCCGCAGCACCGCGGACACGTGGGTTTCCACGGTCTTGATGGAGATGAAGAGTTCCTTGGCCACTTCCTTATAGCTGTAGCCCCGCGCGATGAGCCGCATCACTTCCAATTCACGGGCCGAGAGCTTGTCCAGTTCGTCGTCGGCAATATCCGCGGGCGCGGTCCCGAAGGCGTCGAGTACAAATCCGGCAAGCCGAGGGGAAAAGACTGCGTCTCCGTCGGCCACCCGGATCACGGCGTCGGAGATCTCCGCACCTGAGATGGTCTTGGTGACGTATCCGCGCGCGCCGGCCCGGATTACGGCAACAACGTCCTCGGCCGCATCGGAAACGCTGAGCGCCAGGAAACTCGTGGTGCCCAGCAACGCTGCGGAGCCCGCGATGACCTCGCGTCCACCGCCGCCCAGCCCGCCCGGCAAATGCACGTCGAGCAGCACAACCTCGGGCCGCGTCGCGGAAATGACAGCGATGGCCTGTTCCACCGTGCCGGCTTCGCCTACGACGTGCATCCGTTCATCGAGATCGGCTTTGAGCCCGGACCGGAAGATGGTGTGGTCGTCCACGATCACTACGCGCACGCTCCTCCCGGCACCGTCTTGGCTGGTGGTGTTCATTGCTTGGTCTCTCCGTTCCGTGATTCGCCGTTCTCGGCGTTCGCCACCGGCATGGCCAGGCGGACTTCCGTGCCGTCGGGGCTGCTGATGATCTTTGCTGTGCCACCATGCCTCTTCATGCGGCCAATAATCGACTCCTTGACGCCCATCCGGTCATCCGGAACTGCATCTATATCGAAACCGGGACCACGGTCCTTGACGAACACTTCCGTACCGCCGGCCATGCTTTCCAGATAGACCGAAACTGTCCCACCGCCGTGCCGGGCAGCGTTGAGCATCGCTTCCCTGGCTGCCTGCACCAGTGCTTCGTGCCTGTCCGTCATCTCCGTATCGCCCACGCTCACCACTTCCACGGCGTGGCCATGCGCATCCTCCACTTCGGCGGCAACAGCCTTGATCCGTTCGGCCAGAAGGCCGGATTCCTTGGTGGAGTCGCTGAAGAGCCAGGAACGCAGCTCACGCTCCTGGGCGCGCGCCAACCGGACTACGTCCTGTTCGGACCCGGCCCGCCGCTGGATCAGCGCGAGGGTCTGGAGGACGGAGTCGTGCAGGTGCGCAGCGATCTCCGCACGCTCGGTTTCCCGTACCCGCCCGGCGCGCTCCGTTTCAAGATCTTTCCAGAACTTCAGGCCCCACGGCAGGAGCACGAGCGCAACTCCACCGAGGACCGCAACCGAGGCGAGCAAAGCCAGCCAGGTCTGCTCCCAAGACCCCGAGCCGGAGACCATCACCAGGACTCCGGCAACCACCAGGGCCAAGCCTGCAGCCAGCCGGACCCATCCCCCGGCCTGGTCCGCCTTGGTCTTGTCCACCAAACCGGCCCTGCGGGTCTCATCGAGCTGCATCCACGCAATGGCCGCACCGCCCAGGATCGCCGCCGCGGGAATCAGCGTCCCCAGCGGAAGGTCCACACCGAATTGCCGGGCCACCAGGATGGCCGCCACCAGCAACAGGCCCGCTCCCAACAGGATCTCTTTGCCGTACTGGATACGGCGGAAGGTGAACCAAGGAGGCACGGGACCCGCGTTGCCACCCCAACCGGGAGCAGCTCCGCCTGGCTGGGCGGCGGTACCGTCAGCCTCGTCCGTCGCCGGGCGGAATCCCGGTGCCCGCAATCCTTCGGCGCCGAGCGGGTTGGGTCCACCTTGCCCCTGCGGTACGCCACCGGCTGGCGGGCCGAACAACCGGGACGGGTTCCCGCCGTCGTACGCTTTTGGCTGGCCGGCAACCGGCGGCTGGCTCACCGCCGGAGCAATGGGCGACGCCGGACGCCTGGCATTGCGGCGCGCGCTCTCATCCGCCGTGGGAACCATGGTCCACAACCACGCGTAGAAGGCCAAGCCGGCGCCCCCGGCGAAGCACGCGAGGACCATACCCACGCGGACATACTTCACTGGCCAGCCCAGGTGCACGGCGAGTCCGCTGCAGACGCCCGCGATCATGCGGTCGCTGCTGCGGACCAGCGGCGGGCGTTGTACAGCAGTGCTCATGTACCAATCCAAACACGGTTCAGGGGTCCCCGGACCGGAAACCGGCGTTGTTCGGGGGTCCCTCAGGGATCATTCAGGGTATCCCCCAGTAGAGGGCAGACAGGCCCAAACGGCAGGATCGAAGTATGAACGCGAACAGCATGAACCCAGAGGAATCCGGAACCGCCGCCAACACCGGCACCCCGGATCCCGACGCCACCAGCGGTGCCACTACCGGCGCACCCGAGGACCCCTCCGGGCGGTCCTGGAACCCGGGCGGCAGCGGTCCTGCCGCACCACAGCAGAACTTCTTCGATTGGATCCGCAACCAAGGCATCCGCCGCGGGCCGGACCGCTGGATCGGTGGCGTCGCCAGCGGCGTTGCCCACCGCTTTGGCATCGATCCGCTTATTGTCCGCGGCATCTTCATTGTCCTGGCGCTGTTCGCCGGCGTTGGCGTCCTGCTTTACGGCCTCGCGTGGGCTCTCTTGCCCGAACCTGACGGCCGCATCCACGTTCAGGAAGCCGGCGCCGGCCGCTGGTCCGGGGGCATGACGGGCGCGTTGATCACCACGATCATCGGCCTCCCCAGCCTGGGCCGCGGCTTCTGGGGCTGGGGCTGGAACGGGCTCCCCGGACTGTTCTGGACCCTCTTCTGGATAGGCGCCGTGGCCTACTTGGTCTACTACCTCGTGCAACGCAACAAGAACCAGAGAGCTGCGCAGCCCATGAACCGGCAAGACTTCAGCGCACCGGAATTCAGCGCACCGGCGCAGGCCGGCATGGCCTACGGTGCTGCCGGTGCCGCACCAACCGTAACGCGGCCTGCGGGAGCGAACACCGGCGTCCCCGTGTATGGAACAGGCAGCAGGCCTGCTGGCCCCGGCGCGTCCTCAGCGCCGGGCGGGTCCTATCCAGCTGCAGGCCCAGCCAACCCTGCCGGCCCCTACAACCCGTCCGGTCCGCGGCCTCCCTACGGGCCCACACCCCCGCACGGAGAACAGCCCAAGCCGGCCCGGCCCAAGAGGAAGGGCCCGGGTGCAGCCATCATTGCCGTGACTGCCGGGACCGCGCTCCTGGCCGGCGGCACCCTGAAGGCCCTGGACGCGGGAAACGTGATCGATCTGGGCAACTCCGCCAACGCCGTGGTCTGGGCCGTCGGCGCCGCCATCCTGGGCCTTGGCATCCTGGTCGCAGGCCTTCGAGGACGCACCTCCGGATTCCTTGGCTTCCTGGCCATCGTTGCTCTGGTGATCGGCGGCATCTTCAACGTCATCCCGCGGGGCGGCGACCGCTTCACCTTCCACGACGTCAATTGGGCGCCCGTCAGTATCGAACAGGCCCGCTCGGGGCTGAACGTCACGGGAGCCCGCGGGACAGTGGATCTCACGGACCTGAACCGGGGTACGCCGCTGACCACCGAAGTAACCGTCCCGGTGGATGCCACGGCCAGCAACGTAACTGTGATCATCCCGGACAATGTGCCGGTGGAAATCCAGGCGGACATGACCTTCGGCAACCTCAACGAACACGGCACGGACCGCGGCGGCAGGCTCCAGGACGACAGCACCTTCTATAACACTGACAAGCCCGGAGCCAACCTCGTGGTGAAGATCGACGGCACTTTCAGCAACGTGACCATCCAGGAAGGAAACTGACATGAGCACGAACCAGCCAAACGGAACCCACGATTCCGAGGCCACCGAAGCCCCCACGGCACCGCTGCCCCGCGAGACCCGGCCCACCGAGCCGCTCCCCTCGCCCCGGTTGCAACAGATCCCGCTCACGCCCCATCTGGAACCCACCTACAAGGCAGACCGGGAGACGGACGACGACGAACCCCGGCAAGCGCGCATCGGCACCGTGGTGTGGGGGTTGATCGTGATGGCCCTGGCCGCCTTGCTTCTGGTCTCCACCCTGGGCTGGGTGGTCCTGAACGGAACCTATGTGCTGATCGGCCTCATGATTGGCGCCGGAGCCGCCCTCGTGGTGGGCGGCCTGTTCGCGGCCCGCAGGGGCTCCAAACAAGTGACAAAGAGCTCCCAACAAGGAAGTGTGTAGTCATGGACAAGTTCTTCAGCATCGTCAGGGGCTTCGGCCTGAAGCGCGGACCACAACGCTGGCTGGGTGGCGTGTGTGGTGGCATCGCCGCCAAGCTCAAAGTTGATGTGGCATATGTCCGGGTGGCTTTCCTGCTCTTCTGCCTCCTCCCGGGCCCGGCCATCGTGTTCTACGTCCTGGCCTGGCTCATCCTTCCGGACCAGGGCAACAAGATCGCGTTGGAGTCGTTCATCAGCCAGCGTTCGCGCTGAGACCCGAACTTCACAAGGGAAACGCTCCGCCACGCGGCGGGGCGTTTCCCTTTTCCGGCAGATTTCCAATACCGCACCGCAGGGTTCAAAAGTAACCATTTGTGTCCCACCCCACATGCACGTCTAGAATCGTGGGGAGCTCAGCGTGGCGCTCGGCACGTATTCCTCCAAGCCATGAGTGAGCAAACATGAAAATTGGCATCCTTACCAGCGGTGGCGACTGCCCCGGCCTCAACGCAGTGATCCGGGGTGCTGTCCTGAAGGGCATCGCCATCCACGGCCAGGAGTTCGTAGGCTTCCGGGACGGCTGGCGCGGCGTGGTGGAAGGTGATGTCATCGACATCCCCCGCACCATGGTCCGCGGCATCGCCAAACAAGGCGGCACCATCCTGGGCACGTCCCGCACCAACCCGTTCGAAAACGGTGGCGGTCCCGAGGTCATCAAAGAGCACATGGAACGCCTGGGCATCGACGCGATCATCGCGATTGGCGGTGAAGGCACCCTCGCCGCTGCCAAGCGACTCACCGACGCCGGGCTGAAAATCGTTGGTGTCCCCAAGACCGTGGACAACGACCTCGACGCCACCGACTACACCTTCGGGTTCGATACCGCCGTCGAAATCGCCACCGAAGCCATCGACCGCCTCCGCACCACCGGCGAGTCACACCACCGCTGCATGATTGCCGAGGTCATGGGCCGGCACGTCGGCTGGATCGCCCTGCACTCCGGCATGGCCTCCGGTGCGCACGCCATCCTGATCCCCGAGCAGAAGGTCAGCATCGAACAGATCGCCGAATGGGTACAGGAAGCCCACGATCGTGGCCGTGCCCCGCTGGTTGTAGTGGCCGAAGGATTCGTTCCCGACCATATGGAATCCCCCCACTCCGAGCGCGGCCTGGACACGTTCGGCCGTCCCCGCCTGGGCGGCATCGCCGACCAGCTCGCCCCGGAAATCGAAGCCCGCACCGGCATCGAAACGCGGGCCACCATCCTGGGCCACATCCAGCGCGGCGGCGTCCCCACCGCCTACGACCGCGTCCTGGCCACGCGCCTGGGCATGGCCGCGATCGACTCCGTGGTGGACGGACGCTGGGGCACCATGGTTGCCCTCAAGGGCACCGACATCTCCCACGTCGGCTTCGAAGAGGCCCTCGGCAAGCTCAAGACCGTGCCACAGCACCGCTACGACGAAGCGTCGGTACTGTTCGGCTAGGCTGAATCCATGACTCTCGAGCCCACGTCCGCTGCCATTATCCAGCTGGCGTGGGCTCGCCGTTTAAGGCTCGACGACGCCGCTTTCGCCACCGCAGCGGACCGGCTCGCCTCATCATCGGCGGACCTGGGCGACCCCGGCAACCGCATCACACTGGCTGATGAGTCAGCCCGCGCCTTCCAGTTCCTCCGTTTGTTCGGTGTCTCCGCGCTGGTGGGACCCCAATGGGCCCTTGACGCAGCCGCGGACGTTCCCGATGCCGAACTCGCCCAACACGTCACACTGCTGACGCTGACCAGGTCCCACGGTGGGCACGGTCTGGGTTCATCGGCGCTGTTCTTCGCGGACGATCTTCCGCTGAGCCAGCCATCCGAGGACCTGACGGTCTCCCGCGGCAATCCCGAAGCCATCGCTTTGGAGGGCCTGTGCCCGCCCGACGACGTGAACGAAGTAGGGCTCCAGGCGTTGGAGCACCGCTTCACCATCATGCATCCCGAGGACGAGCAAACCCTGCCGGTGGCGTGCGGCGCCTATGCGGAGTGGGAAGGCCTCCTGGCGAACATGGGCGTCCTGGTGGCACCGGCATGGCGTCGCCGGGGAGTGGGAAAGCTTGCCGCTTCAATTGCCGCCCATGAAGCATTGGCTGCCGGGCTCACCCTTCAGTGGAAGGCCGACGTCAGCAACACCGGCGCCTTGGCCATGGCCCGCAGCCTTGGTTTTGCTACCGGCGGGCTGCACGCGGGAGTGCTGCTCGGTTAAGCCAAAGGGTGTGCACCACTGATGCCCCTCTTGAGGCAACAGTGGTGCACACCCTTTTGTTGGCTGTTACTTGTGGGCTTCCTGCGCGGCGGGATCACCGGATTCGGCGTCCTCACGCGCGGGGGCCGATGCAGGTTTGCCACCGCCCCAGCCTTCCGCCGGCTTCGGCTTGGCGAAGAACAGCGCGATGACTGCACCCAACAGGATCGCGAAGGCTGGCAGCAGGATGGACTGGCTCATCGCCGTCGAGAATCCAGCGTGCAGGAACTCGGGAAGCGCACCGGTCATGGACGCTTCCCCCACGGGGGCACCGGACTGCGCAGTCGGCAGTTCAGCGGCCAACCGGGACTGGATCAGCGCGGCAATGGCGGCCGAGCCGAGCACTGCACCAATCTGCCGGGTGGTGTTGAAGACACCGGACCCCGCGCCGGCCTGACGAGGTGCAAGGTTCCTGGTGGTCGCATTGGAAACCGGGCCCCAGATGAAGGCGTTCGCCACGCCCTGAAGGGCGCTGGGCAGGAGGAACATCCAGATCGGAGTGTCCGGTCCCAGGAGCGATGCCGTCCAGGAGAGGGCCGCGGAAAGGCATACGAGTCCAAAGGCAGCGAACCAGCGAGGGTTGGCCCGGTCGATCAGTTTGCCCACGAACGGTGCCAGGCCACCTGATATGACGGCCATGGGAATCATCAGCAGCGCCGATTGCGTCGGCGTGAGGCCACGGACCACCTGGTAGTAGAAGATGGTGGGAAGCGGGAAGGCAGTAACGGTGAAGCCTACGGCCATGATGGTGGAGTTGCCCAGGGAGAAGTTGCGGTCCTTGAACAAGCCAAGCGGCAGGAGCGGCTCACCGCCGCGGCGTTCCAGCTGCCACTGCCAGGCAACGAATGCCGCCAAGACCACCAGGCCCGCGATGATCAGGCCCCACACCGTAATGAAACCGTTGACCACGCCCCACTTGTAGGTCTGGCCTTCCTGTATGCCGAACACCAGCAGGAACATGCCAAGGGCCGAGAGCACCACGCCAAGGATGTCGAACGAGTGGCTGTGCGTGGTCAGTTTGGGCACGAAGCGCGTCACCAGGATGAAGGCCACGATGCCGATGGGCACGTTGACGAAGAAGATCCACTCCCAGCCGAGGCCGTCCACCAGCACGCCACCCAGGATGGGGCCCACAAGGACGGCCATCCCGGCCGTTGCGCCCCACAAGCCCATGGCCGCACCGCGGCGGTCCGGCGGGAAGATGCGGGTGATGACTGCCATGGTTTGCGGCGTCATCATGGCTGCCCCGAGGCCTTGGACGGCCCGCGCGGCGATCAGCATGGTGACGTCTCCGGAGAGGCCGCACCACAGCGAGGCCAGGGTGAAGACCACCAGGCCAATGAGGTACAGGTTCTTGGGACCGAAGCGGTCACCAAGCCTGCCGGTGATCAGGAGGGGCACAGCGTAAGCCAGGAGGTACGCGCTGGTCACCCAGATCACGGCGTTGATATCTGTATTCAGGCCTTCCATGATCCGTGGATTGGCCACCGAGACAATGGTGGTGTCGATCAGGATCATGAAGAAGCCAACCACGAGTGACCAGAGGGCCGGCCACGGCTTAGCTACGTTTTCCAAGGGATTCCTTTGGCTTGTGGGAAAGGTCGGACGGAGTTGGCTGGGGGTTGTCCCAGGGCAGCTGTCCGCTGCGCAACTCCGCAAGGAGCTCGCGGATCCACGAGATCTCCGTTCGAAGCATGGCTTGTTGATAGGTGACGTCTATCCAATACTTGCGTTCCAGGCCCTTGGCCATGACGGCCACCTCGGCCTGCTGGAGGAACTCCAGGTCCGCGTCGAGGGCCGCCAGCCGTCCCTCGAGCAATTGCGTCACAATATCTGCGGGAAGGTGGTGCGCTTCGGCTATGGCGTGGGGAAAGGTGGGGTACTCATTGATGGGCGTCGCCAACATGTCACGCAACCGCGAATCCAGGGCCTCGTGGCCGGCGGACGTGATCCGGTACGTGGTGCGCTCCGGACGGTTGCCTTCCCGTTCGGTACCGGCAGCTTCCACCAGCCCGTTCTCGGCGAGGCGTCCAACGGCGTGATAGAGCGTCCCGGGGCGGACCTTGACCAAACGGTCCTCATGGCGGGCCATCAGCACCTGGTACATCTCGTATGGATGCATGGGCCCCTCCGCAAGGAGGGCCAACGAAGCGACCCCCAAGGGCGTCAGGTCGGCGGCTTTCGGCACGGCAGAACCCCTTCCACAGCAAATATTCCATAACAACTATTCCACGTGGAATAGTCAGATGCAAGAAAACCCTGTTGCCACGGGCAACAGGGTTTCTTGTTGGAAGGGTTTAGGCCGGGACTAACCCAGCAGTTCCAGGATCTCCGTGCGTGCGAACATCTTCGCCGCGTCGCGGGCGCTGGGCGTTCCGGCGTCGGGATCGGCACCTGCGTCCACCAATACGCGGGCAACACCGGCGTAGCCCTTGAAGACCGCTCCGGCGAGCGGGGTCTGGCCGCGGTCGTTGGCAGCATTGACGTCCGCACCGTGGTGCACCAGGAGCTGAACGGTTTCCTCGTGACCGTGATAAGCCGCGAGCATGAGCAGCGAATCCCCTGCGGCATTGGTCAGCGTCGCTGGAGCGCCGGCGTTGAGGTAACCCCGCAACAATTCGGAGTCGCCTTCCCTGGCGGCGTCGAACAAGGCGTCGGCCAGCGCCAGGGTTTCGTCGTCGGCCTGCGGGGAAGCCTGCGGGCTGGCGGCCTCGGGGCTGGTGGGCTGGGTCATCGGTGGGGTCCCTTCAGGAATCCGGTCTGGCGCCCGACTACCTGTCCGGCGTCGGGGGCGACGATCACTTCCTGGGCCGCGACGTAGGGCTCGTCGCCGTCCATCACCGTCAAAGTATCCTCAGCCGACACTGAACGCTTGATGACCGCCAAAGCCACCGGGCCCATCTCGAAGTGCTGCGCCACCGATGTCAGAGTACCTACCTTGCGTTCCCCCGCAAATACGACGCTGCCCACCGCAGGAAGCGTGTGCTGCGACCCGTCCAGCTGGAGGAAGACCAGGCGCCGTGGCGGATGCCCGAGGTTATGCACCCGCGCAATGGTCTCCTGGCCCTTGTAGCAGCCCTTGTTCAAGTGGACGGAAGTGCGGATCAGGTCCAGTTCGTGCGGAATGGTCTTGTCGTCGGTCTCGGCGCCAAGACGGGGCCGCCACGCAGCGATCCGGAGGGCGTCTGCGGCCATGGCACCTGCCAGGGGCAGGCCTTCCACGGCGGCTTCGAGTTCGGCAGAGGGGACGAGGTACTCGAACCACGGACGCTCAAGCCCAGGATGCGATTCCTCGGGAACCAGGCTGTACGAATAACCGCCCGGACCAACATGCGGCCATGGATCTTCCCAGACCAAGCGGCCGGCCAACTGTTCCACCGGCCGGGTGGACCCAAGGACGGCCCACTCCGCCGAAACATCGGCGATCTCGACGCGCAGCATGAACTTCATCTTGTTCAACCACTCCGCCAGGGGTTCGGCCTCTGCCGCCTCGACGATCAGCCAGGTGGTGCCGCCGTCGTCAATAACCCGAGCATCGAATTCGATGCGGCCCTGGACGCTGAGCAGCAGCAGTTCGCTGGCCACCTTCGGCTGCAGGTTGGTGAGTTGCTGGGAGGACAGGGTGTTGAGCCAGCTGAGCCGGTCTGGTCCGGTCACGGTCACGACGCCACGGTGCGAGAGATCGACGACGGCGGTACCGGTTGCGAGGGCGCGTTGCTCGCGCAGCGGCTCGCCGTAGTGGGCCGCGACACCGGCATCGAGGCCGGTGTCCTCGACAGCGCCAGGGCGCGACAACAGAGGGCTCTTGTAAGTCATATGTAGTAGAAGTCCTTGGTGTTCGGTCGTATTCCCTGCCGGGTACGGTTCCTCAGCGGTATTCGGGGTTTTCGAAATCGAAGCGCGTTCCGGCTTTCCATTCCTCGGGCAGGTTCCCGTAGGCGGGGATGCCGCCGGCGTCGCGCAGGAGCTTGGCCAGATGCATCAGGTTCCAACTCATGAACGTGGTGTTCCTGTTGGTGAAGTCGCTTTCCGGACCACCCGATCCCTCGTCCAGGTAGCTGGGCCCGGGACCGACGGCGCCGATCCAGCCTGCGTCAGCCTGGGGCGGGATGGTAAAGCCGATGTGCTGGAGGCTGTACAGAACATTCATGGAACAGTGCTTGATGCCGTCCTCGTTGCCTGTGATGAGGCAGCCTCCCACTTTGGGGTAGAACGCCCACTGGCCCTTGCTGGTGAGTTCGCCTGAGTGGGCATAGAGGCGCTCGATCAGCTTCTTGGTCTGGGACGAATTGTCGCCCAGCCAGATGGGCCCCGCCACCACCACGATGTCCGCATCGGCAACGGCGGGATAGATTTCCGGCCATTCATCGCTCTTCCAGCCGTGCTCCCGCATGTCCGGGTATACGCCAGTGGCGATGTCATGGTCCACGGTCCGGAACAACTGCGTCGAGACGCCCTGCTTTTCCATGATGTCCCGACTGATGCGGATCAGGCCATCGGTGTTGCTGAGCTGTGGAGAGGGTTTGAGCGTTCCGTTGAAGAACACGGCTTTGAGGCCCTCATAGCCTCCGGGCTTGAGGTTGGTGGTCACTTGCTGCTCCTTTGCTGGTTGCTTTATGGAACGTTCAGTGAGACCTCGCTCGGCGCTTCAGGAAACCTTGTGCAGGAATGCCGAAGCGTGGGCTTCGAGCGCCTTTCCGTTGGCCGCGACATCCCAACGCCACAGCAGGTTGCCGTCAACAAGGCCAAAGATACGCGTTGCGGCCGTGTATTCCTTGGAGTGGCTCCCCCGCATCACCATGTCGGTGCTGAGCTGGATCTGCGGGCCCTTGATCTGGCCGTAGTACAACTCCGTGATACCGCCCGGGTGGGAGATCGATACCGAGATGTCGAAGCCGCCATCCTTGTTGCGGCGCTCTTCGACGTCGTCAGCGGTCTTGAGCACGGGGACGATGTCAGCGGGAACCAGCCCGGGGCCGCCGTCGCCCTCCTGGAGCTCGCGTTCCAACGCCCAGAAACCCGTCTCAACGGTCAGCGGGCGCAACTTTGTGCCGGCGTCGTCGCTGATCCAGCTCTCCGCCCGGTACTGCAGGTAGGGCAGTCCGTTATGGGTGAAGGAGACATGCTGGACGAAATGCTCCGATTCCTCGTCACCGCTGCCAAGACGGCCGCGGCCTTCCCACTCGCCAATGAGCCAGGAAAGGGGGACGAGTTCAGGGGTCAGGTCTGTTGGGATCTCAATGGGCACAACAACTACCTCTGTTGAACTGCGGAAAGGGGCTGATTACTTCTGGCCCTTGAAAAGACGGTAAACAACAAAACCGGCGAACCAGGCCATGGAGATGCTGGCGAGGCCGAGGAGGACCAGGAAGAAGATTTCAAATGCGAGAACAGACATGATGCCATCCTAACCGTTAGTAGATGAGTAGTTTGTCTATGAAGTATGCGAGCGCCCCCACAGCCCAGACGGGTGCGACCCCCATGCCGAGCACCGCGGGGAGGTTGAGGCGGCCACGGCGGAGGGTGGTCATGCGGCGGAAGCACACCAGGACCGAGCCCATGGCCACGCCCACCAACGCGGCGGGGATAACGGCGATGTCGGAGAAAACCAGTCCGGCGAGCGGCCCCATCAGTCCGGCCATGACAACGCCCAGCGGCGCAACAATGCGGTCCGGCCAGCGAATGATGCCCACCACCAACGCAACCGCGGCGCTGAGGCCGGCAACCACCACCATTTCCTTGACGCCATTGAACCGGGCTCCGGCTATCCATCCCGCACCGAGGCAATTAAGCAAGACGCCTGCGCAACAGCCGAGGGTGGATTCAAGGCGCTGCGCTTGTCCCGTGCCCCTGACGAGCTGAATGACGAAGACGGCCATCACGCCCAGCGCAATAAAGGCAGGCGTGCCGTCCAGGAATCCCGGCGCAGGCATATAAGCGGCAGTAATGGCTGAGCCGGCGCCAGCCAAAGCAATGACGGAGGCAAGGGTTTTCTTGGCGGGGACGGCCAGGAAGTGCGGCCATCCAATTCCCACAGCGGCGGATGCAACTATTCCCACGCCCACCATGGCTTCCCGGGAAACGAAGGTGCTGGCCACAATGGCTGCGAGGGCCACGAGTCCGAATACCCCAATGCTCCAAGACTTCACTGTGTGCCCGATCCTCGATTCGATGCGCCTAACGACCCTCCGACAATCCTGCCTCATGGCGGCCCCATATGTCGTAATTGCGGTGCCTGCCCGTCACGAATCCCTGACTGTGAGGGCCCTGGTGGGTATACTCGGACATCAACAGTGCACTGTGTTTGCCTCGATCCCGTTACAACGGCAAAGGCGATCGCAGTTCACCGTGACCGGCCGGTGAAACTCCGGTTTCGACGCCCGATGATGCGCGGACAGCCCATTGGAGGAACTATGTCGCACATCCTGCTCCTGACGAACAGCACCGGCTCATCGGTGGACATCCTGCCTGCCTTGGAGTTGCTCAACCACCGTGTGCACATCCTTCCGGCAGAACCTACAGCCCTGCTTGAAACAGACCCCACGGACATCGTCTTCCTTGATGCACGCAAGGACCTGGTAGGCGCACGCTCCCTGACCCAACTGCTCAAGGCCACCGGCCTGAGCGCACCCCTCATGTTGATCCTGACCGAGGGCGGCATGGCGGCCGTTTCCTCGGCTTGGTCCGTCGACGACATCGTGCTCGACTCTGCCGGTCCTGCAGAAGTCGAAGCCCGCATCCGCCTTGCCATGGCGCGGGCCGTACCGGGCGAAGAGGAAACGCAGACCGAAATCCGCGCGGCCGGCGTCGTGATCGACGAGGCGAGCTATACCGCCCGCGTCAGCGGCCAACCGCTCAACCTGACCTTCAAGGAATTCGAACTCCTCAAGTACCTCGCGCAGCACCCTGGCCGCGTGTTCACCCGCCAGCAGTTGCTGACCGAGGTCTGGGGCTATGACTACTACGGCGGTACGCGCACGGTGGACGTGCACATCCGTCGTTTGAGAGCGAAGCTTGGCGTGGACCACGAGAACCTCATCAGCACGGTCCGCAACGTCGGCTACCGCCTGACGCTGGTCCGGCTGCCGGACGACGAGCTCTCGGAAGCCTGACACGAAAGCAAAGAAGACCGGGAATCCCAGTGATTCCCGGCCTTCTTTTTGTTGTGGAGGACATACGGGTCGAACGTATCGAAGCCACCCCACTGGTGGATCCCCCTCGCATCCGGCTTTCACGGCCGAACGAGATATCGAGACTACCCCGGTTCGCCTGCCACAGCAAAATCGCAGGGCTTGCCCGAGGCGTATAGCCTTGCATCATGAGTCACGCGCACCCCGAGAACTGGCCCGTACTGCTCATCACCGGCGCCCTGGATCCCGGACTCTTCAGGGACTTCACCACGCTCGCGACTGCGGCAGGCGAAGCGGATGGGAACCCCCCGCTCTCGGAGCAGACGCTGGTCACCTTGCGCGGCGCGGACGGGGGCGGGCATTCCCTGCTTTCGCTGGCGCTCTATGCTCCGGACGAGGATTCGGATCCCGCCACCGCGGACGACCTCGCGGGCATCGCCGTCGTCATTGAAGCGCCCGACGGAACCGGCGTCCTGGAACTGGCCGTGCACCCCAGCTACCGCAACCAGGGAGTAGCGGGCCGCCTGCTGGCGGCGTTGCGGGACAAGCGGGGCTTCGAGGGACTGACGGCGTGGTCACACGGCGACCACGAGGCCGCCGCCGAACTCGCCGCCCGCTTCGGGTACGGACCGGTTCGGGAACTGAGAAAGATGCGGTTAATGTCTTCCACCGCCGCCCTGCCCGACGCCGGCCTGCCGCCGGAGGTTTCACTGCGCGCCTTCGTCCCGGGCCAGGATGAGCAGGCCTGGCTTGCGGCCAACCGCGCCGCCTTCGCACACCATCCCGAGCAGGGCTCCATGACTCTGGCCGATCTGCAGGCCCGCGAGGCCGAGGATTGGTTCGATCCCGAGGGCTTCCTCCTGGCCGTGGATCCCGACGACAACCTCCTGGGCTACCACTGGACCAAGATCCACCCCCGGCAGGGAACCCACCCGGCCATGGGCGAGGTTTACGTGGTGGGCGTTGCTCCTGAGGCGCAGGGCATGGGCCTGGGCAAGGCATTGACCGTGGCCGGCATCCGGTACCTCCAGGACAAGGATCTGCACTCCGTGATGCTCTATGTGGACGCGGACAACCAGGCCGCCGTTGCCCTATACCAAAAACTGGGCTTTGTCCGCTGGGACACGGACGTTATGTATGGACCGTTAACCAAAATTTAACCCACTGTGTCCGGGTGCCGGAAAGGCCTGGACATCTTCGATTCGGGCCACCCAATTGCTTGTAATGTGGGAGGAAACCCCAGTCCTGAGCTTAGGAGAAACCCATGCAGCCGGACCCCGTCGGAACCGCCGGATCCACCTCCAAGGGCGCAACGTTGCCCGCGCGCTTCGGCTCATCTGAAGTGCCGGCAGCGCGGGCCACCCAGGACCGCATCGACATCCCCGAGTTCGCGCCGAGCCTGGAACCCGAAGGCGACATCTCACCGGACCGCTTCCTTGACCGGGAGCTCAGCTGGCTTGCGTTCAACTCGCGCGTCCTGGAGCTTGCCGAAGATCCGGACCTCTTCCTGCTGGAACGCGTGAACTTCCTCTCGATCTTTGCCTCCAACCTGGACGAGTTCTTCATGGTCCGCGTTGCCGGACTCAAGCGCCGCATCGCCACGGGCCTTGCCGTCCCCTCCCCCGCAGGCCTGAGCCCCATCGAGGTCCTCGAACAGATCGGCGAGGAAGCCCACAAGCTGCAGGAACGCCACGCCCGCGTGTTCGCAGAGCAGATCCGCCCCGCGCTGGCCTACGAGCACATCCACATCATGCATTGGAACGAACTCGACGAGGAAGCACGCCACCGGCTCAGCCTCATGTTCCAGGAGAAGGTCTTCCCGATCCTCACTCCCCTGGCCGTGGATCCGGCCCACCCGTTCCCCTACATTTCCGGGCTCTCCCTGAACCTGGCCGTGATCGTGAGCAACCCGGTCAGCGAAAAGGAACTCTTCGCCCGTGTGAAGGTTCCGGACCAACTGCCTCGCTTGATCTCCGTCGACGGACCCCGCGCGGGCGCCATCCCCGGCCGCGTAGCCCGCTTCATTGCCCTGGAAGAACTCATCGCGGTCCACTTGGACAAACTGTTCCCGGGCATGGAAGTGCTGGAGCACCACACCTTCCGCGTCACCCGCAACGAAGACGTCGAGGTGGAAGAGGACGACGCGGAGAACCTGCTGCAGGCACTGGAGAAGGAACTCCTGCGCCGCCGTTTCGGTCCGCCTGTGCGCCTTGAAGTCACCACGGACATCAACCCGAACATCCGCGCCCTGTTGGTCCGCGAACTGGGTGTGGAGGAGTCCGAGGTCTACTCCGTCCCGGCGCCGCTCGATCTCCGGGGCCTCTCGGTGATCGGCAGCATCGACCGCCCGGACCTGCACTACCCCAAGCACGTACCGCACACGTCCAGGTACCTGAACGAATCCGAGACGGCCAAGGCAGCCAATGTATTCGCTGCCATGCGCCGCCGCGACATCCTATTGCACCACCCGTATGACTCGTTCTCCACGTCCGTCCAGGCATTCCTTGAGCAGGCGGCCGCCGACCCCAAGGTCCAGGCCATCAAGCAGACCCTGTACCGGACCTCCGGCGACTCCCCGATCGTGGATGCCCTGATCGATGCTGCCGAAGCCGGCAAGCAGGTCCTGGCGCTCGTGGAGATCAAGGCCCGCTTCGACGAGCAGGCCAATATCTCCTGGGCACGGAAGCTCGAACAGGCTGGCGTGCACGTGGTCTACGGCATCGTGGGGCTCAAGACGCACTGCAAGCTGTCCTTGGTTGTCCGGCAGGAAGTGGATGGCCTCCGCCGCTACTGCCACATCGGCACGGGCAACTACCACCCGCGCACGGCCCGCTACTACGAGGACCTGGGCCTGCTGACCTCCAACGAGCAGGTGGGTGAGGACCTCTCCAAGCTGTTCAACCAGCTCTCCGGCTACGCCCCGAAGTCCACGTTCAAGAGGCTCCTCGTCGCGCCGCGTTCGGTGCGCTCCGGCTTGATCGACCGGATCGAGACCGAGATCCGCAATGCCCGCGCAGGCGTTCCGGCACGCGTGCAGATCAAGGTCAACTCCATGGTGGACGAAGCCATCATCGATGCCCTCTACCGGGCCTCGCAGGCCGGCGTGAAGGTTGACGTCGTGGTTCGTGGCATTTGCTCGCTGCGCCCCGGAGTTCCGGGGCTTAGCGAGAACATCACCGTCCGCTCCATCCTGGGCCGGTTCCTTGAACACTCACGCGTTTTCGCCTTCGCGAACGGTGGCGACCCCGTGGTGTACATCGGCTCTGCCGACATGATGCACCGCAACCTTGACCGGCGCGTCGAAGCCCTGGTCCAGCTGGCCAGCAAGGACGACGTCAACACCGTACTGGACCTCATGCGCCGCTACGTCGACGATGGCACCGCCAGCTGGCACCTGGACAACCAAGGGCACTGGACCCGGCACCACCTGGCGGAGAACGGCGAGCCCTTGCTGGACATGCAGTCCTGGCTTTTGGCTTCGCGTTCCCGCCAGCGGGCAGCGGCACGGCGGTAAGGAAAGACTTGAACAGCGATACCCCCGTGGCAGACCAGACGGACCACCCGGGCGAACCGGTTGCCGTCGTCGCGGCCGGCGCCATTCCGTGGCGCATCCACAAAGGCACCCTCGAGGTGCTGCTCATCCACCGCCCGCGCTACGACGATTGGTCGTGGCCGAAGGGAAAGCTCGACGACGGCGAAACAGTTCCGGAGTGCGCTGTCCGTGAAGTGCGCGAAGAGATTGGGTTGGAAGGCATCCTGGGCATCCCCCTGCCACCCATCCACTATCACGTGAACGCCGGCCTGAAAGTGGTCCACTACTGGGCCGTTCGCGTCAACGGGGACCTGCTGCGCCCCGACGGGAAAGAGGTAGACAGCGTGATGTGGTGCAGCCCGGACAGGGCGGCATCCTTCCTGAGCAATCCCTCGGACGTTGCTCCACTTGAGTTCCTGGAGAAAGCCCACGTGCGAGGTGAGCTGGACACGTGGCCGCTGGTGCTGATCCGCCATGCAAAGGCCAAGCCACGATCCTCGTGGACCAAAGCCGAGGGCGACCGTCCCTTGGCCGCGACGGGGCAGCGGCAGGCTGTGGCGGTGCAGCGCCTCCTGCAGGGATGGAAGCCACAGCGGATCGTGACCAGCCCGTGGGTGCGTTGCGTGGCGACCATTGCGCCTTACGCCAAAGCCAGCGGAGCCAAGGTCAAACTGGTCGAAGCACTTACGGAGCACAACCACGAGCGGTCACCCAAGAAGACCGCAGCCGCCGTTGAAGCCCTCTTCGACAAACAGGTGCCGATCGCGGTCTGCACCCACCGGCCGGCCCTCCCCACGGTCCTGAAGCAACTTGGCCTGCACATGACGGGCGCCCTGCGAAAGCTGCTCCCGGAGTCGGATCCGTTCCTCACGCCGGGGGAAGTGATCGTGTGCCAGGTGGTCCGGGGCAGCGAGCGGAAGATTGTGTCCGTGGAGCAGGTCAAGCCGTTCGACGACTAAGTCCGGTTGACCCCCGCGTCTTTGTATCAAATACTTGACACATTGATTCGAAGACTTGGGGGGTCTTGACCGTGTCCTTTGATCTACCGCCGCTGCTGTTGCTCTGGCCTGCCGTCGGCGCAGTTCTGCTTTACGTTTTCCTCCGGGTGCAGGTGTGGTCCCGGCCTGATGCAAAGTCCGTGGCATCGCATGGACTGTGGGTGGGCATTATCGGCTGGATGGCCAGTTCCCTCCAAGGAGCCATGAGCGCCGGTATCATCCGGGCCAACCCGGGAACGTCGGCTGCACCCGTTACCCCCGGCCAACTCCTCAACGCCCTCTCCTGGCCGATCCTGGCTACCTTGGCCGTCCATGCCCTGGGCCAGTGGAGCTATCCCGCACCGAAAGCACCGCGCAGGTACGCCGAACTCACCGTCCGCAGGATCCGCGACGTCATCCCACGAAAGCTGGCTTGGGTTGCCGCGTCCGTCTTCACCTACGCAGCGCTGGTCATCGCCTGGATCGCGACGCTGCCGGCGTACGCTCCTGTCCTCCCGCCCTCTTCCCCCGGCCAGCCTCCCGAGTACAACACCGGTTACTCGGGGTACCAGGACGGGAGGATTGCCGGATGGGAACTGGCTGCCTGGCTCGGCGGTGCCCTGTTCGTCCTGGCGGTGGGCACATGGCTGGCACTGGTGCTCATCGCCCGGCGACGCCAACTCGAAACCCTTGACAGCGCGGACAACCGCGTCCTGCGCTCCATCGCAGCCAACCGCCTCCTCCGGACAGTTGCAACCATTGCAGCGGGCCTGGGCGCCATCGCCGGCAACTTTGCTGTGCTTCCGGCGCCCGGTGCCGCCTGGCAGTCGTCGTGGCTCAATGCGCTCGGCTTCGTCAATATTGCCGTCCTGCTGGTCATGTGGTGGTGGCGAGTGCCGAAGCTTCCCTCGCTCCAGGAGTCCCGGAAGCCGACGAGCGGCAACACCCTCCGGGCTGATCCGCGGACGCACGGCGCGGCGAAACTCAGCATCTCCCTTGGCGCAGTACTGGGCATCGTGGGGGCATTGCCCCTCCTGACGCTGGGCCTGTGGTTTGGCTATTTTTCGGCACAGACACAAGGAACCCTGGGCCCGGCCATCGTCGTGTCCGTGACAGCTACGTTGATCCTGTTCGTGATCATCGGCGGGGAACTGCTGATCGCCCACAACTATGGTGACCCAGAAGCACCCTTGCGCTGGCCGCGGCAAGCGGTATCGAGGGGACTGCTCGCCTTCACCATCGCGTCGGCAACGGTGTTCGCCGTGACCATGGCCCTGACCGGAGCTGGGCAGGCAATGCTGGTGGGTACACCGTCGTGGCCCGCTTCCCTGCTGCTGACCTGCGGGGTGGGGCTGGTGGGGGCCGCCGCGATCCTGGCCCCCCGCCGTCGTCGTGCTGTTCCGGAGGGTGACGCCGAACGCGGCCTGGACGCCGCGCTTCGGGCCATCACAATGTTCCGGATCGTCCGGACGCTGGCCGCCTACCTCCTGGCGAACGCCGGATTGTTGTTGCTGGTCAATGTCGAAGCCTGGGGAGCACTCTTCCCGGCGTTCGAAAGGATCGCCCCGAGCCCGTCAACCATCATCGGCGCCGTCCTTCTCGCGCTGGCCGTGGTTGCCGCCGTCACACCTGTCCGCAACCTGTTCCGCGCTATCCCCCGGGACAGCGCCACCAAGCAGAACCAAGCAACGCCATGACTGCCGGGATCACGATCGACCTTGCCGATCCCGTGCCGCCCTACGAGCAGATCCGCAGGCAGCTCAGCTCGCTGATCACCGTCGGAGCGCTCGCACCAGGCAGCCGGCTGCCGACCGTCCGGAGCCTCGCCGCTGATCTCGGCATCGCCGCAGGCACCGTGGCGCGCGCCTACAAAGAACTTGAGCAGTCCGGCCTGATTGAGGCACGACGGCGGAACGGGACTGTCGTCGTCGGCCCGCCTGCCGCCCCGAACGGGACAGGCGCGAGCGACGCGGCGGTCATGGCCGCCGTCGACGGATTGATCCGGGCGGCTCGGGAGGCGAGAGTCCGTGAGCAGACACTCATCGATCTGCTGCGGGCTCGGCTTGCCCAAACAAGTAAGCTGGACTCGTGAGCATTCCCACCCCTTATGAAGACCTGCTGCGCGATGTCATGGCGAATGGCACGCACAAGTCGGACCGCACCGGGACCGGAACGCGCAGCGTTTTTGGCCGGCAACTGAGGTTCGATCTGGCCACCAGCTTCCCGCTCATCACCACCAAGCGCATCCATTTCAAGTCCGTCGCAGTGGAGCTCCTGTGGTTCCTGCGCGGCGATTCCAACGTGAAGTGGATGCAGGACCAGGGCGTGAGCATCTGGGATGAGTGGGCGGACGCCGACGGCGAACTCGGCCCGGTGTACGGGGTCCAGTGGCGCAGCTGGCCCACGCCCGATGGCGGCCACATCGACCAGATCTCCGAGCTCATTAAGGGCCTGGAAGCCAATCCCGACTCACGCCGCCACATTGTGTCGGCGTGGAACGTCTCCGAACTCAAGGACATGGCCTTGCCGCCGTGCCACGCCTTCTTCCAGTTCTATGTTGCGGACGGCAAGTTGTCCTGCCAGCTGTACCAGCGCTCGGCAGACACGTTCCTGGGCGTCCCCTTCAACATCGCTTCCTACGCGCTGCTCACGCGCATGGTGGCCCAGCAGTTGGGACTGGAGCCCGGTGAGTTTGTCTGGACCGGCGGGGATGTCCACGTCTACGACAACCACGTGGAGCAAGTGACGGAGCAGCTCAGCCGCGAGCCGTACGAGTACCCGCAGCTGAACATCCTGCGGAAGCCCGACTCGATCTTCGACTACACACTGGACGATTTCGAGGTGGTCAATTACCGCCACCACCCCACCATCAAGGCGCCGATCGCCGTATGAGCACGCCATCAGAAGAGACGAACGTGCAGCTTCCCGGCGTCATCTTCACCCAGGAAACCGCTGCTGCCATGACCGGCATCGGCTTGATCTGGGCGCAGACCAAGAATGGCGTGATCGGCAAAGATGGCAGCATGCCCTGGCACCTGCCGGAGGACCTGAAGCACTTCAGCAAGCTCACAACCGGCCACCCGGTGATCATGGGCCGGAAGACGTGGGAATCCTTCCCTGACAAGTACCGGCCCCTGCCCGGGCGCACCAACATCGTGGTGACCCGCAACGAGGAGTGGGCATCGACGCCCGAGGCTGAAGGCGCCACCGTGGTGTCCTCCCTGGACGATGCCCTCCTCGAATCCCAGTTCGCGCCCGGCGGGCAGAAAGTGTGGATCATCGGCGGCGGGGAAATTTTCGATCAATCCATGGGCCTGGCCAACCTCGCGGTCATCACCATCATCGACGCCGACTTCGAAGGCGACACCTTCGCTCCGGAACTCGGCGACGACTGGACCTTTGACACCATGGCACCGGCCGATGGCTGGCTCACCGCCAACAACGGCACGAACTACCGGTTCACCTCGTGGCGCCGGACTGAAAGCTAGGAACCAGGACATGCAGGCAATGCTCAAGAAACCCGAAACCCTCTTCGTGCTGGGCTACATGCTGCTGCCGCTCTTCGCTTTGCTCTCGGCAATCGTGGGGCTGACAATGATCATCGGTGGCAACAAGATCCCCGGCATCATCGTCCTCGTGGTGGTCACGCAAGTTTTCGCCTTCGGTTCATTCTTCGCCCTGCGTGCCCGGAAGGCAGCCCTGCTACAGGAGCACGACGCCGGACAGTAGCTCCGTTTCGGTGCCTCCGGACGCTGTGGCGGGTGTCGTCGTCGTACGTTGTGCGGGTGACGTAACCAACAGCGGTGGCCGGGTCCGAAAGTTTAGACTGGGTGAATGACTACAGCAGCTAATCCGTCCGTTGGACTGGTCGGTTGGCGTGGCATGGTCGGCTCCGTCCTGATGCACCGCATGCAGGAAGAGAACGACTTCGCCAACATCAACCCGGTATTTTTCTCCACCTCGAACGCAGGAGGTGCCGCCCCGTCGTTCGCTGATGGGGCCGGTAACCTCGAGGATGCGTTCGATATCGAGACGCTTGCCAAGCTGCCGATTATTGTCACCGCCCAGGGCGGCGACTACACCAAGCAGGTCCACGGCGGACTCCGCAGCCGTGGCTGGGATGGCCTCTGGATCGACGCCGCCTCCACCCTGCGCATGAATGACGATTCGATCATCGTGCTGGACCCCATCAACCGCGACGTCATCGATGCCGGACTGTCCGGCGGCGTGAAGGACTTCATCGGCGGAAACTGTACGGTTTCCTGCATGCTGATGGGCTTGGGCGGCCTCTTCAAGAACAACCTCGTGGAGTGGGGTACGTCCATGACGTACCAGGCTGCTTCCGGTGGCGGCGCACGCCACATGCGCGAACTCCTGAACCAGTTCGGCACCCTGAACAACGAGGTCAGCAGCGAACTCGAGGACCCGGCTTCGGCCATCCTGGAGATCGACCGCAAGGTCCTCGCCACCCAGCGCACCGGCGTGGACGCCACGCAGTTCGGCGTTCCGCTTGCCGGCTCGCTGATTCCCTGGATCGATGCCGACCTCGGCAACGGCCAGTCCAAGGAAGAGTGGAAGGCCGGAGTCGAGACCAACAAGATCCTCGGCACGTCCAAGGGCGCCGCGGGCAAGGAACACATCGCGATGGACGGACTGTGTGTCCGCATCGGCGCCATGCGTTCGCACTCGCAGGCACTGACATTGAAGCTCCGCGAAGACCTGTCCGTCACGGAGATCGAAAACCTCCTGGCCAAGGACAACGAGTGGGCCAAGGTTGTGCCCAACACCAAGGAAGCCTCCATGGCGGACCTGACCCCCGTGGCAGCCTCCGGCACGCTGGACATCCCGGTGGGCCGCATCCGCAAGCTCGAAATGGGCCCGGAGTACATCAGCGCCTTCACCGTCGGAGACCAGCTCCTGTGGGGTGCAGCCGAGCCGCTGCGCCGCATGCTGAACATTGTGACGGGCAAGCTCTAGGCTCCACCGCATTCACGTCCCAAACCCGCTCTTCCGTTGCTGCGCAGCGACGGAAGAGCGGGTTTTCGACGTTAAGGCACTAGCCCGCCATGAACTTCGCGAAGGCCCTGCCCTGCGCCTGGAAGGAACGGGCGGCGGCCGGACCGAGTTGACCGTTGAAAGGCTCAGGGACCACGTCCGCTGCTTTCCCGTTGCCCGCCCGCGCCCACGTCCCCACCACGGAGCCGCCGGAAACAATGATCCGTTTGAACACCCCGTTCCGGCCCGGAACCACCAGTTCGGCATGCCCAGGATCCAGAACCAGGCTCCGGTCCTGGTATCCGAGCAGGTATTGATCGAACCCGGGCAGAGCCAGCAACGAGCGGGAGCCGGGGACACCGGCGTCGAGCATTGCGGCAGTCTCCGGCGAGAGCCAGTAGCTGGTCCCGTCGAAAGCGAGTTCCACCATCTGCTCCTGCACTGTGCCCAGGGCCTTCCGGGCCTCCGCGAGCGGCACCTGGCTCCACCACGCGAAGTCGCGGATGGTGGCAGGGCCGTGGCTTCGGATGTAGCGCAAGAGGAGTTCGGCGATGCCTTCCGCGCGGTCGAGGTCCCGGGACTCCTTGATCCACTCGTCGAAGGGCACGAACAGCTGCTGGACGCCTACCCTGCCGTTGGTGCCTGCCATGGGGCCTTGGACCAGCCATGCTTCCTGGCAGAGGCTGCCGAGGAGGTGGATGCCTCGCTGGGCCTTGGTGATCTGCCCGGCTTCCTCGAATGCCTCGAAGAGCTGTTCACGACTGGCACCGGTTGAACCTTCACTGTTCTTCAGCGTGTCCATGGTTTTGAGGGCGATGTCCCGGGCGTGGCCCACGTCGTCGGCGGTGATGCCAAGTTCCCGGTGCCGTGCGGTCAGCGACTTCATGAGGCGGGGACGGGTAATGGCCAGGATCCACCGCAGGTCTTCGGGCGCCAGCAGGTGGAGGGTTCCGCGCATGGGCCATGAACGGACGATGGTCCCTGCATCCAGGGCAGCCCGCACATGGGAAGCCGCTATCCCGGGCACACGCTGCCCCACTGCCCACAACGCGTGGCCAAGGTCCTGCGCCTGCGTGGCGGTCATCCAGCGGACAGCATCGGGAACCGAGGGAAACCCGCCGCCCAACAGGCCCTGGCTGACCATGCGCAGACGGCCCATGACCTGCGGCGGGACGGACAGCGTGCTGGAGGAAAGCGGCTTCGCAGGCATGCTTCATCCTATGGGCCTTCCCGGGGCACAGGGAACCTTGCCGCGCCTCCCAGCGGTCTTCCAGAACCGTTTCCTAGGATGGCTTCATGCTTTTTGGTGATCTTGCCCCTCTGGTGCGGCCGCTTAGCCGTTGGCTTGCCGCCGCCGGTTGGTGCTGCACCGCCATTGGGCTTGGCGCCGGACTGATCGTTGCAGTCGGCACGGGCGTGAGCCTGTCCCCTTCCATGCAGGGAATCCAGCTGGCCGGACTCATCGCCACCGCCGCCGCGGCCCTCCTGATCGGCACCGCGGCCGTGAGCCAGCCAGTCTCCGACCGCGACGACGACGCCCCCGAACCATGGTTCTATCCGGCGGCCGCAGCGCAGGTCCGCAGTTTCCTGCTGGGCTCCATTGTCATGTTGCTTGGTTTGGTCGGGTTCGCCGCGGCCGGGCTCTTCCTGCCCAGCGGGCCGTCCCCGCAGAGCATCGCCTTCAGCCAGATTTTCCTGCTCGGGGCAGTCAGTTGCGGGCTGACGTTCCTTCTCCTCAACAAGGTTCTCCCCATCGCGGAGCGGCGCGTCCGCTAGCGACTTAGAGCGTTACAGCGCCACCCCGATGAGCAACGGTTCCGGGTGCAGTTCAATCCCGAAGCGATCGACGACGCCGGCACGCACCTCGCGCGCGATCGCCACCATGTCTGCCGCGGAGGCCGAGCCGCGGTTGGTGATGGCCAGGGTGTGCTTGGTGGACAGTGATGCCCGCCCGCCCGAGACGCTTGACTCATCCAGGCCGAAACCCTTGGTAAAGCCTGCTTGGTCAATCAGCCAGGCCGCGGAAAGCTTCACCAGTCCATCCGTCCCCGCGGGGTACTTCGGGGCGTTCTCCGGTAGCTCCGCAGCCTGCTCCGCGGGAACGATCGGATTGGTGAAGAACGAGCCCGTAGAGAACGTGTCGCGGTCTTCAGGGTCAAGGACCATGCCCTTGGACGCCCTGAGCTTCAGGACTTCCCGGCGGACATCGTTGGAGTAGGCGCGCTTTCCGGCTTCGACGCCGAGCACCTTCGCGAGCTCGGCGTACCGGATCGGAGCACTCATCCTCCCGAGGGCCAACTGGAACTCGACCGTCAGCACCACGTATCGCGGCGACCCCTCGACGGTGGTCTGTTTGAGGATGGAATCCCTGTAGCCGAACTTCAGCTCTGAATTGGTGAAGGTCTGCACGGCGTTGCGTTGGCGGTCCCACGTCCGCACGGCGGCAATGGTCTGTGAAACATCGGCACCGTAGGCGCCCACGTTTTGCACTGGTGTGGCACCCGTGGCCCCCGGAATGCCGGACAACGCTTCGAGGCCGGACCAGGCATGCAGGACCGAATGCTCCACCAGCGCATCCCAGTTGTGGCCGGCCTGGACCACCACGGAGACTCCACCGCAGCTGTCCTCGGAGTCCACGGTGAGTCCCTCCGAGGCAATCTTGAGGACTGTTCCGGGATAACCCTCATCCGAAATGAGGAGGTTGGATCCGCCGCCGATGATCAGCAGCTTCTCCCCCGCAGCATCAGCCGAGCGCACGGCGTCGATGATTTCAGCTTCGGTGCGGGCCTCAACGTAAGTACCTGCGGGGCCGCCGACGGCAGCCGTGGTCAGTTCGGAAAGCAGCGTCTGGGTCACCCATCAAGCCTAACGGGGATTGGGTACGCCCTCCGCCGCAGCGTGGGGGTATGGCCTTGTTTCAGGAAACCTTCACGACTGCCTGGGATTTCATGAGGACCTTCTGCCCAGCGGCAACCACGGTGAGGTCGATGCGGGCGGTGCGTGCCTCGGCGTCGAGCGCTCCCACCACACCGGTGACGTCGATGACGGCGCCTGCCTCTTCGCTGCCGGTGGTGTCGGCGACCAGGACTGGCTTGGTGAAGCGGGTCTGGTAATCGACGACGGCGGCAGGGTCGCCTGCCCAGTCGCTCACCAACTGAACGGCAGAACCCATGGTGAACATCCCGTGGGCAATGACACCCGGAAGCTCTACCGACGTGGCGAAGGCCTCGTTCCAGTGGATCGGGTTGAAATCACCTGAGGCACCGGCGTACTTGACCAGGTCCTGGCGCGTGACCTCGATGCTGCGGGTGCCAATTTCCTGGCCGACTGCCAGGTCTTCAAACTTGGGCATTACTGTCCCTCTCCGCGGACCAGGATGGATGAGGTGGTGGTGGCGACTTTCTCGCGGCCGTCGCCGTCGGTCAGCGCATAGATTTCCGAGCGCGTAGTGATCATGGCGCCGCCGCCCATGGCGCGGACACCGTCCACGTGGAGCTCGGCCACCAGCCGGTCGCCTGCCACGATGGCACGGTGGTGCGTGAAACGCTGGTCGGCATGGACCACACGGGAGAAGTCGATCCCGGCCTCAGGGTCTTCCACCAGTTGGGCGTCAGCGCGCTGGGCAATGATGATGGCGAACGTCGGCGGCGCCACGAGGTCGCTGTGGCCAAGTGCCCGTGCTGTCTCAACGTCGAAGTGCGCGGGATTGGTGGCCTTCACGGCCTTCGCGAACTCGCGGATCTTTTCACGGCCGACGTCGTAAACCTCTGCGGCAGGGTAGCTTCGCCCCTGCAGGTCCGGATTGATACTCATGGTCCAACCCTATCGGCCTGCCGGGTGTGGCCGCAGGTTGGATACCGCCTGATGAAGCGGTTATTTCTTGTAGCTCTTGCGGATCTTTTGGCCGCGGACCACCATGCCCACCACGTGGAGCACCAGCCCCAGCCCGATGACCGGAAGGGAAGCCACAGCCAGGCCCTGGTTACCGGAGGTGTTGCCGGCTATGGAGAGGATGAGTCCGACGGCGATGAGGCCCATGGCACTGAAGACCAGCGCTTTGTAACCGGTAGAGGCGGTGGCCCAGAATTCGTTCAGCACCGTTCAAGTCTACCGGCGTGCGTTGCGGGGCCCGCTCTACGGCCCAAAACCACAAAATACCCCGCAAAGCGGGCCACACAACGGGGTTAGAACAGGGAATCCTGTAGGGCAGGGATCTCGGTGACATGATCGCCGAGCTCGATCCTGCGGCCCTTCAGGGAGCCGAGGTCGGCCACGAAGCTGCCCTCCACCTCAACACCGGCAGCATCCGGAAGGCCAGCCAAGGCGATCGCCCCAGAGAGCGAGCGGACGCGCAGTCCGTGCCCGCCGTCGTCGAACGCTGCTGGATAGGGGTGCCGCACGGCGCCGGCGGCGCGGGCAGTGCAGAGGCCGTCGGCCAAAGCCGGGCGCTCCCACTCTTCGTCCACCACGGTGTAGCCCGTCATCGCCAATCCGCCGAGCAGCTCCCGCACCCGTACGGCGTGCTTCCGGTTGATTGCTTGGAGTTCGACGCCGGAACGCGGCTCCACGAGGGAGGCCGCCTTGGCTGCGGAGCGGACTTGTTGGACGAGCCCCAATTCCCTGGTCACGAGGTCTTCGAGCAGGCGCACCGCACGGCCGTCTTCGGCATTCGCCACATACGAGGCGTGCACAGCGCCCTGTTCGGCGAGCCGGTTCCATTTACGCTGGGCGGACGCGGTGCCGATCTTGGTGGCACCGTTGGCGAAGGTGGCAACGTAGAGCCAGTGCGGCTGCATGAGGTAGGCCCGGAGCCCCGCCGGGACGGAGCCTCCGCGATGGAAGTCGTGCATGAGCCGGGGATCGTCCTTGGCAAAGCAGGCGCCGCACTGTTTGCCCCGTTCTGCCGGAGACCCCGAGCGGCACGGGACGTGCGTCCGCTTCCCTGGTCCGTGTACCTTGACGTGGCCGAGGCACCACAAACCGGCGATAACGCGCAGGCCCAGGGATGATCCCTGGGCCAACGCAATCTCTGTAAACTCCCCCGCCGGGGTGTGGAGCCGCAGCACCGGGGAGGAAGAGTCCCAAACGACGCCGTGGACCAGCATGCTCAGCGGACCAGCGCCCTAGAGGGACGGTTGGACGCCGAAAGCCACCGCGAGCTTCATGATCTTCTCTGCACGGCCCAAACGCGGCAGGTCGGAGCCGTCGCGGATGACGCGGCCGTTGGCTTCGAAGTCGTTCATGAAGTCCGTGGCCCAGGCGACGTCCGATGGCGTGGGGCTGATGACCTCGTTGATGACGGTGGTCTGGTCGATCGCCAGGCAGAGCTTGCCGGTCATGCCCATGGTCACGGTGATGCCGGTCTGTTCGCGCAGGATCGGGTGGTTGGTTCCCACCGTCGGTCCGTCGATGGGGCCCGGAAGGTTTCCAACGCGGCTGGCGACGACGAGCTTGGCACGGGGGTAGGCCATGGCCTCGGGTGTTGCTGCCATGCCCGTATCGCGGCGGAAATCGCCGGAACCGAAAGCCAGGCGGAACGCACCCTGAGCGCGGGCAATGTGGTTGGCCTCCTCGATGCCGAGTGCCGACTCAACCAGCGCGATTACGGGGGTCTTGCCGTCCATGCGGTGGTAGGACTCGGTGACCTGGTCCGCGGATTCGGTCTTGGCCAGCATGACGCCGAGCAGACCCGGGGTGCCGCGCAGGCCTGCGAGGTCATCGGCCCAGAAAGGGCTGGTGGCATCGTTGATGCGCACCCAGGCCTGGCCACCGGCGGCGAGCCAGTTCACCACGTTCTCGCGGGCAGTGTCCTTCTGTGACGGGTCAACGGCGTCTTCGATGTCCAGGATGATGGCGTCTGCCCGGGAGCCTGCGGATTCGTCGAAAAGCTCTGTTTTCATGGCGTTCACGAGGAGCCAGGAACGGGCGATATCGGCAGGAATGTTGCGGGTAGGCCGAACGGACTCGGCGGCGATGCTAGACGTCATGTATCTACCGTATCCGCCCACCGGCCCACGGAGCGAAGAATTGCGCCCGGTTGTGAGGATCAATACGAACTAAACCCCCGAATGCTGTGGGGTCCAGCAGTATGACTGCCCGACGCCGGTACGCACCAGTCGCTTTCGGCCGTGGCTTCGCCGGAGGTCACCTGCCGGAACACAGGCTTCACAGGGCTCAATACGGGTACTTTGTGTCTCCTGGTTGCCTTCAATGGCCCCGCATTTCGTTGCGTTGCCCGCTGTTGCCCAGCGTTTCCGGCCGTTACCCGATCACTTCCCTGCCGCCGTCGATATGGGCTTTCATCGTTCCCAAGCCGTTTCACAGACGGTTACCCCAACCCCAAACCAACCACCTGAAAGTAGCTCCCATGAAACTGAAACTGCCACTCCTGAGCGTCGCGGCCGCCGTCGTACTAGCGCTGACGGTGTCTGGTTGCGGCGGTTCAGCCGAAGCCGGACAAGGCGGCCAGGCCAATCAGGCCGGCACCGAAGTCAAGGAACTCCGCTACCAAGGCTCGGCCAACAACGTGACCTTCCCCGAGCTGGCCGCAGACCTGGGCTACCTTGGCGACCTGAAGTTGAACTGGGTGGGTAACACCACCAGCGGTCCGCAGGATATCCAGTCCGCGGCGACCAACCAGACGGACTTCGGCGGCGCCTTCTCCGGCGCAGTGGTGAAGCTGATCGAGGCCGGAGCCCCCGTGAAGGGCGTCGTGAACTACTACGGTTCGGACGAGAAAACCTTCAGCGGCTACTACGTCAAGGCTGAGAGCGATATCAAAGGTCCCAAGGACCTGATCGGCAAAAAGATCGCGGTCAATACCCTGGGCGCGCACCACGAGGCTGTCATCAACACCTGGCTGACAAAGAACGGCCTGAGCCAGGACGAGATCAAGCAAGTCCAACTGGTTCCGCTGGCTCCGAACGACACCGAGGAAGCCATCCGACGCGGCCAGGTGGACGCAGGAACGCTCGGCAGCGTCCTGCAGGACCACGCCATTGCAGCAGGCGGACTGCGGTCACTCTTCAGCGATGTCCAACTGTTCGGCAACTTCGCCGGCGGGCAGATCGTCCTCCGCAACGACTTCATCGAGAAGAACCCCAACACCACCCGGACTTTCACCACCGGCGTAGCCAAGGCCATCAAGTGGGCAGCGGAAACACCGCGTGAAGAAGTAATTGCACGCTTCACCAAGATCATCGAAAGCCGCGGCCGCAACGAGAGCACTGCCAACCTCAAGTTCTGGAAGAGCCCCGGCGTACCGGACGCAGGAGTGATCAAGGACGAAGACTTCACCCGCTGGGAGGCCTGGCTGAACTCCTCGGGCATTCTCAAGGGCAAGCTGACGGCGTCCAAGTACTACACCAACGACTTCAACGATCTCGCGAAGAAGGGATAGCCATGACGGCAAAAATCAGCCTGCGCAACGTCACGAAGGAGTTCACTGTCCGGGCCACCAAGGGTGCGGCGGCCACCCGCCTCACGGCCATCGATGGACTCAGCCTGGATGTCCGGGCCGGCGAGTTCCTCACCTTGGTGGGACCCAGTGGATCCGGCAAGACCACGCTGCTGGACCTGCTGGCCGGCCTCTCCACGCCTACGTCCGGGGACGTCCTGGTGGATGGCCAACCCGTCACCGGCCCAGGCAAGGACCGTGCCGTGGTGTTCCAGCAGTACGCCCTGTTCCCATGGCGGACGGCCTCGGCCAACGTCTCGATCGGATTGGAAGGCAAGGGGCCGGACGGCAGGAAGTTCAGCCGCCGCGAGCGCGCAGCGAAAGCCAAGGAGTACCTGGCGTTGGTAGGGCTTGCGGGTTTCGAAGACAGGTTCCCGCACGAACTCTCCGGCGGCATGAAGCAGCGCGTGGCCATCGCGCGCAGCCTGGCCTACGAACCGGACGTGCTCCTCATGGACGAGCCTTTCGCTGCCCTGGACGCACAAACCCGCGAGCAGTTGCAGGACGAGTTGCTGCGGATCTGGAAGGCCACGGGCAAGACGATCGTTTTCATCACGCACGGTATCGATGAGGCCGTGTACCTGGGCCAGCGGGTTGCGGTTCTCAGCGCCCGGCCGGGCCGGCTCAAGGAAATCGTGGACATCGATATTCCGGACCGCGACGGTGATGAGGACATCCGCTCCAACCCTGCCTTCGTGGAGCACCGCCACCAGGTCTGGACACTCCTGCATGACGAAGTCCGGCGGGCGCAGGATGCCGGCCACCGCAAGATCCTGCCAGACGGCAGTGCCCCCGACGAACCCGCAACCACTCCCGAGAGGAGCGCAGCCTGATGACAACCACCCTCACGCAGGCAGAAACCGCAACTGTCGCGCCCCAGCCGGCTGCCGCCGTCGAACGTTCCGTCCCTTCGGCGACTGAACGCACGACGCCGGTCCCCGCCTTGGTGCGTCGGGCCACCGCAGTTGCCGGTTCCGCCATATGGAAATCCGCGGCAGTCCTTGCCTTCCTGCTGCTGTGGGAGCTCGGACCGACGTATTTGGCCAGCCCGTCCACCAGGGTATTCCTGCCGCCGCTGCACGAAGTCCTGGCCGCATGGGGCAAGCTGTTCGAAGCCGGGACCATCCAAGGCCATATCGCGGCCAGTCTGACCCGGTCGGTGGCAGGTTTCGGCGCGGCCTTGGTGGCGGGTGTGTCGCTGGGCTTGCTGATTGCCTGGTACGGACGACTCAACTCGGTCCTGAACCCACTGCTGGAACTCTTCCGCAACACGGCCGCCCTGGCCTTGCTCCCGGTGTTCACGCTCCTGCTGGGCATCGGCGAGGAATCGAAGATCAGCATTGTGGCCTACGCAGCGTTCTTCCCCGTCCTGCTGAACACGATCGCCGGCGTGAAAACCGTGGATCCGCTCCTCATCCGGGCTGCACGGTCCCTGGGGCTGAACAACTTCCGGCTGTTCCAGAAAGTCATCCTGCCCTCGGCGGTGCCGACGATCTTCACCGGCATCCGGATGGCGGGAACGGCGTCCATCCTGGTGCTGATCGCGGCCGAGATGGTTGGCGCGAAGGCCGGTTTGGGATACCTGATTGTCAACGCCCAGAGCAGCTTCCTCATCCCGGACATGTACGCGGGCATCCTCACTGTCTCCCTGCTGGGGCTGGCCGTCAACTTCGCCCTGGTGGCCCTGGAACGACACTTCTCCCGCTGGCGGACCGCCGTGGGCGCGGGCGCAGCCTGATCTCTTGACCCGTATCTGCTTGACCCGTGGCATCCGCCACACCAACACCGAAATGAAAAGGAAAAACCCATGACCGTCATTACCGAAACCAAGCTCGAGTTCAAGAAGCTCGGCTCACGCATCGGCGCCGAGGTCCGTGGCCTCGATCTGAGTGGAGACCTCAGCGCGGAGACCGTGGCCCAGATCCGCTCTGCCCTCAACGAGCACAAGGCGTTGGTATTTCGTGAAGCGAACATCCTCACGGACGAAGCCCAGGTGAAGTTCGCCTCGCACTTTGGACCCCTGACCAAGGCACACCCAACCGTGGCCTCCGTCGAGGGCGAAGAGAACGTCCTGCCCGTGGACAGCGAGAACGGCTCGGCCAACAACTGGCACACGGACGTCACGTTCGTGGTGAACCCGCCGCAGGCTTCCACGCTCCGCAGCATCGATCTCCCGGCCTACGGTGGCGAGACGTTGATCGCTTCCTCGGCAGGTGCCTACCAGGACCTTCCGGAGGAACTGCGGAACTTCGCGGATAACCTCTGGGCCATCCACACCAACGACTACGACTACTCCGTTCCCAAGAACCTGGAGCACGCCAACGCCGAGGAACGCCGCAAGGAGTTCACCCGGCTGAAGTTTGAAACCGCGCACCCGGTGGTCCGTGTCCACCCGCTGACCGGCGAGCGCGGCCTGTTCATTGGCGGCTTCGCACAGCGGCTCCGGATTGTGGGGCTGTCCAACACGGAGTCCAAGGACATCATCCGTTTGCTGCAGGCCTACGTGACGCGTCCGGAGAACGTGGTCCGGGTGAACTGGGAGCCCAACCAGGTGGTCTTGTTCGATAACCGCATCACCCAGCACTACGCCCCGGACAACTACGACGGCCAGCCCCGTAAGCTCAACCGCGTAACCATTGCCGGTGATATTCCGGTCAGCATCGACGGCAAGCTGAGCCAGTCGATCCAGGGCGATTCGAGCACGTATTCCGTAGTGGCCGAACTGTCCTAGGGGGTCTTATGTGTTGCTGTTGTAACCCAACTGAGTCGCAGTTAAGCGCGTTTAGAGCTCCCGTAACGCGCACTACTGCGACTCAGTTGGGTTTAAGGGATGTTTGATCCGCGGGCCGCAGTCCAGAGCCCGTACCACTCTGCGCGGGACATGTTGGCCGCTGTTGCTGCGGCGTCGGCGCAGGCCTTGATCCGTTTCGGATTGGTAGTGCCAACCACCGGCGAAATCTTGGCAGGGTGCTTCATGAGCCAGCCCAGGAGTACCGATTCCGGCGTGGTGCCCTTGTCCTCCGCCAGGCGGTCGAGCATTGCGGCTGTTGCGGCGTCGGCCGGTGATTCCAGTCCCGCTCCCGTGTAGCGGCCTTGGGCAAGGGAGCCGTAGGCCTGCAACTCAATCCCGTTGGCCATGCAATGCTCCAACGTTCCATGCGGGAAGCTGTAGTCGAGGCCCTCGGGATTGTTGACCAGCACAGTGCTTTCCAGCCAATCTCGGCGCGCAAGGCTCATCTCCAGCTGGTTGGCAACGATCGGCGTCTCCAAACGGTCCTGCAGGTAACCGATCTGCGCACCCGACATGTTGGACACACCCAAGTGCCGCACCTTGCCTTCCGCCATCAACTGCCCGACGGCGTCAGCCACCTCGCGCGCGTCCATGAGGGGATCCGGCCGGTGCAGCAGGAGGACGTCCACATAATCCGTTTGGAGCCTCTTCAGGCTCTGGTTGACCCGCTCCAGGATGGCTTCCCGGCTGAGGTCGTAGTGGGTATCGAGCCCGCGCTCCCCCAGCCTGATCCCGCATTTGGTCTGCAGCAGGATCCTGTCGCGCAGACCTTGCGAACGGGCAAGGACCTCCCCGAAGACGGCCTCGGACTTGCCGCTGCGGTAGATATCGGCATGGTCAAACAGTTCAATGCCGATTTCCAAGGCAGCGTCGATGACGTCAGCTGCCTGGTCGATGTCCGCGGCAGCATAGGAGGTACCCTCCCATGGACCGCCGAGGCCCATGCAGCCGTATATGAGGCGTCCCCGCCCGTTCGCAATGTCCATCGTTTGTGGGCTACGCGTTCCGTACGACCCAAGCGGTGGTGTTCGCGGGCAGCTTTCCGTCTTCCAACGGGCCGCTGCTGACGACGACGGACCCGGCCGGAAGCTCGAATGCCTCCGTTCCGAAGTTGGTCACCGTCTCCCAGCCGCCAGGGCGGCTGAAGTGCAGGACGTCGGCGTCGCCGGTTTCAACCCATTCAAGTTCCTCATCGGTCTGGAGCTCGCTGCGGAGGCGGAGCGCCTTGCGGTACAGCTCCAGAGTGGAACCGTCCACGCCATCCTGGATGGATACGGCGTAGTCCTTGAACCAGGCAGGCTGCGGCAGGTGCGCAGTTCCTGCTCCGAAGCCGAATGAGGATCCTTCCGGGGTCCAAGGAAGCGGGACACGGCAGCCGTCGCGGCCGATCTCCACGCCCTTGTTCCGGAAGAAGGAAGGGTCCTGGCGTTCGGAGTCCGGAATTTCGGTGACTTCCCGAAGGCCCAGTTCTTCGCCCTGGTACAGGTAGGCCGAGCCGGGCAGCGCCAGAAGGAGCAGCGATGCCGCGCGCGCACGCTTGAGGCCGAGCTCAATGTTCAGCTCTTCCGCAGGAGCACCCTCGAGCAGCCAGCCCTTGCCGTCCTGGCCCTTGGGTTCGGAACCGGTGATGTCCTGTGCCGCGTTGGTTCCCTGGGCCACGGATCCGCCCTTGGGCAGGCCGTAACGCGTCGCGTGGCGGACAACATCGTGGTTGGAGAAGACCCACGTGGAGGAAGCACCCGATTCCTTGGCGGCAAGCAGGTTTTCCGTGATGATCTTCTTGAACGACGCTGCATCGAAGTCGGACTGCAGGAGATCGAAGTTGAACGCCTGGCCGAGGCCCTCGGGGCTGGCGTAACGCGCACGGCGGGACTCGTGGACCCAAGCTTCGGCCACGGCGGTGCGGGGCGGGTTGTACTCGTTGAAGAGCTTGCGCCACTCGGCGTAGACCTCGTGCACCTCGTCGCGGTCCCAGAAGGGGTGCGAGCCGTCTATGAAGCCATCGGTGTTGTGTGCCTTGGCCGCAAGGTCTGCCTTCATGGGCATGGGTTCGGACAGGTCCTTGGCCATGCCGTGGGCCACATCGATGCGGAAGCCGTCCACGCCGCGGTCCGACCAGAAGCGCAGCGTCTTGAGGAAGTCTTCGCGGATCTCCGGGTTCTCCCAGTTAAAGTCCGGCTGTTCCTTGGCGAAGATGTGCATGTACCACTGACCCGGGGTACCGTCCGGTTCAGTGATGCGTTCCCAAATCGGACCGCCAAAAACTGAATCCCAATCCGACGGCGCGAGTTCGCCGTTCTCGCCCTTGCCGTCCCGGAAGATGTAGCGGTTGCGTGCCGCTGAGCCCTTGGGCGAGGCCAGCGCTTCCTTGAACCATTCGTGGCGGTCGGAGGAGTGGTTGGGGACAATGTCCACCACGAGCTTGATGCCGGCAGCGTGCAGGGCAGCAGCCATCTCGTCGAAGTCTTCCAACGTTCCGAGCTTGGGGTCCACATTGCGGTAGTCATCCACGTCGTAGCCGCCGTCGGCCAGCGCTGAAGGGTAGAACGGGCTCAGCCACACGGCATCGACGCCAAGTTCCTTCAGGTAGGGGACCTTGGCTGTGATGCCTTTGATGTCACCAAGCCCATCCCCGTTGGCGTCGTAGAAGCTGCGCGGGTAGATCTGGTACACCGCCGCTTGGCGCCACCAGTTGGGATCGGCCATGCGCTCGGAGTGGGACAGGTTTGCCTTGGTGGCGGAGGTGCTCACGAAACTCCTTTGATTTAGATTCTAAATTTAGTTCCCGAACCAGTATCTGACGCCTGGCGCGGGAGGTCAACAGCGCTACGCCCGCTTAGCCCTTCACGGCACCCTGGGTGACGCCGGCCATGACCCAGCGCTGGGTAAACAGGTAGGCGACGATCGCCGGCGCCATCGCCATCAGGTAGGAGGCGAAGGACACGTGGTAGTTGTTGCTGAACTGGGTCTGGAAGAGGCTCTGCCGCACCGGAAGCGTCTGCAGGGCCGGATCGGAAATGATCAGCGAAGGCATCATGAAGTCGTTCCAGGCGTACAGGAAGGCGAAGATCCCCACAGTGGCGCTCATCGGCGCCAGCAAGGGGAAGATGAGCTTCCAAAACGTCTGCCATGTGGTGGCGCCGTCGATCCTGGCGCTCTCCTCCAGCTCCATCGGAATCGAGCGGAGGAACGCCGTGAAGAGCAGCACACTGAAACTGAGCTGGAACATGGTGGCCAGCAGGATCACACCCAGCGGATTGTCCAGTCCCAGGCGACCCGTGAGTTGGATCTGCGGGAGCGCCACGACGGGGAACGGGATGAACATTGCGGCCAACAGGTAGAAGAACGAGTACCGGAACAGGCGTCGGTCCCAGTTGCGGACGATCGCATAGGAGGCGAAAGCGGCGAGGACGATGGTGGCCACTACCGTCCCGGCGGTGACCAGCAAGGACATCGCCGCACCGACGGGGAAGTTGGTCAAGGTCCAGGCCTGGATGAAACCGTCCAGGCTGAACGGTGCGGGCAGGGAGAAGGCATTGCCGTCCACGGCTTGGCCTTGGGTCTTGAAGGCCATGGACACCGTGACATACAGGGGCAGCAGAACCGTTACTGCACACAGGATAAGGACGGTGGTTCCCGACCAGTTGATCCGTTCCGGCTTGGCTTTCGCGGCAGGCCGGGAACTCCCGACGGCGGGAGCGGGCCCTGTTTGCCGCACGGCAGTTTCGAGGGTGGCTTGCTTCGTCATCAGAGTGCGCTCCGTCCGCGTGTCACCGAAAGCTGCAGGAGGGAAATAAGGATGGCGACAACGAAGAAGATGGTTGCGTTGGCCATTTGGTAGGCGTAGTCGCCCCCGTTAAAGCCCGTGATGACGGTCATCGCGATGCTTCGGGTTGAGGTTCCGGGCCCGCCGTTGGTGAGTCCGACGATGATGTCGTACGCATTGAGGAAGCCCTTGAACCCGAGGATCACATTGATCACCACGTAGCCGGCAACCAGCGGGAGCGTGATCTTCAGCAGTTGCTGGAGCTTGCCCGCACCGTCGAGGTCTGCCGCTTCGTAGACGTCGCCGGGTACTGCAACCAGTCCCGCGATGTAGATAAGGAGCGAACCCGGAACGGCCTGCCAAGCAGTGACCACAACGATCGCTATCCATGCCAGATCCGGGTTGGCCAGCAGGCTGGTCTCCAACCAGGGGATTCCGGCGGCAGCACCGGCCATCGGAAGCGAGTTGGAGAACAGGAAGTTGAAGACGTAGGCGATGATGATGCCCGACACCACCATGGGAATGACGAAGATGGTCCGCAGCGCCGATTTCATCCGGATGCGCGATGTGAGGCCCACAGCCAGCAGGAAGGCGATCACGTTAACCGCGATCACGGTGACGATCGAGAACCCGAACGTGAACAGGTAGCTCTGCAGGATAGCCGGATCGCTGAAGATGGCAATGTAATTCGTCCAGCCGGTGAACTCCCAGTCGCCGATTCCAATGGAGTCGGTGAAGCTGAAAAAGATGCCGATAATGCCGGGGATCGTGATGGCCAACGTGAACAGGACGAGGCTCGGCAGCAGGAAGAGGTAATAGATCGGCTCGACCCGCCGCGAGGCGCGGCGCGTTCCTCTGCCAGGCTTGGCGGAGAGGGCCGGGATGGAGGTGGACATGATTCTGGCTCCCTTGATGTGCTACTGGCGGAACGCCAGGCGTGCCCAATCGGCGTCGAGTGTGCGGAGGGTGGAGGCGGGGTCTGCTCCAAAGACGAGCGACTGCGTGTAATTCATGATCGGGATGGTCTTTGGAACCAGCACGGACGGACCCTGGTAGACCTTGCCGTCGTCGTAGTACCCGGCCATCCCTGCAATCCTGGAGTCCGGAGTTGCCGAGGCATCCTTGGTGGGGGTGAAACCCAGCTGGGATTTGTTGTATCCCTCGATGATCTCCGGCCGGTACAAGTACTCGAGGAATTCCCGAGCCGCTTCCTTATGCTTGGAGCCTTCCGGAATCCACGCCGCGAGGTCTACGTTTACGCGGACTTTTAGGTCCTCGGAGTTATCCGTCATAGGCAACGGGAATGTTCCGAGCTTGAGGTCGGGAGCCGTCTTGGCCACCTCGCTGAAGGCCCATGGCCCTTGGAGGTACATCGCCGCCTTGCCCTGCGAGAAGGCGAGGTTGCCATCCCCGTAGGCCCGGCTGGAAGCGTCCTTGTTGACGTAGTTCCCGGCGAGCGTCAGCATCTTCGCCACGGGTTGGTCGAAGTCCTTTTGGAATGACGCTTCGGAACCGGGCCCGACGTCGGTGCCCTCTGCTGCCAGCTTGTCAAAGAAGCCGAGGGTGTCCAGTTGGCCGCCCACCGAATAGTCGAACCAGCCCTGGGCAATGGTCCAGTCGTCCTTCCACGTGGCATAGAACGGCGTCACTCCAGCAGCTTTCAGGGCTTCGCAGGCCGCGATCAGTTCGCTCCACGTCTTGGGCACCGCGATGTTGTGGGCAGCGAAAATCTCCTTGTTGTAGATCACGGAGGACGCCATCACCGAATACGGCAAGGCACTGGTCCGGTCCGGATAGGAACCGTACTGGTCCATCAGCGGCTGCAGGTCTTCGCGAATCCGGGAGGCTGCTTCGGTGCCCGCTAAATCGCTCAAAGCGCCGCGCTGGACGAAGCGGGACGTTTCCATGTTGTAGTTCGCCAAGGCAATGTCCGGCGGATTCCCCCGGACGAAGCTGGCTGACACCACGTCCACTCCCGATGTATCCAGCACCACTTCCGTGTGGCTTTGCGAGGCGTTGTAGTCGGCTACGAGTTTTGTCATGAAGCCGATCGCCTCCCGCTTGCTGAAGGTGAAGCGGATCGTCTCTTTTCCTTGGTCTCCGGCACAACCCGATAGGAGGCCGGCAAGCAAAGCCAGGCCCAAGACCATGGCCGCCATCCGTTTCTTGCGTGTCACTTTCACAGACACGTAGTCCTTTCGTCGTGCGGCCCCTGCGCCGCAAGGTACTGGGGTGACGGCGCGCGTCATCACTCCAAGAATTTAGATAGGAGATAAATTTATTACCTGCCGCAAGTATTCTGTGAGCGGCGCCACATGGTCAAGCCCGCAGTCGTAATACGGCGAAGTCTAAATTTATGTACTAAATTTAGAGAGGCCGATACTTCTCCTACGGGCGGCCGGGAAAGTTGGGAGCACCGAATGCTGACTGAAACCGCGCCGTCAACACAGTTGGTCCGCAGGGTCAATGCCGGGGCCATGCTCAAGGCAATGCGGGGATCGGGCGTCGTCACGGGTACCGAATTGATGGCCTTGACCGGACTGTCACGGGCCACGGTCATCTCGATTTGCGATGAACTTGTGCGGCTGGGCTGGCTACAGGAGCTCGAAAACCAGCGCGGCGCCGGCGACTACGTCAAGGGACGGCCAGCGCGCCGGTTTGTCTTCGACGTCGGTGCTGCCAGCGTCCTGGGAATCGACATCGGGGCCAACAAGATCACTGCGATTGTTGCCGACATGGCGGGGACTCCCTTGTCCCAAGTGACCATGCCGTTCCGGACATACAACGTCTCTGCTGCCGAACGGGCCGATGTCCTGGACAAGATCGCTGCCGACGCCCTCCACAAGGCCGGCGTTTCGGCTGATTCCGTACTTGCCGTCTCTGTTGGCGTGGCCGCGCCTGTCAGCAGGGATGGTGAGGTGCTCACCGTCCAGGAATTCTGGAAATCCTTCGATGTTCGCCGGATCGTATCCGAGCGGCATGGCTGGCACGTGCTCCTCGAGAACGATGCCAACCTCGCAGCCCTCGCTGAGCGGTGGCAGGGGGCAGCCCAAGGAGTGGACCATCTGGTGGTCATGCTCGCCGGGGACCGCCTGGGGTCCGGAATCCTGGAATCGGGACGCCTGCTCCACGGCCGCGTGGGTGGCTTCGGAGAGTTGGGATTCCTCAACAACGTCGACGGCGTGGGAAACACGTACGGCATAGCCCACTCAGCCGTCCTGGCGGGCCGCGAAGCGCTCGGGAGCAAGGCCGACACCAAGCTCCGGACGCTGTGTGGAGGAGATCCCGAGGCCCTGACGGCCGAAATGGTCTTCGCTGCCGCAGCCGAGGGTGATGCGACGGCCCAAAGCGCGTTGCAGACCGTGGCCCTTCGCATGGCCAAGGTCATCGGCACCATCAGCACCTTGGTCAACCCTGAACTCGTTGTCATTGCAGGTGGAGTGGCGGCCTCCGCCGAAACGCTGATCCCCGGCATCGCTGAACATCTCCCGGACTACACCTTCACTCCCCCTCGGCTCGCAACCTCTATCCTCGGCGAAGGCATTGTGTCCCTCGGGGCGATCCGCCACGCCTTGGACTACGTGGAAGAACACGCGCTGGATCTCTCTCCCTCGTCGCTGCGGCAACGGGCGCCTGAACTTTCGCCGGAGTAAGAACTACTCCGGCATGGACATGGTCCGGAGGTCCAGTTGCCTGAGCACGCGATCTGCAACCTCAGGATCCGTCCCCGGCTCATTGCGGGCCTGCACCACTTCCAGCCGCGCAGCGTCCAAAGCAATGGTCTGTACCGTAATGGCCAACTCCCTGCCACGCTCGCGCTTCTCCGCGGCGGATTCGTTCTTCAGGGTCCCGTCAAGCAGTTCCGCGTGCAGGCGGCGCATCTTGTCCTTGACCAAGGCCACCTTTTCCGGAGGCAGCTCCTTCATGAGGTCATGCTCCTTGAGCGCGGCCACTGCGGCCGTCTGCGCACGCTTGGCCAGCAAACGCGCCGCATCCTTCTCGTGTGTACCATCCTCTGTGGCCTTCAGGACACGCATGAGCCACGGAAGCGTCAGGCCCGGTACAACCAAGGTAGCCAGGAGCACGGCACAGGCGATGACCAGGATCTCATGGCGGGCAGGGAAATCGCTGCCGTCCGGCAACGTGAGCGGCAGCGCCAACGCCAGAGCCAAGGTGGCAAGCCCGCGCATGCCGCACCATGTCAGGATCAGGACTTCCTTGGGCGTGGTTGGCTGCAGAAGGTCCTTGCGCCGGTTTCCCGTGAGCGCGAGCAACCCAAGCCAGAGATACCGCACCACGAACACCAGCACGCAGATCACGACAGCCACGCCGATCATGCCAAAGATGGCCGTCCCTTCGTCCCTGATGACATGGCGGATCTCCAGCCCCACCAAGCCGAAGGCAAGACCGGTGGCAAGGAGTTCCACAACGTCCCAGAAAGCATTCCGGGTTACCCGCTCGGCGGCGTCCTGCGGCCGGGCGTGGCGCTGCAGTTCCAGCGCAGTCACGACGACGGCCACCACACCTGAGGCGTGCAGCTCTTCGGCGAGGATGTAGGCGGCGAAAGGCACCACCAAGGTGACTGCGCTGCGGGCCACCATGGAAGCCACGAGTTTGGTGATGACCTTGGTCAGCCAACCCATGGCTATGCCAATCAGCACAGCCAGGGCGGCACCAATGACAAACTGGACGATCACCCCCGGGCCCACTTCACTGCCCGCCAGCGTGGCCGCGACTGCTGCCTGGAAGATCACGATTGCGGCGGCATCGTTGAACAGGCCTTCGCTTTGAAGGGTAGTGATCAAGCGCCGCGGCATGTGGACACGTCCTGCCACCGACTCCACAGCTACAGGGTCCGGCGGGGCCACCATGGCGCCGAGGGCGATCGCTGCCGGGATGCCGATGCTCGGGATCATGAGCCAGGCCGCGCCGGCCACGGCTGCCGTGGACACCACAACCAAAGCCACTGCCATCAGCAGCAACGTCCGCCACCGCACCCGGAACACCGCCCACGAGCTCTTCTGGGCCGTTGCAAACAGCAAGGGCGGCAGGAAGATGGGCAGGATCAACTCCGGGGAGATCTCAAATTCGGGAAAGCCCGGGATAAAAGTCAGCGCGACGGCCAGGAGCAGCATCAGCACCGGGTAGGGCAGCCGGAGCCTGTCCCCCAAACCAACTGCCACGACCGTTGCAAGCAGCAATCCGACAATGAGCGCCAATTGATCCATAGTCCCGCTTCCCCATATGTTGTGTGGCCCTTTCGCGCAGCAGTCCGCAAAAGTTCCCTACAAACATATCCCGGGGCCCGGACTCATTCCCCAGTCAGGGCGTCCACCACGTCCACGGTGCCGTCCTTGAACCTGATGGTGCGCCCGATTGTCTGCGGAAGCTCCAGGACCGCGGCGGCCACGAGTGCCACATTGGCCCGTGAGGTCTGCGTACCGTTGCCGGGATCGGCTGGATCCACCTCGATCAAGCCCGTGGGCGCGTCCCCGGTCAAAGAACCGGGACCTAGGATGGTCCAGTCCAGGCCGGTGTTCCGCAGGTACTCGTCGGCAGCGGCCTTGGCCTCCGCGTAGGCGTAGAAACCATGGTCTTCGGGAACCCCGTGGTTTTTTGAGGCGCCGAAGTAGGAGACCATGACGTACCGGGCGGTGCCGGCCTCCGAAGCGGCGTCCATGGAGCGGATGGCGGCATCCCGGTCAACTGCGTAGGTCCGTGCCGGATCGCCTCCCCCGGCACCCGCCGACCAGACCACAGCGTCGTGGCCTTTGAGCGCCTGGGCGAGTTCCGCCGTCGTCGAATGTTCCACGTCCAGTACCTCGGCGACAGCCCCGGCTTCCGTGACATCTGCCACATGATCGGGATTCCTCACGAACGACGTGACATCGTGACCTTCGCCACTAAGAATCCGGGACAAGTGCAGGGCCACCTTGCCGTGGCCGCCAATGATTGCAATTCGGCTCATGCACCCATTCTGTCCCACATCGGCCGGACACGTCCCGGCAACAAAAAAGACCCCGCAGACAGAATCTGCGGGGTCTTGCCTTGTAGCGGTGGGGAGGCTCGATCTCCCGACCTCACGATTATGAGTCGTGCGCTCTAACCAACTGAGCTACACCGCCACGGATGAGAAAAGCCTGCGTCAGCCGGTCAAACCGCCTTGACGCAGGCCCTCATCCAGAGCCCCCCACCGGAATCGATCCGGTGACCTCGTTCTTACCAAGAACGCGCTCTACCACTGAGCTAGGGGGGCAACGAGTAAATACTCTACCGGACGTTTTCCGAAGCTACAAATCGGCGCAACGGCGGGGAAAAACGGGCCCGACACAATTTGCGAACGGGCCAATTTCCTGTTCCACATCGAAGCAACTCAGGGCAGCCGCAGGACCTGTCCGGGGTAGATCGCATCGGGGTTTGGCACCTTGTCTGCGTTGGTTGCGATCAGGGCTCCGAGGTCCACGTTGAACTGGGCTGCGATGCCGGCCATGGTGTCCCCCGGCTCAACCACAACCTCCGTGACCCTCGGGGCCACCCGGCCGGCCTGTCCAGCCGCCGCTGCGGCCTCCACAGCTGCGTCCTGGGCCGCCTGCCGTACTTCCGGGTCCGCAGGCCCCAGCCCGACGTCGTGCGCCTCCTGGGCGGCCGCGGAGGTGGCCGCCTGCTGTTGAACGGCTGCCTGGGCTGCCGCGGCTTCAGCGGCCGCTGTGCCCGAAGCGGAAACCCCGACGGCGGCAGCGTCTTCCGCTGCCTGACGAGCCGCCGGCTCCCCGGCAGCGTGAGTCTTCTGTCCCCTGCCGAAGTTCTTCTTCACGTTGTCCAGGAATCCCATGGCTCGATGGTACGGCGGGCGCCTGTGGCAGGGAACCCGTTAAACGGCCGAGGGGCCGGCTCGAAAGCCGACCCCTCGGTCAGGATGCTGCTGGGTGTTTACCACTTGCCCTTGCGGTTGAAGTCGCGGTGGCCGCCCTCGCCGCCACCACGGGGCTTGCGGGCGCCGTCGCCGTGACCGCCGAAGCGCGATCCACTGGACTGGCCACGGTCACGGTCGCCGTAGCTGCCGGACGTACGGTCGCTGTACGAGCGGCCTCCGCGGTCTGCCGAGGAACGCTCGCCGTCGTTGCGACGGAATTCCTTCTTGAAGCCACCGTTGCCCTTGAAGTTGCCACCACCGCGGCCACCGGAGTAACCGCCGCGATCGCCGTCACGGTTGGGCTTGCGGCCGGAGTCCAGCTCGAGGTGGATCAGCTCGCCGCCGATGCGCGTACGGGAGAGCGCCCGCAGCTGCTCAGGGCTGAGGTCCGCCGGAAGCTCCACCAGGGAGTGGTCCGAACGGATGTCGATGCCACCGATCTGGGACGAGGAGATGCCGCCCTCGTTGGCAATGGCGCCAACGATTGAGCCCGGCATGACGCGCTGGCGGCGTCCGACGGCGATCCTGTACGTGGCGTTGCCTTCGGTCAGCGGGCGGGTCGGGCCACGGGAGCCGAAGCCGTCCTTGGACCGTTCGCGCTTCTGGAACTCGGGGGCAGCCGGAAGATCCTTGACCAGGAGCGGCTGGCCGCCCTGCGCCATGACGGCCAGCGCCGCGGCGATCTCCGCAGCCGGGACCTTGTGCTCTTCCTCGTAGGAAGCGATCAGGTCGCGGAACATCGAAACGTCCTCGGACTCGAGGGTTTCGGTGATGCGCTCCGCGAACTTGCCAAGACGCAGCGAGTTGACCGTTTCAGCCGTGGGCAGGTGCATCTGCTCCACGGACTGGCGGGTGGCCTTCTCGATGGCGCGCAGCAAGTACTTCTCGCGCGGGGTCATGAAGAGGATCGCGTCACCGCTGCGGCCTGCTCGGCCGGTACGGCCAATACGGTGGACGTAGGACTCGGTGTCGTGGGGAATGTCGTAGTTCACTACGTGGCTGATGCGCTCCACGTCGAGGCCACGGGCGGCGACGTCAGTGGCCACCAGGATATCGATGCGGCCTTCACGCAGGGCGTCAACGGTGCGCTCACGCTGCTGCTGCGGAATGTCGCCATTGATGGCGGCAGCCTGGAAGCCGCGGGCCTTCAACTTGTCGGCGAGGTCCTCGGTAGCCATCTTGGTGCGCACGAAGGCGATAACGCCGTCGAACTCTTCCACCTCGAGGATGCGGGTCATCGCGTCCAGCTTGTGCGGGCCCATGACCTGTACGTAGCGCTGGCGGATGTTGGAACCCGTGGAGGTTTTGGACTTGACCGAGATCTCTGCGGGATCGTTCAGGTACTGCTTGGACATGCGGCGGATCTGGCCGGGCATGGTCGCGGAGAACAGGGCCACCTGGCGGGTCTCCGGTGTCTCCTGGAAGATCTGCTCCACGTCATCGGCAAAGCCCATGCGCAGCATCTCGTCGGCTTCGTCCAGCACCAGGTACTGGAGTTCGGACAGGTCCAGGGATCCCTTGGAGATGTGGTCGATCACACGGCCCGGGGTACCAACAACAACCTGCGCGCCACGGCGAAGGCCGGCAAGCTGCGGGCCGTAGGCCGAACCACCGTAGACCGGCAGGACGGTGAAGTCGTCCATGTGCTTGGCGTAGGAGGTGAAGGCTTCCGCGACCTGGAGTGCGAGTTCACGCGTCGGCGCCAGGACCAGGGCCTGGGTCTTGCGGGAAGGACCGTTGAGGTCGTGAAGTTCGGCAAGGCGGGACAAGGCAGGTACAGCGAACGCTGCGGTCTTGCCGGTACCGGTCTGGGCCAGGCCTACGACGTCGCGGCCCTCGAGGAGCAGCGGGATGGTAGCGGCCTGGATGGGCGACGGCTTCTCGTATCCAACATCCTGCAGGGCTGCGAGGACGCGGCCGTCAAGGCCGAGATCGGAGAAGCGGACGCCTTCCTCTTCTTCTGCCTCAGGGGCGGGTGCGGCGGTTTCGACGGCGGCGGGGGCGGCTGCCGGGGCTTCGGTTGTGGTCTCTGCTGCTTCGGCAGGCTCAGCGTTCGTAGCGTCGAGGTTCTCGTTGAGAGTTTCTGACATCTGGGGGAAATTCCTCATCCATAGGGCGTCGGCGCGGCCCGGTTGGGCTTGGCCGCAGTACACGCGAAAGCCCGGCAAGGGTGCCCTGCTTTCGCAGAAGTCCGGCGCTATCGCAATCCCATGGCAGGACTTCGCGCTGCATCTCTTGGCTGCTATCCCAGCAGTCTGTACAGCGTTTTCTTTAGCCGGCGCTCCCTATGAAAATGCCCGCACACAGTTTGCGGGCCCCAACACTTACCAGTCCTGCCTCAAAAATTGGGCAGGATAAAGGGAATTCCGGAGTGGGGGATACATCCAGTGTAGGGCACGACGCGGGTCCACCGCGACTTGTACTGCACCGGCAGCCATGAGAGCTTGCGCACACTCCTCTCCGGCGCCGTGCTGAAGGCCGCCGATCAGAGGCCGTTGCGGCGCAAGACCTTCTCAAACTCGGAGTGGTACTCGTCCTGCAAGCGGATCTCCCCGTCAGCTTCGGCGTCCAGCAAGGTCTGCACCATCTCCGGGGTCGGTTCCCTGAACCACTGGCCCACCGTGATGCCGTGCTTCGGAACGAACAGGCGGTGGACGTGATCGCCGGCCGAGATGCTCCCCGTCTTGATCACGCGCAGGTAGGTCCCCACCCGACCTTCAGCGGTGAAGCGCTTCACCCACTGCGACTCCCCCAGCACCCGCTGGAACGTAGCGCACGGGACGCGCGGCGAGGTCACTTCGACCTCCAGGTCCAGGCCGATCCTCCACCGCTCCCCGATGACCGCTCCGGTGGCATCGATGCCCGCAACGCGGAGGTTCTCGCCAAAGACTCCCGGCGGCAGCTCGCGCCCCAGTTCAGCGGCCCAGAAGTCCGCGTCATCCTGCGAGTATGCGTAGAGGGCCTGGTCCTCTCCGCCGTGGTCCTTGCGGCTGGCCTGGACATCCCCGTGGACACCCAGCTTGTGGACCTTGACCGGCCCTTCCACTGCGCGTTTGTCGATCGCGGTGACGCCCACACTGCCTTCCGGATCCGGCAGCAGTTGGTGGACTCGGCAAACGGCAAGGAGTGACGCTGTGATCATGGGGACCAGTCTACGGAACCCCACCCCCGGACGCTCTCTCACCAAACCACCCCTTCCGGCCATCCCTCTCTCGCCACCCCCCTTTCCCCGGCCATGCGTCGGACCGGGGAATCCCGAAAGGCTACGGATCGAACCGGTAGCCCATCCCTGCCTCGGTGTGCAGGTGCCGTGGCACCGCGGGGTCCCTTTCCAGCTTCCGCCGGAGCTGCGCAATGTAGACACGCAAGTACTGGGTCTCCTTCGCGTAGGCCTGCCCCCACACCTGTGTCAGGAGCTGCTGCTGGCTCACCAACTTGCCCTTGTTCCGGACCAGCAGCTCCAGAATGTTCCACTCGGTAGGCGTGAGGCGGACCTCGGCGCCGTCCTTAATGATCTTTTTCCCGGCGAGGTCCACCATGAAATCGGCTGTCGCGAGCATCGGTTCCTCAGGCAAAGTGACGAGCCTGCGCGAGGCGACCCGCAGCCGCGCGAGCAGCTCATCGAGACCGAACGGCTTGGTCACATAGTCGTCCGCACCGGCGTCGAGCGCTTCCACTTTGTCTTCCGAAGCGTGCCGGGCCGAGAGCACGATGATGGGCATGCTGCTCCAGCCGCGGACGCGGCGAATGATCTCCACTCCATCCATGTCCGGCAAACCGAGGTCCAGGACCACAATGTCCACGTTCTCCTTGGCGACGGCAGCAAGGGCATCTGCCCCTGTCCCCACCGAAAACGCCTGGTACCCGTGGGCTTGCAGGGTGATCTGCATGGCCCGGGCAATCTGGGCTTCATCCTCGACGATCAGGACCCGCGTCATTCCATGCCTTCCTGGTGGCCGGTCCACAGCGGAAGGGTGACCACCATGGTCAGGCCGCCACCCGGCGTCGGCTCCGCCCGCAGTGTGCCGCCCATTGCCTCGGTGAAGCCCTTGGCCACCGCCAAACCCAGCCCGACGCCGGGGCCGCCACCGGCAGAATCCCCAAGGCGTTGGAATGGCTGGAACATCTCCAGCACCTCAGCCTGGCCCACTCCCCTGCCATGGTCCACGATGCGCAGTTCGCTGGCCGGAGTATCCCCCACCGTGATGCCCGCTCCGGTGCGCGCCGTCAGGACAACGTCGGAACCGGCAGCGTACTTCACCGCGTTCTCGGCAATGTTCGCAACCACGCGTTCCAGCATCCCCGCGTCGGCCTGCACCGGCGGGAGGTTTGGCTGCAGTTCGTTGCGCAGCCTGTCCGCCGGGACGCCGCGGAGAGCGTCAGGCAGCACTTCCGCCCACGCAATTCCGGTGAGCAGCGGGTTGACGGCGTCAGCGGTTATGCGGGACATGTCCAGCAAGTTATCCACCAGGTGGTCCAGGCGGTCTGCGTAGCTTTCAATCGTTTCCAGCAGTTCGCGCTCCACCTCCGGAGGGAAATGCACATCCTCCTGACGCAGGCTGCTGACGGCCAGCTTGATACCCGCAAGCGGCGTCCTCAGGTCGTGGGAGACCGCGCGCAGGATGGAGGTCCGCATCTTGTTGCCCTCGGCAAGCCGGAGATTGTCCCTGCGGCTTTTCACCAGTTGCTGGCGCTCCCGCACCGCCACCACGAACGCGCCGAAAGCGGCCAGCAGCCGCTGGTGCTGCAACGTCAGCGGACCTCCGCGCAACAACAGCGTGTAGTGGGGATCGACGACGGCGGCATGGTCGGCGGCGGCATGGGTTACCGGCGGATTGGGGCCGGCACTCGCGAGGACCCGCCACGTGGCGGGAACTCCGGCCGCGGCTGGAGTGACGGCGCCCAGCAGCGTGACGGCCTCCATTCCCAGGTTGCCGCGTACCTTCTCGAGGAAGGATTCAAGGCTGCCGTCCGAGCTGAGGATCCGGAGGGCCAATGCGCTGAGGGCCGTGGCCTCCGCACCGGAGCGGGCTGCTTCCTGGGCCCGGCGGGTGGCCAACCCAACGGCGAGCGCGACGCCACACGCCACGGCAAGGAAAACGACCACGGTGAACAACGTGGTTGGATCGGCGATGGAAAGGGAGCCAACAGGGTCCGCCGAGAAGTAATTAAGGAGAAAGCTGCCCAGCACGGCCGCCACCACTGCGGGCCAGAGTCCCCCGATGGCGGCGACAGCCACCGCAACCGCCAGCTGCAACAGCATGATCATGGAGAAGTTGCGGAAGTTCAGGACCGTCACCAGGAGTTCGACGGCGGGAGGCAGCAAAAGGGCCAGGACCAGGCCGCTGAGCACCCGGCGTCGTCCGATGCCCCGCACCGGCGGGAGCCGCAGCAGCAAACCCTCGGCGTCGTCACTGTGGGTGTCGGCTGCTGGCATGGCTACATCCTTGCACGTTCGGCAGACGGGTAGTTCTACCCACCGGGCAATGTCATCAGTGCCCGCGACCACCGCAAGGACTAGGCTTGCTTTCAGAATTCCGCTCCGGCGCGCGCCGGACACTCCTACGGTCTATCCAGGGGGATACACATGGACCCGAAAGAAGGCCCTGAAGGCGCCGGCACCAATGCCGATGGACAGGGCGCCAACGGTGGGCCCGGCGCGGGCAACAACGCCCCCAAGCCACCTCCGTGGCAAGTGCCGAAACCCGAACTCCACCCGGAACTGAGCAACCCTCTCCCCGAAGGGGCTCCGGCCGGAGCGAAGCCCGACAGCGGAAAAGCCCAGCGACCAGGCGGGCCGCTGCCGGTAGTGGACCCGTTCGAAAAGGAGCGCGAACGCAAAGAACGCGACGCGGCGGCGCGTAAGAAGCGGTCGCAGCGCCGCACCGTCGTCGTGGGCCTGGGCGTCACGGCCCTGCTGGCAGGAACCATTACGGCGATCGTGGCCAGCAACGAGGCTGAGGCCGATTACGCACAGGTGTGCTTCAACGAGGAAACCGGCGAGCGCGTCGATGACGATCAATGCAACAACAGCAGCTCGGCCGGCAGGAGTTCGGGCGTGTACGCCTGGTATTTCTACTCCCGCGGCGCGAGTGTGCCTGCCATTGGCCAGAACCGCAGTTCGTACCCCAGCGCAACCAAGACTGTGCCCCAAGGAGCAAAGACCTCCACGGGTTACAGCACCAAGGGCGGCACCGTGAGCCGGGGCGGCTTCGGCAGCAGCTCGAAAAGCGGCGGAAGCTCGGGAGGCTAGGCGTGCGGCGATTCTCCTCCGTGCCACGTCCGGACTGGAAGAAGAAGATCGAAGAACAGGGCCTGGTTTTTTCCACCACCACCATGCCCGATGGCCGGAAAATCGAATACTGGAACGAATCGGCCTACTACGAGTTCACCATGGACGAGGTGGAGACGCTCGAGAAGACCGCCGAGGACATGCATCTCATGTGCTTGGAGGCCGCGAAGTACCTGGCGACCGGTGCAATGGGAGACATCGGCATCGGCAGGCAGGCCCTGGACCTCGCGGCCGAGTCGCTGCAGGCCGGAGACATGGACATTTACGGCCGCTTCGACTTCATCTATGACGGCCAGGGCGGACCGGCGAAGATGCTGGAGTACAACGCGGACACTCCCACCGGCCTGATCGAGGCGGCCGTAGCCCAGTGGTTCTGGCTCCAGGACGTGTTCCCCGAAAAGGACCAGTGGAACGGCATCCATGAAGCCCTGATCAGGCAGTGGAAAAAGCTGCAGTTCCGCACGGGCATGAGCACCCTTCATGTGGCGCATTCCGAGGCCGAGGAGTCCGGCGAGGACTGGATGACCGCGGCCTACATGCGGGACGTTGCCAGCCAGGGTGGCTGGACCACCATCGGCATCAACATGTCGGACATCGGCTGGGACCCCAACCTGAACCGGTTCGTGGACCTGGACAACTTCATGATCAGTACCATGTTCAAGCTGTACCCGTGGGAACTGATGATGAAGGAGCCCTTCGGCCACCGCCTTCTGCAGAGGGCCCACAATCCTCGGTGGGTTGAGCCCGCGTGGAAGATGCTGCTCTCCAACAAGGCCCTCTTGGCGGCGCTCTGGCACCTCTACCCCGGCCACGAGAATCTGCTCCCTGCGTATCTGGGCGATCCCGGCCCGCTCAAGGAATGGGTGGCCAAGCCGCTTCACGGACGCGAAGGTGACAACATCCGCATCCACGCTCCCGGCATCGATATCACCCAGCCCGGCGGCTACGGGCGCGAAGGCTGGTGCTACCAGCAGTACCACTCCCTCCCCGACTTCGACGGAAACCACCCGGTCCTTGGCCTGTGGGTAGTTGACGGCGAATCCGTGGGCTGCGGGATCCGCGAATCGGACGGGCCCATCACGGACTACTTCTGCCGCTTCGTACCCAACACCATCGACGCCCCCGCACCCCAGAGCGCACCCTCAACTTCCCTCTTTGGAGCCGCATTATGAGCACTGAAACCTCGACGCCGGGAGGCGCCCCCGGCGGTGACCGCACCGCCGTCGTTCCTTCCAAGGGCCTGCGGGCCGGAATCCTGGACCTCGGCGACTCCGTCATGCTGGGATTGGCGTCAACGGCGCCCGTCTATTCGCTCGCGGCGACCCTCGGACTCATTGTTGCGGTGAATGGCAACTACACACCGTTGATCCTGGTGCTGGGCTTCATTCCTGTGCTGTTCATTGCCTATGCCTTCCGCGAACTGAACAGCGCCATGCCGGATTGCGGCACCACGTTTATCTGGGCGCGCAGGGCGTTTGGTCCTTGGGCGGGATGGCTGGGCGGCTGGGGTGTGGCCCTCGCCGGCATCGTGGTCCTGGCCAACTTGGCGCAGATTGCCGGGAAGTATCTGTGGCTCCTGATCGGCGATGGTTCCTTGGCCGAAAACACGTGGATCGTCACGGCCACTGGTGTGCTGTTCATCGCGTTCATGACTTTCGTGAACCACCGCGGCATCCGCTTGGGTGAGCACGTCCAACGGACCCTGACTTACGTCCAGTACATCTCCCTGGGCATCTTTGCCTTGGCGATCATTATCCGGATCGCAGGCGGAGCACCGGAGGGCCAGGCCTTCGACTTTGAGTGGTTCAACCCGGTTGGGGCCTTCAACGACCCCAGCGCTGTTGTGCACGGTGTGCTCCTGGCGTTGTTCATTTACTGGGGCTGGGATACCTGCCTGGCTCTTAACGAAGAAACCGAGAACCCCACCAAGACGCCCGGCCGTGGCGCGGTGATCTCGTCGTTCGTGTTGGTTGCCATCTACGTTTCCATGGCTTTGCTGGTGATGATGTACGCGACCATCGGCACGGACGGGATCGGGCTGGGCAACTCCGCCAACCAGGACGATGTGTTCCTGGCGATGAAGGACGTGGTGCTGGGTCCGTGGGGTTGGCTGATCGTGGTGGCAGTGCTGGCGTCCGTGCTTTCGTCCACGCAGACCACCATTCTTCCCACCGCCCGCGGAACGCTCTCCATGGGAGTCCACGGGGCCCTGCCCGCCCGCTTCGGCAAGGTCCACGAACGCTTCCAGACACCGGGATTTTCCACCCAGTTCATGGGCATCGCAGCCGTGGTGTACTACGTCGCAATGAGCTTCCTCAGCGAGGACCTGTTGGCCGACTCCATCAGCGCCATCAGCCTGTTCATCGCGTTCTATTACGCCCTGACCGGTTTCGCTTGCGTGTGGTTCTTCCGTTCCACGCTCCGTGAATCAGCCCGCAACCTGTGGTTCCGTGGCATCCTGCCGTTCCTCGGAGCAGTGGCTTTGACCGTGGCATTCTTCGTCTCGGCGGTTCAGATGTGGGATCCCGCCTATGGCGATACACAGATCTTCGGCATCGGCGGTGCGTTTGTGAGCGGTGTACTCCTCCTGCTCCTCGGCGTGGTGCTGGCCGTCGTGTGCCGCTTCGCTCCGGCCACGCGCGACTACTTCACCGGCAAGCACGCTGACATGGGAAATTGTGCGGGGCGAATAGCATGAGCCCTTCCGCTTCAGACGTCCTTGACCTGGATTCCCTCCTGACCGACGACGAGCTCCTGCTACGCGAGAAGGTACGGGATTACACCGTCCAGCGCATCAAGCCGAACATCGCGCGCTGGTATGAAGCGGCTGAGTTTCCCCGCGAAATCGTTCCCGAGCTCGGAGAGCTTGGCGTTCTGGGCATGCACCTGGAGGGCTACGGCTGTCCGGGACGGACCGCCGTCGAATACGGCCTGGCCTCCATGGAACTGGAGGCCGGCGACTCCGGCATCCGCACGTTCGTCTCGGTCCAGGGTTCGCTCGCCATGACGGCCATCCACAAGTGGGGCTCGGAAGAACAGAAAGAGCAGTGGCTGCCGCGGATGGCAGCGGGTGAGCTCATTGGTTGCTTCGCCCTGACCGAGCCGACGGCGGGTTCGGACCCTTCGGCCATGACCACTTCCGCACGCCAAACGGCGGACGGCTGGGTGCTGGATGGCGCCAAGCGCTGGATCGGGCTGGCATCGATCGCCGACGTCATGGTGGTGTGGGCCCGGACCGACGACGGCATCCGCGGTTTCCTGGTTCCGGCCGGGACGCGTGGCGTCACCGCCACACCGATCGAGCCGAAGCTCTCCATGCGCGCATCCATCCAGTGCGATGTCAGGTTCGACGCCGTCAAGCTGGCTCCGGATGCCGTCCTCCCGGGTGCCACAGGACTTCGGGGACCGTTCTCTTGCCTCAACGAAGCCCGTTACGGAATCGCCTGGGGAGCGATGGGCGCCGCCCGGGATTCCTACGAGGCTGCCCTTGCCTACGCCGGCACGCGGCTGCAGTTCGGTCGACCCCTCGCGGGTTACCAGCTCACGCAGGAGAAGCTGGTGAACATGGTCCTGGAAATCCAGAAGGGAACGATGCTCGCCCTCCATCTGGGCAGGCTAAAGGACGCGGGCCGCTTGGAACCGCAGCAGATCTCCATGGGAAAACTGAACAACGTCCGGGAAGCCCTGAAGATCGCCCGCGAAGCCCGCACCATCCTGGGCGGGAACGGGGTCACCATGGACTACTCACCGCTCAGGCATGCGAACAACCTGGAATCCGTCCGGACCTACGAAGGCACCGATGAGGTCCACACCCTGATCCTTGGCCAGCACATTACGGGCATTGGGGCGTTCCGCGGCTAGTGCAGCCGTTGCGAGGACCGCTCTACGCGTTTTCCGGGAGGCATGCAGCGCAGAGCAGGCCCCACAACGTGGTCAGGACACGGCCACCGGCTCCTTGCGGGCGGCGTCCTTCCGGATGGTCGCACTGATCACGGCAGCCACCGTGCACATCGCGGCTGCGCCCAACCAGGCGTAGTTGTAGTGCCCAGTAGCGTCGCGGATGTACCCGGCCAGGAGGGCAGCACCCGCGGCACCAAGCTGGTGGGCGGCGAATACCCAACCGAACACCACCGAGCCGTCGGCGCCGAACATCTGGCGGCAGATCGCGGCTGTTGGAGGCACGGTGGCCACCCAGTCCAGTCCATAGACCACAACGAAAATGATCATGCTCGGCTCAACCGTGGAGCCAAGCAGCAGCGGAAGCACCAGCAGGCCGATGCCACGGAACTGGTAATAGACAGCAAGAAGAACCCGGGGGTTGAAGCGGTCGGTCAACCAACCTGACGCGATGGTCCCCACGATGTCGAAGATTCCGACGACGGCCAGCAAACCCGCCGCCGTGGTTTCTGGCATGCCGTGATCGTGCGCCGACGGAATGAAGTGGGTCCCGATCAAGCCGTTGGTGGTGGCGCCGCAGATCGCGAAACCGGCCACCAAGGCCCAAAAGGTACGGACCTTGCTGGCACGCTTGAGGACCTGGAGCGCCCTGACGGCCGCGTTGGGTGACCCCTCCGGAACCGATGCCTGGTTCGTAACGGGGGTATCCGCCGTCGTGGTTTCTTCGGCCCCATAAGGCAGGACGCCGACGTCGGACGGCGAGTTCCGCAACCACAGCAGCACCAGCGGTACAACCGCCAGCGCGCCGGCAGCGATAAGGAGCGAGGCGCCGCGCCAACCGGGGTCCTGCGCCAACACGGCGATCAGGGGAAGGAAGACCAATTGGCCTGCCGCGCTGCCGGCGGTGAGGACACCGATCACCAGGCCGCGGCTCTTGGCGAACCAGGTGTTGGCAATGGTGGCGGCGAAGACCAAGGCCATGGAACCGGTGCCGAGGCCGATCAGCAGGCCCCACGTCAGCAGGATCTGCCAGGACTGGTTGACGAAGACCGTCAGTGCGGAGCCCAAGCCAATCAGGCACAGCGCTATGGCGGTGACTTTGCGGATGCCGAACCGTTCCATCAAGGCCGCAGCGAATGGTGCAGTCAGCCCGAACAGGACCAGGTTGATGCTCACCGCCAAGGAAAGGACCGTGGTGGACCAACCGAACTCCTGCTGCAGCGGCACCATGAGGACGCCGGGAGCTGCACGGAAGCCGGCTGCTCCGACCAGGGCAAGGAACGCTACGGCAGCGACGATCCAGGCCGGGTGCAGCCGCCGACGCTTGACGGTGGGGACCTCGGTGGTTTCGGGGGCAGTCATACGGGGATCTCCGTTCCGGATGCGGGGGCGACAGCCAGCGGAACGGGTCCGTCACTGCGTTTGAGGCTGTGCCAGCTCGTGTTTGCGGCCGTCAGTCGGGCGCCGCAATGGGTGCAGGTATCGGCGGAAGAGGTCGGCTTACCGCAATCCGTGTGGATCACGCGCATGTGGGAGACCTCGTTGGGGGCATCCAGGTGTTTCTCGGCCCAGATGATGATGGCGTTCAGTACCGGCAGTGCGTCCTCCCCCTTGGGCGTGAGGACATACTCCTGCCGGGTCCGGTTGCCATCGCTGTAAGGCCGCTGGGCCAGGAGTCCGGACTCCACCAGCCAGCCGAGCCGTTTGCTCAGCACGTTGTCCGCCACTTCCAGGCGCTTCTTGATGGCGTCGTAGCGTCCGTTGCCGAAGAAGACCTCGCGGAGGACGAGGCTCCCCCAAGGGTCGCCGAGGACATCGAGGCCACGGGCAAGGCTGCACGTGCGGGCAGACCAGTCAGATCGCAGAGGCATACCCTGAAACGTAGCTGACTTTTCTAAAGAAAGCTAGGCTGGCGGGCCGCTGGCACCGACTTTGGCTGGTTCAGGAGCCAGAAACAACCAAGTGTGGTTGAATTCAGCGGTTTGCCTGGGCAAAGGAGGTGGTGACGGTACGCCCGCAGACTAAGTCCGGCGGGCCGCAGCCGGCAACTGGTTCCGCAAACCCGCCCGCGAGGGGTGGTAAGCGAACGCCCAATAAACCAGCATCGCGATCCCGCAGACCACACCGAGGCTGGACACCATGAGCTGCCACTGCGTCTGCGGGTCCTTGCCCCATTCAGCAGCCCCCGCCCACACGGCGAGATTCTTGGGAGTCATGTAGAAGGCGACGGTGGAGAAGGCCACGATGATCCAACCCGCGGTCCTCATCCGGCCGTTGCGGGACGGCACGCGGTGCATCGCGAAGGCCATGCTGGGCAAGGCGACGGCAACCCACACCCAGTGGTGGGACCAGGAGACCGGGCTGACAAGGAGCATCAACAAAGCGGTGGCGGATACGGCCACAAAGTTCTCCTCGACGTCCACTGCCCACTTGATGATCAGCGCGGCCAGGGCAGCCAAGCCCAGGGACAGGACCAGCCAGACCAAGCTCGTGGTGGACGAATCCGGCATGCCGAAATGGATCAGGAAACCCTTGAGGGACAAGTTGTCCACGTACCCCGGCCCGCCGATCCGTCCGGTGTCCGGCAGGATCTGGGTCCAGAACGCCAAAGACGCCTGGGGCAGGATTGCCCAGGCAAGGGCGATCGAACCAAAGAACCCGGCGGCCATCCACCCCAAGGCCTTGAAGTCCCTGCGCACCAGGAAGTAGAGGCCGAAGGCCAAGGGGGTAAGCTTCACACCCGCTGCCATGCCGATCAGCAAGCCGGCCGGCCAGCGGATCAATCCTGCGCGGGCTTTCCCGTGCAGGGCGAAATCGGCCAGGATCACGCCCATCAACACAATGTTGATCTGGCCGAAGACGAACGTATCGCGCCACGGGCCCAGAAGCAGGATGGCCCCGGTTCCCAACAAAGCGGTGGTCCGGAACCGGTAGTCGGCCAGCGCCGTACGCCAGGACGTCAGGCCGAAGAAGTAGTGCCGGGCCAGCCAGGCAGCTACCACGGCGGCCCCAAACAGTGCGGCGAGGATGAAGACCAGGCTGCCGCCGAAAAAGCCCAACGCGGCAAGCCCTGTAAACAGGAGCGCGGCAAAGGGCGGGTACGTAAACGGCAGGCCATCCCGGACGGAGTACAAGTCGCCCCCTTCGAGGACCCGTCCACCGCCGTAGTAGTAGACCTCGAAGTCGTTGAGCGCCGGCTCATAGTCCGTGTACAGGAACCAGATAGCCACAGCCAGGGTGAGCGCGGCCGCAACGGTAAGGGCCCAGCCGCGCCTGACCGTCGAGGCCGGAAGCGGTTGGGAAACTGCAGGTGAAGAAGACGCCACGATGTCAGCCGTTGCTGATCTTTGCGAAGGCTTGTTCAAGGTCGGCAATCAGGTCCTCGGACTCCTCGATGCCGCAGGACAAGCGCAGGAGGTTCACAGGGACAGCCAGTTCGGTTCCCTTGACGGAGGCGTGCGTCATCTCGGACGGGTAGTTCATGAGGGACTCGATCCCGCCCAGGGACTCCGCGAGGGTGAACACGGTGGTCGCTTCGGCCACCGCGCGTGCAGCCGCCTCGCCGCCCTTGAACTGGACGGACACCATGCCGCCGAACTTCTTCATCTGCTTGGCCGCGAGCTCGTGGCCCGGGTGGTCGGGAAGACCCGGGTACAGCACGGCTTCCACCTCGGGACGCGTCAACAGCCATTCCGCCACCGCCTGGCCGTTCTCGCTGTGCCGGTCCATCCGCACGCCCAGTGTCTTCAGGCCACGGGTGGTCAGGAACGCATCCATGGGCCCGGACACAGCGCCGACGGCGAACTGGATGAAGCCGATCTTTTCGGCCAGCTCCGCATCCTTCACCACAATGGCGCCGCCCACCACGTCGGAGTGACCGCCGATGTATTTGGTGGTGGAGTGGACCACGACGTCGGCACCCAGGTCGAGCGGGGTCTGCAAGTAGGGAGACGCGAAGGTGTTGTCGACCACCAGGAGGGCACCGGCGTCGTGCGCTACCTCGGCGAGGGCCGCGATGTCGGTGATCTTCATCATCGGGTTGGACGGCGTTTCCACCCACACAATGCGGGTTTTGTTCGCGGCCACGGCGCGTGCAACGGCGTCGAGGTCGGACATGTCCACGGGGGTGTTGCCGATGCCCCAGTCGCCCAGGACGCGGTTAATGAGCCGGTAGGTGCCGCCGTAGGCGTCGTTGCCCAGGACGATGTGGTCACCCGGGCGGGCAATGGCCCGGATCAGCGAATCTTCGGCTGCGAGGCCGGAACCAAACGAAAACGCCGCGGTTCCACCTTCGAGGGCCGCGAGCTGCTCCTGCAGGGCATCCCTGGTGGGGTTGCCGCCACGGCCGTACTCGTAGCCTGAGCGGAGGCCGCCGATACCGTCCTGGGCGTAGGTGGAACTGAAGTGCAGCGGCGGGACCACAGCACCGGTACGGGGTTCGAAGTCCTGGCCGGCGTGGACGGCGCGCGTGTTGAACCCCGCGTTGTTGTTGGCAGGCATGTTGGCTCCTCTTTCAGTGCTGGTGGCTCTGGTCGGCGGAAAGCGTGAATTAGTTGCTCAGGTACGCGAGCAGGTCGTGGCGGGTCAGGATGCCCACAGGCGCTCCGACGAATGTGACCATGACGGTGTCGACGTCGGAGAGCAGCTCGCGCGCCGCGGAAATGGTTTCCAGCGAGCCGATGACGGGCAGGCGCTCCCCCATGTGTTCGGCGATCTTGTCCGTGAGCTTCGCCTCGCCGCGGAAGAGCTTGCTGGTCAGGCTGCGCTCATCGACGGCGCCCACAACCTCGCCCATCACCACGGGAGGTTCCTGCGACAGGACCGGGATGTGGGAGACGCCGAACTCGTTCATGATGTTGATGACGTCGCGGACGCTCTCGTTGGGGTGGATGTGGACCAGGTCCGGCATTTCCCCGGTCTTCGATTTCAGGACTTCCCCAACCGAGGCTTCTTCGCCGCCGGACAGGAAGCCGTACGAACGCATCCACTGGTCGTTGAAAATCTTGGCCAAGTATCCACGGCCCGAGTCCGGCAGGATCACCACCACCACGGCGGATTCGTCCAGGTCCTTGGCAGCCTGCAGCGCCGCCACAACCGCCATGCCGGAGGAGCCGCCCACCAGCAGCCCTTCCTCACGGGCCAGGCGTCGGGTCATGGCAAAGGAATCCGCGTCGGAGACGGCGATGACCTCGTCCGGGACGGACCGGTCATAGTTGTCAGGCCACATGTCCTCGCCGACACCCTCAACGAAGTAGGGTCGTCCGGTTCCGCCCGAGTAGACCGAACCCGCCGGGTCAGCGCCGATGACCTTGACCCGGCCGCCGTCGGACTCTGGCCGGTCAGCCGAAACCTGCTTCAGGAACCGTCCGGTGCCGGTGATGGTGCCGCCAGTACCGGCACCGATGACGACGTGCGTGACACGGCCGTCGGTGTCGCGCCAGATCTCCGGGCCGGTGGACTCGAAGTGGCTGCCCGGGGCAGCGGGATTGGAGAACTGGTCCGGTTTGAAGGCACCCGGGATCTCCCGGACCAGGCGGTCGGACACGCCGTAGTAGCTTTGCGGGCTGTCAGGGGCGACGGACGTGGGCGTCACCACGACCTCGGCCCCATAAGCCTGCAGGACCGCCCGTTTGTCCTCGCCAACCTTGTCCGGCACCACGAAGACGCACTTGTAGCCCTTTTGCTGGGCGACCAGCGCCAGGCCCACTCCGGTGTTGCCGGACGTCGGTTCAACAATGGTTCCACCGGGCTTGAGCCGGCCGTCCTTTTCCGCCTCCTCGATCATCTTCACGGCGATCCGGTCCTTGATGGATCCGCCGGGGTTGACGTATTCGAGCTTCACCAGGACTGTGGCTTTGATCCCGTCCGTGATGTGGTTGAGCTTGATGAGCGGCGTATTGCCGATGAGGTCCAACACGGACTGGGCGTACTTCATAGGTACAAAGTTACCGCCTGCCCCGCGCACGTCCCGCACCGGTCGCGGGCCTCATGCCGCTCAGGACGGGCTTCCCGCGGACTGGTCTGTCTGCCAGAGTCCCAGGATGTTGCCCTCCGTGTCTTTGAAGTAGGCGTACCACCCCATGGTTGGAACAGCGTCCTTGCCCTGCACCACCGATCCTCCTGCCTGTTCCACCTGGCCAAGCGCGGCGTCAATATCGTCAACATCGATGGTGAGGATGGGGGTTTTCAGGTTGTCTGTTCGAGGGAACAAAGCGCCGTTAATGGCCCCCGGTTCCTTCGGCGCTCCCGTTTGCTCGTCCGAGTCCGTGGTGAGGGCGATCGTGTAATCCATGCCCTGCATGGGGCTGAGATTCCAGCCGAAGGTGCTCTGGTAGAAGGTGTTGGCCCGTTCCTTGTCATCGGTGGGGATCTCGAAGTGCACTATTGCGGCCATGGTTGGCGCTCCTTTGGTGAGGGTTCGGGCGCGGCCCACCCACGCCACAACAGGGAGTCTAGACCCGTCCCGGGGCGACGGTAAGGCCCGGCGTTGACGTTATTGTCAGCCGGGCGTGGGACCATGAAAACATGACCATTGCAGAAGCTCCGGCGCTTGTTGCCGCCGCGGCGGACGCATCGCTCAGGTGGCATCCGGGAACCTCGTACCGCCTCGATCAAACCCTGTTTCCGCTCCAGCGCGGCAACGGCGATCCCTCGTTCGCGGCCCACCCCAGCGGGTTCTGGCTCGCCTTTTCCACGGGATCCGGCCCGGTCACCCTGCGGCTGTCAGCCGGAGGACTGGGAGTTGATGCCTTCGTGGACGCCCAGGCCTGGGGACCGGGAGCGGAGGACGCCATCGCCGGTGTCCCCCGCCTGTTGGGCGCCGTCGATGACTGGTCGGCCTTCGACGAACCCACCTTCCATGCCACCCTCCCCCGCCTGGTGACTGAAGCACGACGCCGGAACCTGGCTTTGCGGCTCCCCTCCACCGGGCGTGTGGTCGACTCCCTGGTGCCCACCATTTTGGAGCAAAAGGTCACCACCTTGGAGGCACGCCGTGGGTACCGGTACTTGATGTACCGCTACGGAACCAAGGCTCCGGGCAAGGCGGCTCCGCAGGGCCTCCTTGTCCCGCCCACCGCGCGGCAGTGGCTGGCCGTCCCGTCGTGGGAGTGGCACAAAGCGGGAGTCGGCCCACAGCGTTCGGCAACCGTGATGCGCGCGCTGCAGTCCGCCGTCGCGCTTGAACGGCTGGGTGCGTTGAGCGCGGCGGAGGCCGGAGCCAAGCTGCAGACCATCCCCGGCATCGGCATCTGGACGGCCGCAGAAGTGGTGCAACGGACGCACGGCTGCCCCGATTCGATTTCCGTGGGCGACTACCACTTGGCCGCCTACGTGGGCTACGCACTCACAGGCCGCAAGACCGACGACGCCGGGATGCTTGAGTTGCTCAAACCCTGGCAGGGCCAACGGCAGCGCCTGGTCCGGATGCTCTACCTGAGTGGCTTCCGCAAGCCCACCTTCGGTCCGAGGATGACGGTCCAGGACCACCGCTCCCACTAAAGCAACCCGGGGTCACTTACGGCCCATGTTTAGCCCCGCAATGGGCCGTAAGTGACCCCGCGTTGCCCCTAGGGGGACCGTAATTTGGCTTTCTTGATTCTGGAGATGACCCCGGCGAAATCCTCTGCGAGGTCATCCGCGTTCACCTTGAAATAGGACCAGCCAGCACTCAAGAAAGCCTCGTCCCGCCTGATGTCCCTGGATTGCTGCTCCCGCGTGCGGTGATGGGCGCCATCATATTGGATGGCGATTCTGAAGCGTCGATAACCGAGATCGGCAGCCGGAGAACGGTCATCGTGTTGATTCACCCGTACCTGGAGTTCCGGTTCGGGTAAACCGGCGTCCCGCATGGCGAGCCTGAGAAATGTCTCGGGATATGAATCGGCCCCCACCCGCATCTCATCCAACGCAAGCCTCGCCTTCTCCACTCCCTGAAGGTTTGGATGCTGGCGAATCAGTAAACGCAATCCGGACACATAGGCGTATGGCTCCACGCGCAGCTCCAGCGAGGGACGCGGCTGTCGGATCAACTGGTCTCCCATAGCAATCAAATAGTTGAGAGGAAGTTCCTTCGCCAGGTCCAGCCATGTCCGGGGACGCCCGGACACCGGTATGCCTTGGAACTCCATGACCTCCCCAGGGAATACACGCACTCGGTGTCCGGTCACGCCGGCCCGGCGGACCCTGGGCAAAGTGTGTGGCTTGCTGAGATGGATGGAACGTTCGTCATCCATCCACGGTGGTAGCCCCAGTCCGGTCAGCAAAGCGGCAGTTGCGTGCGAAATCCAGGCGCCCGGCGTCGCAGCCGTGACAACTCGTGCCCGCTCCAGCAAGTCGAGTTCACTCCCGTTTGGCACATGGATCAGGCGACCGCCGTCGGCAAGATCCTTTGCCCTGAGCCTCTTGGCGGGAACGCCGAGTTTCCTCGACTCGTAAGTGGTGAAGGCCCTGTACCGGAGTCCATCGGGCAGCGGATTGATTCGGACCATGCTTTCCAGTGTGTCTGCAGGAGAGGGGCCAGACCGCGTTATCCACAGGGCCAGGTGCGAGCAAGGCAACGCGGGGTCACTCAGGGCCCATAAAGGCCCTAAACATGGGCCGTAAGTGACCCCGCGTTGCTTTTAGAGGTGGAGGCGGGTCACCGCTTCCTGGCGCATGTCGATCTTCCGGACCTTCCCCGAGACCGTCATGGGGAAACTCTCCCGGATGTCCACGTACTTGGGGATCTTGTAGTGGGCCAGCTTTCCCCGGCAATACTCCGCCAGGTCCTCCGCGGTAAGCACAGACGCGCCTGGTTTCAGGATGATGCAGGCCATGAGCTCTTCGCCGTACTTGGCGTCCGGAACCCCGATCACCTGGACATCCTGGATGGAGGGATGCAGGTAGAGGAACTCCTCGATCTCGCGTGGGTAGATGTTTTCCCCGCCGCGGATCACCATGTCCTTGATCCGGCCTTCGATCACGAGGTACCCATCCTCATCCATGCGCGCGAGGTCGCCGGTGTGCATCCAGCCGTCGCCGTCGATCGCCTCGGCTGTCTTGTCCGGCTGCCCCCAGTAGCCGTCCATCACCGCGTAGCCGCGCGTGCAGAGTTCCCCGATCATTCCACGCTCCACCACTTCGCCGGACAGGGGGTCGATGATCCGGCTCTCCAAATGCGGCATGGTCCGGCCCACCGTGGTGGTCCGCTGTTCCAGTGTGTCGCCGGCACGGGTCATGGTGGATACGGGCGAGGTCTCGGTCATGCCATAGCAAATGGCCACATCCACCATGTGCATTTCAGAGATCACCCGGCGCATCACCTCGATGGGACACAGAGAGCCCGCCATGACTCCGGTCCTGAGCGTCGAAAGATCGTAGGAGTCGAAATCAGCGAGCGCGAGCTCTGCGATGAACATGGTGGGCACTCCGTACAACGACGTCCCGCCGAAGTCCTGCACAGCTTCGAGCGCGGCCGACGGATTGAAGCCCCTTCCCGGAATGATGGTGGCCGCCCCGAAACTGAAGGCGTTGAGATTCCCGATCACCATGCCGAAGCAGTGGTAGAACGGCACGGGAATCACCACGCGGTCGTGTTCGGTGTACCCGAGGAGCCTCCCTATGGAGTGCCCGTTATTGAGGATGTTGTGGTGGGTCAGCGTGGCGCCTTTGGGGAACCCCGTGGTTCCGGAGGTGTACTGGAGGTTGATGGGATCGTGCGGGTCCAGCTCTGCCATCCGCTCATGCAGTGCGGAAGGCCCGACGGCGTCAGCCCGGGTCAGCAGTTCGGCGTACGTTCGTGGCTGGTTTCCGGAATGCCGTAGCGCAGGCCAAGGAGCGGATCACCCGGGAGGAACACCACTTCCTTGAGCTCCGGGCATGAACGCGCGGCATCGCGGGCCATGCCGACGTAGTCGCTGTTCTTGTCTGTTGGAGCAGCTACCAGCATCCGCATGCCGTTCTGCTTCACTACGAATTCGAGCTCGTGGCTTCGGTAGGCCGGGTTCACGTTGACCAGAACAGCACCGACCTTGGCGGTGGCATATTGAAGGATGGTCCACTCGGCGCAGTTGGGACTCCAGATGCCAATCCGGTCGCCCTTCGCGACGTCCAAGGCGAGGAGCGCGCGGGCAAGGCGATCGACGTCGTCGTTCAGCTTTTGGTAACTCCAGCGGCGGGCTTCCCCACCCGGCGACGCTGCCGCCTCGATCAAGGCATCCCGCAACGGGAACTGCGCCGCTACCCGTTCAAAGTTGGCGCCAATGGTCTCTTCGAGCAGCGGGACGTCAGTGTCTCCGGCGGTGTAGGACAACATGACGGAACGCTACCAAGCCGGCCGTCGCAACAGAACCGTAAACAGCTCAAAGGTGACCGTGTCCTCCCGGTAGTGTTGAAGCCATGAGTGCACCCATCGACCTGCAGGCAACGTTCATCCCCAACGACGGCGAATTTTTCCGCGTGAAGCTCGCCCTTGAGATCGCGATCGATGAGGTGGTCAACGAGCCCGGCTGCATCCGTTACGAACTGACCGAAGCCACCGAGGAGAAGCTCGTCCTGACCGAGCGTTGGGAGTCCGAGGAACTGCTGGAGAAGCATTCCAAGGGCATCGCCGTCCAGGACCTGAACGAATCCCTGAGCGCCTTGCTGGCCGAGCCGGTCCAGCTGGAACGCCTCTGATACACCCTTTCGCCGCAAACGCATCGAGGTCGCCGGATTTTTCCGGCGACCTCGATGCGTTTCCGGCGGTTTCACGAACCGCCGCAAGAAGTATTAGTTTTCCTCGGCCTGCGCGGCACGCTGCTTGGCGACGTGGGCGTGGACCTCGTCCATGTCCAGGCCCTTGACTGCCTCGATGACCTGCTCCAGCTGCGGGCCGTTGAGGGCACCAGGCTGCGAGAAGACAAGGACTTTCTCGCGGAAGGCCATGAGGGTGGGGATGGAGGTAATTCCGGCCTCGGCGGCGAGCTGCTGCTCAGCCTCGGTGTCCACCTTGGCGAAGAAGACGTCGGAGTGGTTGTCCGACGACGCCTGGTAAACGGGGGCAAACTGGCGGCACGGGCCGCACCATGCAGCCCAAAAATCCACCAGGACAATGTCGTTGCCCTCAATGGTCTGTGCGAACTGTTCTCCAGTGATGTCAACTGTAGCCATGATTCCACCGTACGCGACCATGGTCTGGAAGTCCCGTGCGGGGGTCTTGTGTTCGCTGCACGCGTCACCGGGAATAACCACACCGCATACTCCGTTGCGAGGCCCGCTGTGCGCGCCATCTGCGCGTCAAAGGACGCAAAGCGGGCCCCGCAACGGGGATGTTTACCTGCCCAGGACGTACCGCAGGGCCGAGGCATAGAGCGGCGCCACCTTGTTGTGGCCAATCTGGTTCATGTGGATGTTGTCGAGGTAGTTTCCGTCGGCCCCGGCGATGGTGGCGGTGCCGGCCATGGAGATGTGCGGCCAGCCCCGGAGGGCAGCCTCGCGCATCAACATGCCATCCACCCACCGGCGTTGGAAATGGCTGGAATCGTAGCGCGACAGCACGCCGTTGATCACGATGGTGCTGCGCGGGTACTTCCGCCGAAGCTCATCCCACAGCTTGTTGGCCTGGGACAGGATCGCCGCGTCCGTGGCCATGATCCGGGCATCATTGCCGCCCAGGTTCACCACAATCACGCCGGGGTTTCCCTGGGGAAGGAGGATCCGGTCTGAGAGCACGGCGTCCGTCGCTGAACCGACCGGGCTCCCGGAGACGTAGCCCATCCCGCCGATGCTGCGGACCACCTGCCGGGGGAAGCCTGCCGCGCGGGCACCCTGTTCGCCCCACGAATCCAGGTCCAGTTGCGAATCGCCCAGGAACACCGCAGTGGAAGCATCCACTGCCTCGGCCGAGTACAGCTCCTGGGTGGCCTGGTTCCAGATGGTCTCCAGCTTCTGGAACGCGACGTGGTCTCCCCTGGAATCGGTCCAGGTGTCACGCACGGGCCAGCCGAAGTCACCCGGGTTCGCGGACCACACCTTGTAGGTGGAGTGTCCCACGATCCGGGTTCCCGTGGCGGGACCCCAGACCAGCCAACCGTTGGCGAACTGTTGGACCAGTCCCCCGGCCCGCGGCAGCTTGTCCGTCAACGGAAGCCCCAACCGACCCGCACCGCCGCCAAGAGCCACGTAGCGGTTGTGGATGTCTCCATGGGTGGTGGAGTGTGCCCCCGTTGCCGCGGACCAATACACCGTGCCGCCTTGGAACTGCTGGTACACAAAGTTCGCCTGGCGGTTTTCCTCGCCCACGGGATACCCGAGTGCTCCATTCTGTCCGCCGGTGGATGACCAGTAGGCCCGGACCGCACCGGTCAACACCCGGGCGCCAGTGGCAGGTGACCACACAATGGTTCCCCGCTGGTACTGCTGGGCTGATCCGCCATTCCTGAGTCCGGTGGCCTCATCCGTGGTGGGGTAGCCCAGCTCACCGCTTTCCAGCCCGGTCTGGCGCCAACGCTCACGGATGGCCCCCATGGACGGATGCGCCCCGCTGGCCGCCGACCACACGATGAAGCCGCGTTCGAAGGCCTGGTACGCACCGCCGTCGGGCAGTCCCGTGCGCTCTCCAATCACCGGGTAGCCGAGATAGCCGCTTTCTGATCCGGCCCGGGTCCACGCCAGGTGGATGGAACCGGTGGTGCGCTGGGTGCCCGTCACGGGCGAAGAGCTGATGGCGCCGCGTTCGAACATTTGCTTGGAGCCGCCATTGCGCAGGCCAGTAGCAGTGTCGGCCACCGGGTAGCCGTGGTAGCCGGCAGGTCCGCCCGCGTCCCACCATGCCGAACGCACCGGCCCGTTGACTACCACCCGGGCGCCGGTCCTGGCCGACCAGGCGACGTCCCCGCCTGCGAACCTCTGGACGCAGCCCGTGCTGATGCACTCCTCGGCAGCCACCGGCCGGAGCAGAACTCCGCGGGCCCAGGTACTGGTGTTGTACAACTGGCCGATGGCACCTGCCACAGCCGGCGTCGATGTGTCCGTGGCCGATGCCGGAACAGCTGCTCCGAACAGGCTCCCTGCCAATAAAAGAATGCTTGCGCAGACCGAAAGCCTGCGTCGGGCATGGCCAACTTTTGACCCTGTGGAACCCATACTGCTACCCCATAAAAACTTGGGCGAAACGCCCGGCTGCTGCCTCCCCACCGGACACAGTCAGGCAAGTATGTTCGACGGCGGCCATCACCAAAACTGCGACGCGGCCATTGGTGCAACATCGTTATTTTTCGCAGCCTCTTGCGGTGCATTGAACAAGTGTTTAGTGTTTGAAACATGCGTTCAACCGCAGAGGATTTAACCACCCGGGCCCGCATCCGGGACGCCGCCATCGGCCTGTTCGGCCGGGACGGCTTTGCCCGCGCCACTGTCCGCTCGGTGGCAGCGGAGGCAGGAGTAAGCCCCGGCCTGGTCATCCATCATTTCGGCAGCAAGGCAGGCCTCCGCGAAGTCTGCGACCAGCACGTCCTGGCCCAAACAGCCAGCCAGGGCCGCGAGAAGACAGATCCCGGGACCACGCGGCTCCTCATCCAGGACTACCTGAACAACCCGCACGAGTACGCGGACGAGATTGCCTACATCCGGCAGTCCCTCGGCGATGAATCGGACGCCGGAGATGCCTTCTTCGACGGCGTGGTCAGCCAAACGGAGGACATCATCCACTCCGGCATCACAGCAGGCACCATCCGGAAATTCGAGAACGTCCGGGCCACTGCCGTGGTGATCGCATCAAACAGCCTGTCCATGCTGATGCTGGGCCGGCACGTTTCCCGGGTCTTGGGCACTCCAGTCTCCGAACCGCACGGCATCGGCCCGGAACTGCTGCGGCACCTGACATTGCCCGCCCTGGACATCTACACCCACGGCTTCTACACAGATTCGCGGTTCCTCGAATCGGCCCGCGAAGCCCTCCAACAACAACCAAGCACCACCGAAGGGAGCATGCCCCGTGACCCAGGCAATCGTCGTCGAGGGGTTGCGTAAGAAGTTCGGCCACCGCGAGGTCCTGCACGGACTGGACTTCGCCGTGGACGCCGGGACTGTGTTCGGCGTGATCGGGCCCAATGGCGCGGGCAAGACCACCACCATGCGCTGCCTGCTGGACATCATCCGCCCCAGCGCGGGAACCATTTCCGTGCTCGGCCAGGACCCGAGGCGGGCAGGAACAGCCTTGCGGCGAAGGATCGGGTACCTGCCGGGTGAACTGCATCTGGAGAACCGAACCACGGGCCGCCGCGTGGTGGAGCACTTCGAGGCCATCAGCGGCCCAGTGGACCGCAACCATGTAAAGGCCCTGGCGGACAGGCTGGACCTGGACTTGGACCGGCAGACCCGCAAGCTTTCCAAGGGCAACAAGCAGAAGCTGGGACTGCTCCAGGCGTTCATGCACAGGCCTGAACTGTTGGTGCTCGACGAGCCCACCAGTGGCCTGGATCCCCTGGTCCAACAGGAGTTCCACGCCATGGTCCGCGAAGCCGTGGACGGCGGCGCCACCGTTTTCCTCAGCTCCCACGTCCTCAGCGAAGTGCAACAAGCTGCGGACGCCGTGGCCATCCTGCGCGACGGCGGCATCGTCACCATTTCCACCGTGGAGGCGCTGCGGAACGCAGCCGTGCGGCAGCTGAAGTTCACAGCCTCCGGAACGCAAACGCACGACGTCGGCGCGTTGCTGGCACGGGTGCCGGGCGTCGCCAACGTGGTACTGCGGGAAGTGACCGCCGACGGCGCCTCCCGCCCTGCGGTGGAGGCCACCGCCAGCCTTTCCGGCCAGGTCCAACCGCTGATCCGCGAATTGGCCAGGTTGGAACTCACCGACCTGGTGCTGGAGGAGCCCGACCTGGAAGAAGCGGTACTCACGCTCTATACGGGCCACTACAACGGCAACGGCCATCATTTACCGGAACAACCGGCGGCGACGGGCAGCAGCGCCGCACCCAAGGAAGAAGCCCACCATGCCTAGGATCCTGCCCCTGTTTACCAAGGCCCTGACGGATTCCTGGCGCTCCACCATCGCGTGGGGGCTGGGACTGACTGGCGCCATCATGCTCTACCTGCCGCTCTACCCGTCGATCGGTGGCAGCTCGCAGATGCAGCAAATGATCGATGCCCTGCCCCGCGGAATGACCAAGGCCCTGAACTACGACCAAATCGCCACTGGAACCGGCTACACGCAGGCCACCCTGTTCGGACTGATCGGCTTCCTGCTCATGTCCCTGGCCTCGGTGGGTTGGGGCGCATCGGCCGTTGGCGGCAACGAGGAATCCGGACTGCTGGAACTCACGCTGGCACACAGCGTCACACGCATCCAAGTGGTCCTGGAACGGGCCTTGGCATTGATCGTCCGGGTGGCGGCACTGGCGCTGCTGGTCTTCGTCCTGGTCCTGGTACTGAACCGGCCAGCCCAACTGGGGATCGACGTCGGGCATCTCGCCGGAGCCGTGGTGCTGTTCGCGGCCCTGGCGCTGCTCAGCGGCACCGCCGCCTTGTGCGTCGGGGCGCTGACCGGCCGGAAGGTCTACGGGATCGCCGCGGGTGCCGCCATCGCCGTGCTGGGCTACGTCTTCAACGCGGTGGGCCGGCAGAGCCCGAACATGGAATGGCTGCTGAACCTCTCGCCCTACCACTGGGCCTACGGCAATTCGCCCGTGACCAACGGCGCGGATTGGGGAGCCGCGTTCGGGCTTCTGGGCATCTCTGCCGCGCTGATCGCCGTGGGTGCCCTTGCCCTGCAGCGCCGCGACGTGGGGGTCTAGCCCTGGCGGTGACTCTTGCCTTGGATGCGTTGTTGTCCGCGGACGTCCGGCAGGTCCCATGCGTGCGGGGCCGGACGACGGGCGCCCGGGAGGGCGTTGTTTTCCCGCCACTCGTGGATCCAGTCCGGAAGTTCCAAGTCCGCTGGCGGAGCCCCGAACTCAGCGATGATGTCCTCCTGGCTGACCGGCTTTCCCTTGCTGACCAGCCGGGTGGCGATATGCGCGCGGGCATAAATCTCGCCGTCCACCACCATGCGCTGCTCAAAATAGATGGCCTTGGTGTCCAAGCCGATGATGCGGGTCTCAACGGTGTAGCGCTGCCATAGCTGCAGCGACTTCCGGAACGCTATGGTCTCGCCCGCGGCCACCGGGCTCCAGCCGCGCTTGCGCATCCTCCGCCAGATGCCGCTGCGCACCATGAGGTCGAATCTGCCCAGATCCATGAGGGAGAAGTACATGCCGTTGTTGACGTGCATCGCTATGTCGATGTCAGTGGGCAGAACGCGCAACGGCAGGGACGAGGTGTCCCAAACACCCAGTGGCGACCGCTTGGCGGACGTGAAAAGCAGCATGATCGTGCGGAGAAGCAAGTGCATGGCCTCCATGTTACCCATGAGTAACCTGCTGCGGACAGGGGCATCCACCAGGCGGACCGAGCGCGCCAGTCAAGACCGCTTTATGTCCAACGTTTGCACAAACGTTTACCGCAGGTTCACGAAAACCGTGCACAATATCTGGAACTCATGAACTCGCAGAACAAAACAGGGGGGCTCCTTTGAGCGCACTGCAAACCACCACGGCAGGCGGGGACGTCTGGCCCGAGCTCGCCATCCGCCAGGAAGTGATCCTCGCCGACGCCCGCGGCAACCGGATCGAAGGAACCATCGACGGCATGACCGATGACCGCAGCACGCTGTGGATCCAACTGAAGGGTGGCCTGGGCCGCCAACTGGTCCATCACCTGGACGGCTACTGGCTGGAAACTCCGGCGGCGTAAAGCCACCAAGTCCGGGCGGGACCCGCCGTGACTAGTATTCCCGTATGACGCAAGCGCGATACCGGGACCTCGTCGAGTGGCCCCTCATGATCACGGCCCTGATCTTCCTGGCCGCCTACGCCTGGCAGGTCATTGGACGCGTCGACGGCGCCGCGGCCCAACCCTTCGAAGTGATCCTGTGGATCACCTGGGGCATCTTCGCCCTGGACTACATCGCCAACCTGTGGCTCGCCGAAGACCGCAAGCGATGGTTTGTCTGGAACCTCCACGAACTCCTGATTGTGGCGCTCCCCTTCTTCCGGCCCCTCAGGCTGCTCCGGCTGGTCACCCTCCTTTCGGTGCTGCACCGGACGGTCGGGGAAACCCTTCGTGGACGCATCGCCACCTACGTGGCCGGCTCCGCCGCCATGCTGGTGCTGGTGGGCGCGCTCGCCGTCCTGGATGTGGAACAAGGAGCGCCGGACGCGAAGATCGTGACGTTTGGCGACGCGCTATGGTGGGCCATCACCACCATCACCACAGTCGGTTACGGCGATCTCTACCCTGTGACGCCGATTGGCCGCATTGTCGCAGCGGCCCTGATGATGAGCGGCATCGCCGTCCTGGGTATTGTCACGGCGTCGATTGCCTCATGGCTGGTGCAGCGGATCGAAGAGAACGCCGAGGACGTCGCCGCGGCTGCGGGGGAGAAAGCCGCCGCGGCGGAGGAGCCCGTTCGCGCCGAAATGGCCAAGCTCCTTGCCGAGATCACGGCGTTGCGCGGGGAGATCGCCGAACTGCGTGAAAGCACGGGGCGTGGACCGCAGCTTTGACGCAAAAAATCCCCGGAACCATTAGTTCCGGGGATTTCCCGTTTGGGTGGCAGATGAGGGATTCGAACCCCCGTAGGCAGTGCCAGCTGATTTACAGTCAGCCCCCTTTGGCCGCTCGGGTAATCTGCCGAACTTCAAAAGAAGATCACTTCCGGAAGACCATTTCTTTCGATCCGGTAACCGAAGGCAGAGACAACCTTACAGAAGTTTCTGCGAAGAATCTAATCGAGGGTGGAAGGTCCCGAAATGCCCGGATTTTCAGGCTTCGCCGAGGATCCGGCCAGCCAGTTTCGCTTCAAACTTCGCGGCCTGCTCTGCGGTGATTTGGTTGAGCTCCACGGCCCGCTGCAGGTCCGCGTGAACGCCGTCCATCCGTGCTGCGGCATTGGGGACCGGGCTCAGGACGATCGACGCTGCCACGGCGGCCGCGGCCACTGCGCTTGCCGCGGCTACCGCAGCCGTGCCGATGGAGCCGGCCGCAGCGGATGCGGACTTGCTGACGTAGTGGACGGCCTTGTTGCTCATGCTTACCTCCAGGGGTGGCTTTTCCAACTGGTACAACTCTCGGACAGCCGGCTCGGTTCCAACCATGCGTGTGCTGTGAGCGAACTGTGAAAGGTAACTCCCGCCCCACCAAGGCGCTTCCGTACTAGGCTTGAGGGCAGACAAACAGGGCTTGATGGCAGACAAACCGCCCTTACCGGGCCCCCAACCTAAGGAGAGTCATGGCAGGCGAATCAACATTCGACGTCGTCAGCAAGGTGGACAAGCAAGAGGTCGCCAACGCGCTCAACCAGTCGCAGAAGGAAATCGCGCAGCGCTACGACTTCAAGGGCGTCGGCGCGGAGATCGACTTCAGCGGCGAGAAGATCCTCATGAAGGCCAACTCGGAGGACCGCGTCCTGGCCGTCCTGGACGTCTTCCAGTCCAAGCTGATCAAGCGCGGCATCTCACTGAAGTCCCTGGATCAGGGCGAGCCCTTCCCCTCGGGCAAGGAATTCCGCCTGGAGTGCAGCATCAAGGAAGGCATTGCGCAGGACATCGCCAAGAAGATCAACAAGATCATCCGCGAGGAAGCCCCGAAGTCCGTCAAGTCCCAGATCCAGGGCGACGAACTCCGCGTCACCTCCAAGTCCCGCGACGACCTGCAGGAAACCATGGCGATCCTGAAGAAGTTCGAGGAAGCCGACCTGCAGTTCGTGAACTTCCGCAGCTAAGACGGATCTGACCGCGTGATTACTGGGCGTTTGTCCCGGTAGTCCGCACAGAGTCCGCAAAATCTCCGAGGACCGCAGCGATCAGCCTGATCCTGCGGTCCTCGTTTTGTCCTCGGCAGTCGGCCACAAGTGCGAGTAAGTATTCAGGGTGATTGACGGCGCCGCGTGGCCGAGGGCCCTCTGGACGGTCACGACATCGCAGCCAACCGCGATGAGTCCGGAGGCGTAGAAGTGCCGCAAATCGTGAAGGGTGAATGCGTCGATGCCGGATGCCTCTCGAACCTGCTTCCACCGGTCAGCCGCGGAGTTGCGATTGAAGTACGACCCTCCGTACCCAAAGAGCTATTGCTCCTTGCCGAAGACGCCGACTTCCTGAACATGCTGCGCAAGCTCCTGGATATGTTCTTCCGCTAAGTAAACAACGCGCTCTGAACCGTGTTTTGGCGGGACAATTTGGGCTTCCGCCTTGGTGCTCCCTTGGATCTGTCGGGAGACACAGATCGTTCGGCGCAGGAAGTCCACGTCCCCTAGTGCCAGGACGGCGGCTTCTCCCAGGCGCAGCCCAGCGAAGGCGCACACGGAAATGAACGGCGCAAACCAGTCAGGGGCGACCTTCAGCGCCACCCTGAGCAACGCAGGCGGCACCCCAGCCGTCACGCTGGGCACGGAGAACGGAGTCCGGAACCTCTACTCCCCAGGCGGAACCGGCGCCGGCGGCCGACTCCTCAACCCAGTCCACACGACGCAGCGGCCCATGACCATCGCTGCCGTATTCAAAGCCGCCGCGGGAGTCACCGACGTCGCAGCCATGACCGGAACCACGATGGGACGCGCCGCAACAGGCAATTACCAAAGATCGTCCGGCGGTGCGACGCCGACAAGTATCAACCATGATGGCTGAGTATTCATGCTCGTTGCCAAGCGGCAGATGCAGGGTTCTCGTACATCATCCGAGCCGACTCTACGGAAGTCACAGACCCCACCGGCGCCACGACAGTCCCCAGTTTCGGTGGCATCTACTTCGGGTCTGCAACCGCCGGGCAAGTCTCATTCGTCCGAGAGCTCATCTATTGGCCTACCCAGCTGAGCCTTTCGGATCGAAACGCAGTCCACGCCTACATGAAGTCCCGGTATCCCGAACTCCCGTAGCAGAATGAATGACCCCCACCCCTGCAAGGGTGGGGGTCATTTTGCTAGAGCGGTTTCCGAGGCGCCCAGGTGTGGAAAGCTTTCCGCATTGCCGGATCCCTCACTCACGGCGCATCGTCAATTGATCTGAGCGCGCACAAATCCAGTGACGAGCACCCTGCCTGAAGTGGACTCATTCATTATGCAGGCCACGCCCTCCCCGCGTTCTAACAAGTACAAATAATGTTGGTTGAGAAGAGCAATCAACTTGTCAGCTACCTGCAATCCGAATGCCGCCCCCTCGGACGGTTCCGGCATGCTTTGATATGGATTCGAGGCGTGCAACCACGCACTCAGACGACCCCATGTCGGCAGATACTCATCCTCGGTAAGGTACCCGCTGGTGAGGGCGCGCATCTCGATCGGCTCACCTGTATCGTTCGGGATTCGTGTGAAGGGAACTGGCCAGAATTCCGGGTTCAATTGCCGTACAAGTTTCAACGCGTCGTTGTGTTCCTTCTTTGCGAAAGCTGTTGACACAGCTTCCACGGCCTTCCTATTGGTGACCAGCGATGACAACGCGACCATTTCAAGGGCTAATCTTAACTGTAAGAGGCCTGATTCGACAGACGCATAGACGGGTGGCTGCTGGAGGAATTCCAATGCTGCGTCTATGCGTGCCTTTATTCGTTCCATTTGATCTGCATAGAGCTCGCCGTCAGCCGACGAAAGGGAAACAAACTCAGTCATTGTGCAATTATCTATGACGACTCTGACCCCGGGGACATCCCCTCCTCCTGCCTCGTCGCGTCGCCCCTCCAACGATAGCGAAAATCTCCCCCGAGGTTGCCCACGCAGGGCGCTCGACTGTCACTGAGAAGCTCTTGGAGCTATTTTGACCGCTGCACCGCTTGCTTGCAGGGCATTTTTGACCCCCACAGAAAAAGCTCCCGCGGGTGGTGCGGCTCAATTTTCGAATGACCTTACTTCCCTTTATTTGCAAGGAAATAGTGTGACAAAGCCTAGCGAACGGTGCCCCAACTCATGCAGCCCTTGGCGCAGCGCCATTCCTTTGCCCGGCTCCCGAGAGTTTGCTCAACCTGGGGGCGCAAGCGGACATCGCCGTCGCATTGCGGACACAGATCGGGGACCTGCTCAGCAGTCGTCATGTTCAGGCCTCTTCCTCGGTGATTTGTTCCACTACGTCAGCCCTGAACGTGCGGATCTCGCCGGTGGCATCTAGGCACAGATCGATGACCGAGATGTTGAGCTTGTCGCCGATCGTGGCGAGGCGGCCGACGTTCCTACCGCCGTTGCTGCTGGCAACACCGGTTCCTATTTCACCGGTGGCCTTGATGCGATAGCGCCGCGTTTTGTACGGAGACGAGGTGAAAGTCTCGATTAAGTTTGGCACGGGATTCTTCCTTCAAAATCTAATTGTGAGTGGACACCTCAATCTTGCCAAACGGCACCGACAATCTGGGCAGTCATTCTCTTGAACTTAGGATTCGCAGCGCCCGGGCAACTTCCACCCGTTGCTCCTGGGTGTACGGTGGCCGCGGTCCGGGAGTAGCGATGATGGACTGGTAGTGCTCCTCTGTAAAGCGGAACAACCTTCCGATCTTGCTATGGGGCCACTTGCCCGCGTGACACATTCGACGGACTGTCTCTGTGGAGACTTTCAACCGTGCGGCGATCTCGGCCGCTGTCAGCATTGGAGTCGTATTCATGCCATCGAGGATATTCGCCGAATGCTCGAAGGGGCCCTGTCGCTACGATCAATGCCATGAGCATCCCCAAACTTGCTTACTCGTTCGAGGAAGCCGCTGTAGCGACTGGCTACAGCATCGACACGATCCGTCGTGCAGTGCGCGCCAACGGCCTTGTTGCGCGCTACGCCAACTCAAAACCCGTGATCCTCACGGATGAGCTCAACGAGTGGCTGCAGTCGCTTCCCACCGAGCGACCGTAGCGGCCACCCGACTTCATGTCGAACACCATGTCGGGAGATAGATCCTTCGTCTAGTCCGCAAAAAGTCCGCAAGAGACCCCAAAGCGGCCGGCCTTGGGGTACGCCGACCAACGACGAAAACCCCGCCGTCTAAGGGCCCGCAACGCAAGCCAAGGTCGGCCAAACATCAACCCTCAGTTCGTGAACTTCCGCAGCTAAGTCCCGCTCGAGGTTTATCGGGGACGTCACGCTCCCGAGCGTTCATAGAGGGCCGCAAGGATCATCGTTGTTCCCTGCGGCCCTCTTTCTTGCTTCTTCCCCGCGGTTTAGCCAGAGAGGTTGGGTGTTCAAGCCACTCTGGACTCCTTGGCAAGTTGGTCCCAATAATGGGACCATTGTGCATGGTCAGAGTTGAGGACATAGAAGCCGCAGCCCGCAATTCTCCGAAGAACATGACCTTCGCAGACCTGGCAAAGCTCGCGAGGAAGTACTTCGGGGAACCCCGAAACTCTGGCAGTAGCCATTACGTCTTCAAGACGCCATGGCCAGGCGACCCCCGGGTGAATATCCAGGATGATCATGGCAAGGCGAAGCCGTACCAAGTGCGGCAGGTCATACAGGCTATCGACAGGCTCAGAGAAGCAGAGGAGGCAGACGATGATGACGACAACTGAAGTACCAAAGGTGGCACACTACCGCTACACCGTGACCTGGTCCCCTGAGGACGGGGAGTACGTTGCGCAGGTTACGGAATTCCCCTCGCTTTCCTGGCTGGCCGCGGACAAGGACGAGGCTCTACACGGTCTTGAAAAGCTGGTCAACGAAGTAGTACAAGACATGATCAGCGAGGGTGAGCAAGTACCAGTTCCCTTGGTTGAGCGTGAGTTCAGCGGCAATCTTCGAGTTCGGGTTTCACCCGCAAAGCATCGCCAGCTCGTCATTCTCGCCCAGGAGCAAGGTGTCTCGCTGAACCGATACCTGGTGGAACGCCTCGCCGGGTAGTAATAACGGGCAACCAGGCCGGGGGGGGGGGCCGCGAGAAGCGGGGGGCGCCCCCGCGGGTGTTGTGGGCTAAGTTAGTACTAGTGCCAAAATGCTCGAAGGAGTTTTTGTGAAAGAGTTATTGTTTATGTGGTAGGGGAATAAATATAA